>NZ_JBHTXX010000049.1:0-33591 GCF_042791415.1 Arthrobacter sp. NPDC056691
ACTCAACCCACTCGGCGGTCTCTTCCGGATCACGATCAGGCAGCTGGTTAGTCAACCCGCTGAGGATATGGGAGGTATCTTCTCCTGCAGCCACGTCCAACCTCTCTTTGCGCGCATTCATCGGCGCACTCAGGTCCGGCAGGGTAGCTGCCCGGCGTGAACGCGTCGTGTGCGTCGTATCGGTTACAACAGCCCGGTCATGTGCGCCGGGCAGGGTTCTATCTCGTGTGTATGACTGCCTATTGGGTCGGGGCGGTCGCCCCGCTAGGCATAGTTGTCAACAGTCACTGTAGCTCTGACGGCTTCCGGATGCGTAGCCGCACCTGAACCGCCTGCCCTATTTGACCGTCATACTTGTTGTGTGACGCACAATAAGCCGCACCGCGGCGCACGTAGCTTGAAGCACACGCCCAAAGGGTGTTGGCTTGGAGTAATTGAAATCACTAGGCACAGGAGGAACACGTGAGCGAGGCCGACGCCGCCACTTCGGTAAATGTGGCGGAAAAATTGGGTTTCAAGGACGGGGATCTGATTCAGGAGTTCGGTTACGACGACGACGTCGACTTCGACTTGCGTGATGACATAGAGGATCTGACGGGGTCGGAGCTTCTGGATGAGGATGATCACGACGTCGTGGACGCCGTGATCTTTTGGTGGCGGGACGGCGACGGCGACCTCGTGGACACGCTGGTCGATTCGCTCACGACGCTCACCGAGGGCGGGGTGGTGTGGGTCCTCACGCCCAAGTCCGGCCGTACCGGATACGTTTCGCCTTCCGACATCCAGGACGCCGCCCCCACCGCAGGGCTGCACTGCACGACGTCCGCGGGCGTTTCCAAGGACTGGAGCGCCACGCGCCTGGTGACCAGGAAGAACAAGTGACCGGACAGGCCGCCGTTGCGTCGGTGGATCTGGCGGGAGTCCCTGAGGTTGGGCAGCAGGCCCCCGATTTCACCCTGGTCAATCAGTTCGGTGAGCCCGTCCGGCTTGCCGACTTCCGCGGACGCAACGTGGTGGTTATTTTCTACCCCTTCGCGTTCTCCGGGATCTGCACAGGCGAACTGTGTGAGATCCGCGACAACCTCGCAGCCTTCCAGCATGCCGACGCCGAAGTGCTGGCGGTCTCGGTGGACAGCAAGTTCGCCCTCCGTGCGTACGCCGAGCAGGAAGGCTATGGCTTCAGTCTGCTCGCGGACTTCTGGCCGCACGGCGCCGTTGCCCGGAAGTACGGCGTGTTCGACGAGGAAAGCGGAATGGCGCGGCGCGGGACATTCATCATCGACGCCGACGGAACGGTCCGCTACGTGGTCGTGAATCCGCGGGGCCAGGCCCGGGACCTCGGCGAGTACCGCCGCATCCTGGCAGAACTCGCCCGGGGCTAGGCGCCGGGGTTACCCGATGGACCAGCGGCGGACCGGCACCGGCCTGACAGGGTTTGCCAGTCTGCCGCCTGCCCCGCGCGCCGAGTCATCGGCCAGCGACCTCGATGTGCTGGGCGGGATCCGGGATGTGCTCGCCGGGCTGCCGTTGGCGCTTCTGACCGGGGCGGGGCTGAGCACGGACTCTGGCATTCCGGACTACCGGGGACCGGATTCGCCCCCGCGCTCACCCATGACCTATCAGGAGTTTGTCGGCGATGCTGCCAACCGGCAGCGGTACTGGGCGCGGAACCACATTGGCTGGTCCCACCTCAGGCGGGCCAATCCCAATGCCGGCCATGCCGCCGTCGTCCTCCTCGAGCAGCGCGGGCTCCTGACCGGACTGATCACCCAGAACGTGGACCGTCTTCACGAGGACGCGGGCAGTACCAACGTAGTTGACCTTCATGGACGCTTCGACCAGGTGATTTGCCTGGACTGCCGCCGCACCTACTCGAGGCAAATGCTGGCCGGGGTGCTGGAGGAACTGAACCCGGACTTCCTGGATCACGCCACCACGTCCGGTCTTGTCGAAATGGCCCCTGATGCCGATGCCACGGTGGAGGACCTGCGCCTGATCCGCAGCTTTGTGGTCGCCCGCTGCCCCGCGTGCGGTGGGGTCCTGAAACCGGACTTTGTGTACTTCGGTGAAAACGTCCCCAAGGACCGCGTGGAGCGGGCATACGCAATGGTGGATGAAGCCGAGGCCCTGCTTGTTGCCGGTTCCTCACTAAGCGTCATGAGCGGGCTGCGGTTTGTCCGCCATGCCGCCAAGCAAGGCAAACCTGTTGTCATCATCAACCGTGGCCAGACGCGCGGCGACGACCTCGCCACGATCAAGCTGGAAGCCGGAGTGAGCGAGTCCCTCGCCTGGCTGGCCGAAGAATTGCCGCCGCTCCCGGCAGCCTGACCCGATTAGCGTTTGGGGGCACTGTTCGGGTAGAGTCTATGTTCGTTGGTTCGAGCGCTTCGGCGCGAAAAACCTCTCTTTGGGTCTTTAGCTCAGCTGGTAGAGCGCCACGTTTACACCGTGGATGTCATCGGTTCGATCCCGGTAGGACCCACCTTCAAACCCCGTTTGACCAAGTTCTTGAACCTGGTCAGGCGGGGTTTTCTGCGTTTCCCACTGCGTGACTGTGGCCCCGAAAAATGTCGGTGCCCGGCCTAGCCTGCGGGCATGGAACACGTACTTGTGAGGGTTGATGCCGACGGGCAGCCGGGGGCTGTCATCCGCGGCGGGCGGGAATGGACCGTAGGCGCGGAACCGCTGCGGTGGTTTGAACGCGTCAGCTGGTGGGAAGCGGAGCGCCGGATGCCGCTGGGACGTAGCCGCGTCGACGTGGAAGTGTGGCGGCTGCAGGCCCGGCTGGGGCGTAACGGGGGATCGGAGCTGACCACCATGGAGATCATCCGCGACGGACTCGGCGGCGGTTGGAGACTGCGGAGCGCGGTGGCGGACAACGCCGCTGCCGGTAACGCGGTTGCGACTGCGGCCTGAGCAGAGGGCTTCGGACCCGGAAAGGCCGGAAAACCAGAAAGGCCTAAGAATTGGATAAGCCTTCCACCGCGACTATTGGGGGATGCCGCGGTGGAAGGCTTGACGTTGAATATACCGTGAACTTTCGGAAACACGAAACTGTTGCGGGCCGGCCTCCGCGCGCCGTCGGCAGGAAGGGTCCCGGCATGCCTTCAGCAGCAGCCGCCCAGCCAGTATGATGGTATGTGTTCAGTTGACTGGACGCTTTGGCATCGTCGCCGGTGTTTGGTGCGCGATGCAATCTGCTTGCCCCCACTGTCTGAGCGCGTATCGAAAAGGAGAATCATGGCCGATTCCCGCACCCCCAAAGCCAACGACGGACTGGGCAGCGCGTCCCCGGCGCCTGCCGTCACAAGGGCTGCCGCCGTCCTGGAGTCGCTCGCAGCGTCTGCCACTGGCCGGTTGACGCTCAGTGACCTCGCCCGGGACCTCGGAATCCCCAAATCTTCGACCTCCAACCTCCTGTTGGCCCTCGAGGAGGCCAGGCTTATCAGCAGGCAGGGCGCCGAATACACGCTGGGGCGCAAGCTCGTTGAACTGGGCGCCGCCTACCTGAGCCGGCTCGACGAAGTCCAGGAGTTTTACCGTTTCTGCGAGCAGGCGCCCACGCTGTCCGGTGAAACGGTGCGCATTGCCATGCTGGACGGCACCAACGTCATCTACCTGGCTCGCTATGAGGGCCATCCCGCCGTCCGTCTGACGTCCAATATTGGCGACAAGATGCCGGTTTCCCTTTGCGCCGTAGGCAAGGCCCTCATTGCGAGGCTTCATGACCATGACATCGATGCGATGTTCACGGACGACGCGGAACTCCCGGTGCTGACACCCAAATCGCTGCGCACGGGAGCGGAGCTGAAGGCGCAGCTGGAGGAGATCCGCGAGCAGGGCTTCGCGTTTGAAGACGAGGAATCCACCACCGGCGTGGTGTGCCTCGCCGTGACTGTGCCCACCCGCGGAGCCCACGGCCCCAGCCTTGGGCTGTCCGTCACCGCCCTGAAGGCGACCTACTCACAGGAGCAGGGCGCGCAGATGGTCAAGGAGCTCAATGAGCTGGCGAGGTCCCTGGGTAACCCCATGGGCTAGCAGGATTTCCCGGAGCTCTTGGCGCTCCGTTCATCATGTTGTACGCTGTTCAATATAGTGATCGACGCGATGGTGTCGTCACTACTCACCAGGCCAACGGGGGTCTGGTGTCTTTGAGGGAGCGCTAGTGACAACTCGTACTGATTCACAGCTGGCTGATGCGGACGGCGCCGTCGTCGAACCGGAACAGCTGCGCAGGGCAACGCTTGCCAGCTCCGTAGGCTCCGCTCTGGAGTACTACGATTTCTACATCTACGGCCTGGCTTCGGCGCTGATCTTCGGGCCGCTGTTCTTCAAGCCGCTCGGCGATGAGGGTGCACTGATCGCATCATTCGCCACGTACGGTGTGGGCTTCGCTGCCCGCCCGTTCGGCGGGATCATCTTTGGTTTCATCGGCGACCGGTTCGGCCGGAAAATGGTCCTGATTCTCACGATCGGCCTGATGGGAACCGCCAGCTTCGCCATCGGACTCCTGCCTACCTTCGAGCAGGCCGGCATGCTGGGTGCCATCCTCCTCGTAACGTTGCGTATCCTCCAGGGGCTTGGTGCGGGAGCTGAGCAGGCAGGTGCCACCACCTTGATTTCCGAAGTCGCTCCGCGCCGCCGCCGTGGCTTTTTTGCTTCCCTTCCGTTCGTGGGGATCCAGCTGGGCACGCTCCTGGGTGCCGGCACGTTTGCGCTGATCGCCATGGCGGACAAGGCCGTACTTGAGGGCTGGCTGTGGCGTGTGCCCTTCCTTGCGAGCATCCTCCTGATAGCTGTGGCTATCTTCATCAGGCTGCGGCTCAAGGAAACGCCTGTGTTCCAGGAGCTTGAGAAGCACAAGAATGTCGTCAAGAACCCCATTGGCCAGCTCTGGAAGCACTCCAAGAAGAATGTCCTGGTGGGCATCGGCCTGCGCATGGGCGAGAACGGCAACTCCTCGATCTACTCTGCGCTCCTGATTGCGTTCATGGCAGCCCCGGCCGGCGTTTTCCCGGGCGACAAGTTCATCGGACCCGTCGGCCTCCTGATTGCTGCCGGATTTGCCGCCATCCTTGTGGTCACCTTCGGTGCCCTGTCCGACCGCTTTGGCCGCGTCCCGGTATACCGTTACGGCGCGCTGTTCCAGGCCCTGATTGCCTTCCCGGCGTTCTACCTCGTAACGCTGGGCAACGTGACCCTGGTCTGGATGGTCATGGTGGTGGGCATCGCCATCGGTGTCCAGTCGATGCTCGGCCCGCAGTGCCCGCTTCTGCCGGAGCTGTTCGGATCGCAATACCGTTTCACCGGCGTCGCCATGAGCCGCGAATTCTCCGCCGTCCTGGCCGGTGGCCTGGTTCCGCTGGTGGGCGCGTCCCTGCTTGCGGTAACGGGTCACTCCTGGCTGGTGCTGGCCATCTACTCGCTGGTCCTGGCCCTGATCTCCTTCGTGAGCACCTTCTTCACGCCGGAAACCAAGGGCCGCGACCTGGTTGCAATCGAGGACGCCCGCTAGGAGCAACGCGGCTAGACAGCACACAGCGCGAACGCACACTTGCGGCCCATCCCTTCACGGGGCGGGCCGCAAGTGGACGTTCGCGCTTGGCGTTGGGGCCTGAAGTGTACGCTCGCGCAGGAGCAGACGCGGGAAGGGCCCAACAGGAAGAGCCGGGCAACCCTGGGGCTGCCCGGCTCTCCGGTGTTTCTGCTGCAGGCGTGTCCTGCGGCAGGCGGTTTAGTAGAAGTGGACCGTATCCACGAGGTGGGGGAGTTCGCCGCCGTCGAGGAATGTCCTGAGGTTGCTGCAGAAGCGCTCCGCGATCAGGCGGTTCTCGGCGGCGCTGAGGGCCGAGGTGTGCGGCGACACCAGGACACGCGGGTGGTTCCACAGCGGGCTGTCCTGCGGCAGGGGCTCGACAGCGAATACGTCGAGGCAGGCGTAGGCCACCTGACCGTTATCCAGGGCTTCGAGCAGCGCATCCTCGTCCACCACGGTTCCGCGGCCCACATTCACGAAAACCGTGCCGGGCTTCATGGCCGCAAAGACCTCGCGGTTGAACAGCTTCTCCGTGTAGGGGGTGCCCGGGAGGGTGTTCACCACGGCGTCGGCCGAGGCGAGCAGCCCGGCCAGGCCGTTGTTGCCCGCCACTTCCTCGATGCCGTCGATCGGCTCCACGGAACGCTTGGTGCCGCTGACCTTCATGCCGAGTGCGCGGGCGATGCGGGCGGTTTCCAGCCCGATCTCCCCGAGCCCGGTGACCACCAGGGAGGAGCCGTTGACCAGTTTGGTGGGTATCCGCAGCTCCGGCCAGACTTTGGCGGCCTGGTCCTGGGCGAGCTCCGCGGTCCGCTTGAAACCGTTGAGGATGCCCAGCGCCGCAAACTCGGCGAGGGGCAGGGCATGCACCCCTGCGGACGTGGTCACGCTGAACTTGTTCAGGGTCCCGGCGTCGAGCCCGGAGGCCTTAACCGCCCCGCCGGCGCCCGCCGCCATGGCGTGGATCCACTGCAGGCGCGGGTTTTCCTTCGCGATTCGCGCCAGGCCGGCGGGGCTTTCATTCGGAAAGCCGTACAGCACGTCGGCCCTGCCCAGCATCTCCCAGTAGCGCTCCTCCTGCTCGGGCGTGCGCTTGAAGTCGGGGTCGCCGGCGTGGTCTGCCGGGAACCGTTCGGGCGGCAGCAGGTCGGGCTCATAAAGGACGGTCACGGAGGGATCTACGGCGCGGATGCGTTCCACGAACTCGGCTTCGAGCGGGACGGCGATCGCGACGGTGGTTTCAGTCGTCATACTGTTCATCATACTGAATAGAGGCTAGAATACTGAACAGATTTCCGGGGATCGACCAAAATTGACCACAACGAAGTGAGGTTCCGCTGCAGATGAACATACAGAGAGCAGGCTTCGTGGGCCTGGGCCTGATGGGGGCGCCGATGGCGGCGAATCTTGCGCGCGCGGGCTGGGCGGTGACGGCATGGAACAGGTCGCCTGCCGCGCTGGAGGATTTCCGCCGGCTCGGCGGGTCCGCTGCGGAAGCCGTGGAGCAGCTCAGGGACGAGCCGGTGATCGTCTTCATGCTGCCGGACCTTGCCTACATTGAGGACGCGGCGGCCGGGCTGCTCGCGAGCTGGCGGACGTCACCGCCGGCGGCGAATACTGCCGTGGTGGTCATGAGCAGCGTTTCCCCCACGGCGGTCAAGGCGTTCGGGCAGAAGGTCCGGGCGGCCAGTTCAGGCCATGCCGTGGTGCTGGACGCGCCGGTCAGCGGCGGGACGAAGGGTGCGATCGATGGCACGCTGGCGATCATGGCCGGCGCGGACGACGGCGCCGACTTCCGCAGGCTGCTACCGCTTTTCGAGGCCATGGGCACCACTGTGAGGCTGCTGGGACCGCTCGGTGCCGGGTCCCTGGCAAAGGCGTGCAACCAGCTGGTGGTCGGAACCACGACGGCGGCGCTCGCCGAGGCTGCCGAGCTCGCCGAACGCTCGGGCGTCGATGTCGCGGCCCTCTTCGAGGTCCTGTCCGGAGGCCTCGGCGGCAGCCGCGTCCTGGACCAGGTGGGCCCGCGGATTGCCCGGAAGGACTACACTCCCACCGGGCCGGCAAAGTTCATGCACAAGGACCTGACCTTCGTCGTGGAGTCCGCCGACGCCGCCGGGGCCGCCGTCCCGATGGCGCGGGCCGGCGTCGGGCTTTATGCCGAACTGAAGCGCCAGGGCCTGGGGGACCAGGACCTTGCCGTCGTCCGGCAAGCTATTTCAAACCTCAGCAGGACGGGCGCCGTGAGCGCCACAGAAAGGACCTCTTCATGACTTCACTTTTTGATTTGACCGGGCGGGTTGCCCTGGTGACGGGTTCGAGCCGGGGGATTGGTAATGCGTTGGCGCGGGGGCTGGCTGATGCGGGTGCGACGGTGGTGTTGAACGGTGTGAATGCGGAGCGGTTGAAGGCGGCTGAGGCTGCGATGGCCGCGGATTATGCGCCGGGGCGGGTGCACAGTGTGGTGTTTGATGTCACGGATGACGCTGCGGCTGCGGCGGGTGTTGCGTGGGTGGAGGAGCAGGTGGGTCCGCTGGAGGTGCTGGTGAACAATGCCGGGATCCAGCACCGGGTGCCGATGCTGGAGTTGGATGTGGCGGATTGGGAGCGGGTGATCTCGACGGATCTGACCAGTGCGTTCCTGGTGGGGCGGGCGGCGGCCCGGCACATGATTCCGCGGGGGCACGGGAAGATCATTAACATCTGTTCGGTGCAGACGGATCTGGCCCGGCCCACGATCGCCCCGTATGTGGCGGCGAAGGGCGGGTTGCGGAACCTGACCCGGGCGATGACTGCTGAGTGGGCGGGTTCGGGGTTGCAGATTAACGGGATCGCGCCGGGGTATATCCATACCGAGATGACGCAGAACCTGGTTGATGATGAGGCGTTTAATGCCTGGATTCTGGGCCGGACGCCGGCGGCGCGGTGGGGGACGGTGCAGGATCTGGCGGGCCCGGCGGTGTGGCTGGCCTCGGCGGGGTCTGATTTTGTGAACGGGCAGACAATCTTTATCGACGGCGGAATGACGGTGGTGGTCTGATGACACACGCAGCAGCAGAAACAGAAACAGCAGAAACAGAAGCAGCAACAGGAGCGGCGGCTACGGTGCTGCCGGTGTCGGGTCCGGCGGTGGTGGCGCATGGCAAGGGGGATTTGCGGGTCGATGAGGTCCCGCTGAAAACCCCGGCACCGGATGAGGCGGTGGTGGAGGTGCTGTATGGGGGGATTTGCGGGTCGGATCTGCATTACTGGCTGCACGGGGCGGCGGGCGAGTCGATCCTGAAGGCGCCCCTGGTCCTCGGGCACGAGATTTCCGGCCGGGTGGTCCGGGCCGCCGCGGACGGGTCCGGGCCGGTGGCGGGGACGCCGGTGGCGGTGCACCCGGCCACCCCGGGACCGGGTGACGGGACGGTCCGGTACCCGGCGGAGCGGCCGAACCTGTCCCCGGGGTGCACGTACCTGGGGTCCGCGGCGCGGTTCCCGCACACGGACGGGGCGTTCAGCCGGTACGTGACCCTGCCGGTCCGGATGCTCCGGGAACTCCCGGAAACCCTGGACCTGCGGACGGCGGCTTTGATCGAACCGGCGTCTGTGGCCTGGCACGCCGTTGCCCGGGCCGGGGAGGTGGCCGGCAAGACCGCGCTGGTGATCGGGTCCGGCCCGATCGGGGCGCTGGCCGTGGCTGTCCTGAAGCGGGCCGGCGCGGCCCGGATCGTGGCGGTGGACATGCATGCCAGGCCGTTGGAGATCGCCGCGGCGGTGGGCGCGGACGAGGTCCTGACCGCCACCGACGGTGAGGCGATCGCCGCGGTGCAGGCCGACGTCGTGATCGAGTCCTCCGGGAACCACCACGGCCTGGCCTCCGCGATTCAAGGCGCGGGCCGGGGCGGGACCGTGGTCATGGTCGGGCTGCTGCCCACCGGGGCGCAGCCGGTCCTGATCTCCCTGGCCATCACCCGGGAACTGGACCTGAAAGGTTCGTTCCGGTTCAACGACGAAATCGACGAGGTCATCACCGCCCTCGCCGACGGCACCCTGCACATCGGCCCGGTCATCACCCACGACTACCCCGTGACCGACGCCCTCAACGCGTTCGAAACCGCCCGCGACTCCGCCCAATCCGGCAAAGTCCTCCTCAACTTCGGAGGAACAGGAAACTAAGCCGAGTGCTGGCGTGGTTGCAGCGGAACGAAAACCCTCGGCTGCTCCACCCACACGGGCTCCATTTCGGAGATGGTGCGGCGCATGATCCTGCTCGACGCTTCGCGGGCCTCCGACGCATGGCCGCCAAAGATGGCTTCGGCCACATCCAGGTGCCACTGCAGCGTGAGGTCCCGCGGGCGGTCGGGCATGAGCCCATGCACGGTGCGGCCGGTCAGGGTTTCGGCCACCTGGCCCACAAGGTTGGCGAACATCTCATTGCCGGAGCCGCTGAGCAGCAGGGAATGGAACTGGATGTCCAGCTCCAGGAAGCGCGGCACGTCGCCGGCCTGGCCTGCTTCGCGCATGGCCACGGCCACGTTGAGCAGCTCCTGCCGCAGTTCCTGCGGCGCGTTGACCGCAGCGAGTTCGGCGGCCACGGGTTCGACGGCGGAGCGGAGTTCCGCCAAGGAACGCAGCTGGGCGCCGCGGCCTTCCCCTGCCAGCCGCCACCGGATCACCAGCGGATCGAACGGGTTCCAGCGGTGCGCCGGCAGGACCTTGATGCCAACGCGCTTCGTGGTTTCCACCAGGCCCAGCGACTGCAGCACACGGACAGCTTCCCGAATCACAGACCGGGAGACCTGCAGTTCATCCTCCAGCTGCTCTGCCAGCATCACGTGACCTGGCGGGAGGCTGCCGTCGACGATTCTGGTACCCAGGTGCTCGACGGCACGGTGGTGGAGGCTGGTTGACATAGAGGTAAGCATAATCGGGCCGGGAGGCTTTGTTGTCCCGGACCAAGGGTGTCTGGACGCCGCCGGAGGGGCGCATCATAGACTCTTTATGGAGCGATTTGCGTCCAAGGAGTGGTCACCCGCTTTCGCCCCCGTCCGTGAATATATATGCTTTATTCAGCAGCCTGCTTTCCTGAGGGTGTTCCGCAACGCATGCGGAACCCCTGCACATACGTCGCACACACTGAATTGGAGTTTCTTGATGTCAGCACAGATCGGTGTCACCGGCCTCGCGGTGATGGGCGCCAACCTGGCCCGCAACCTTGCCCGCAACGGCTTCACGGTTGCCCTGCACAACCGCTCGGTCGGCAAGACTGACGCCCTGCTCGAAAAGCACGGCCACGAGGGCGACTTCGTCCGGACTGAATCCCTTGAAGAACTGGTCAACTCCCTCGAAAAGCCGCGCCGCGTCCTGATCATGGTCAAGGCCGGCAAGCCCGTTGACTCCGTGATCGAGCAGCTCGAACCGCTGCTGGAGGCCGGTGACATCATCATCGACGCCGGCAACTCGCACTACGAGGACACCCGCCGCCGCGAAGCCGCGCTGGCCAAGAAGGACCTCCACTTCGTGGGTGTCGGTGTCTCCGGCGGCGAAGAGGGCGCCCTCAACGGCCCCTCCATCATGCCCGGTGGTTCCAAGGAGTCGTACGACGCCCTGGGCCCGCTCCTTGAGAAGATCTCCGCCAAGGTCGACGGCCAGCCCTGCTGCGCCTGGATCGGCACGGACGGCGCCGGCCACTTCGTCAAGATGGTCCACAACGGTATCGAATACGCCGACATGCAGGTCATCGGCGAGGCCTTCGATCTCCTCCGCTCCGGCGCCGGGATCGAGCCCGCTGAGCAGTCCAAGATTTTCACCGACTGGAACAAGGGCGAGCTGTCCTCGTTCCTGATCGAAATCTCCGCCGAGGTCCTGGGTCACGTGGACGCCAAGACCGGCAAGCCGTTCGTCGACGTCGTGGTGGACGCCGCAGGCCAGAAGGGCACCGGCCGCTGGACCGTTATCTCCGCCCTCGAGCTGGGTTCACCGGTCTCCGGCATCGCGGAGTCCGTGTTCGCCCGCGCTCTGTCCTCCCAGTCCGGGCAGCGCAAGCTCGGCCAGGAACTGCTGGCCGGCGAGGAAATCGCCGTCGAGATCCCGGAAACCTTCGTCGAGGACGTCCGCCAGGCACTGTACGCCTCCAAGCTGGTCTCCTACGCCCAGGGCCTGGACATGCTGACCTCGGCCGCCAAGGAGTACGGCTGGGACCTCAAGCTCGACGAGATCGCCTCCCTGTGGCGCGCCGGCTGCATCATCCGCGCCGAACTGCTCAAGGACATCACCAAGGCCTACGCTGCCGACGAGAAGCCCGCCAACCTGCTGTTCGCCCCGGCCTTCACCAAGGCCATCGCAGAAGCCCTTCCGGCCTGGCGCCGCGTGGTCGCTACCGCTGTCCAGCTGGGCATCCCGGTGCCGGTGTTCTCCTCCTCGCTGGCCTACTACGACGGCCTCCGCCGCGAGCGCGTCGCCGCTGCCCTGATCCAGGGCCAGCGCGACCTCTTCGGTGCCCACACCTACGGCCGCATCGACGCCGAGGGCACGTTCCACACCCTCTGGGGCGAGGACAAGTCCGAGATCGAGGCAGTGGACACCCACTAGCCACACCCGCGGTGTAACACATGAACGGCCGGCCCTCCCGGATAGTCTGGGAGGTGCCGGCCGTTCGTGTGTCCGGCTCCAGCCGTTCTTACGACGACGACGCCGATCCGCCCTGAGCCGAATTACCCCGAGGAGTGCCGAGTGCCACAGCCCGTAGCGATTGTCACCGGAGCCTCCACCGGCATCGGATTCGAGTCGGCCAAGCTGCTCAGCGCCAACGGATTCACCGTCTACGCCGGCGCCAGGCGGGTGGACAGGATGGAACCGCTCAAGGCGCTCGGGATCAAAGTTCGGGCACTGGATGTCACGGACGACGCGTCCATGCAAAGCCTGGTGGCAGCGGTGCTTCAGGAGCAGGGCCGGATCGATGTCCTGGTGAACAACGCCGGCTTCGGCTCCTTCGGTGCCCTGGAGGAGATGGAGTTGGCGGAGGGCCGCAGGCAGTTCGACGTGAATGTCTTTGGCCTGGCGCGGATGACGCAGCTGGTCCTGCCTTCAATGCGTGCAGCAGGGCGGGGCAGGATTATCAACATCTCCTCCATCGGAGGGAAGTTCTATGAGCCGCTGGGCACCTGGTACCACGCCACCAAGTTCGCCGTTGAAGGGCTCAGCGATGCATTGCGGCTGGAACTGAAGCCGCACGGGATCAGGGTGTCCATCATCGAACCCGCCAGCACCGTTACGGAGTGGGGCGGGATTGCGGCCGACGGGCTGCTGGCGAGCTCAGGCGGCGGGCCGTACGCGGCCCAAGCCAGGGACATGGCAGCCGTGCTGGCGTCCACGGAAAGGCCCGCCACGTCCACCCAGCCCGACGTCGTCGCCGGTGCGGTGCTGCTGGCAGCCACGGCGGCCCGTCCCCGGACGCGTTACCCGGTGGGCAGGGGCGCCCGCGCCATCACGGCGCTGCGGCGGCTCCTGCCCGACCGGGTCTACGACCTCGCGGTAACGGCGGTACTGAAACGCATCGCCCGCTGAGGCGGCCGGACCCAAAGGGCACAACCGGAGCCAATGGGCACATCCGGCCCTAAGAACAGGGTCAGATCCGGTATTCGATGTAGTACTCTGCCGGGTCCACGGCGGGCTTGGTCTCGCGCTGAGCATCGCGGTGGCGCCAGCTTGCCGGGATGCCCGTGACGATGGACTCGGGCGGAGCATCCTTGACCACGACGGCGTTCGCCCCCACGGCGCTGTCGTTGCCGATGACGATCGGCCCCAGGATTTTTGCGCCAGCACCGATCGTCACCCGGTCCCCGATGGTGGGGTGGCGCTTGACCTTCGCCAGGGAACGGCCGCCGAGCGTGACGCCATGGTAAATCATGACGTCCTCGCCGATCTCGGCCGTTTCGCCGATGACCACACCCATGCCGTGGTCGATGAAAAAGCGGCGTCCGATGGTGGCACCGGGATGGATCTCGATGCCGGTGAGGAAGCGGGTGAGCTGCGAGATGAGCCGGGCCGGGAACCGGGTGGACGGATTCTGCCACAGCTTGTGCGTCAGGCGGTGCGCCCAGATGGCGTGTAGCCCTGAGTACGCGAAAAAGTTCTCAAAAGAACCTCGAGCCGCCGGGTCGTGGGACCGGGCGGCGTCGAGGTCTTCCTTAAGTCTTGCGAAGAAACCCACAAAGATCTTTCTACAGGAAACGGAATGCAGCTGGCTAAGGTCTAGCCGCGGATGTCGTCATAGAGCACGGTGGAGATGTAACGCTCACCGAAGTCGCAGACGACCGCCACGATCAGCTTGCCCGCGTTCTCCGGGCGCTTGGCCAGTTCGAGGGCGCCCCAAACGATGGCGCCGGAGGAGATGCCGCCGAGGATGCCTTCCTTCACGCCTAGCTCGCGGGCCACGGCCACGGAGTCCTCCAGGGTGGCGTCCAGGACCTCGTCGTAGACATTGGTGTCCAGGAGTTCCGGGATGAAGTTGGCGCCAAGGCCCTGGATCTTGTGCGGGCCCGGTGCACCACCGTTGAGGATGGGGGAGTCCTTGGGTTCCACGGCAACGATCTGGACGCCGGGGTTGCGCTCCTTCAGGACCTGGCCGACGCCGGTGATGGTTCCGCCGGTGCCGATGCCGGAGACAAAGATGTCCACCTTGCCGTCGGTGTCTTCCCAGATTTCCTCGGCCGTGGTCTTGCGGTGGATCTCCGGGTTGGCTTCGTTGGCGAACTGCTGGGCCCAGATGGAGTTCTCGGTGTTGGCCACGATTTCCTGGGCCTTCTCCACGGCGCCGCGCATGCCTTCGGAGCCCGGGGTCAGCACAATCTCGGCACCGAAGGCGCGGAGCATGACACGGCGCTCGGTGGACATGGTTTCCGGCATGGTCAGGATGACCTTGTAGCCGCGGGCTGCGCCCACCATGGCCAGGGCGATGCCGGTGTTGCCGGAGGTGCCTTCGACGATGGTTCCGCCGGGCTTCAGTGCGCCGGACTTCTCCGCTGCGTCGATGATGGCGACGCCGATACGGTCCTTGACGCTGTTGGCCGGGTTGTAGAACTCAAGCTTCACCGCAACGGTGGCGTCCAGGCCTTCCGTCAGGCGGTTGAGCTTGACCAGCGGGGTGCCGCCCACCAGCTGTGTTACATCGTCGTAGATCCGTGCCATGTGTACTTGCGCCTATCTCTCAGGAGGGAATACTTTGGTCAGCCTAACGATGGGGTCAGTGCCCCTGCTAAGCATTAAGCCATGCAGAGTAATATTTCCGTGCCTTGGCCAGCTTCGGGTTAATAATGACCTGGCAATACCCCTGCTCCGGGAACTTGGCGTAGTAGTTCTGGTGAATGTTCTCCGCCGGATAGAACACAGGGAGCCGGCTGACCTCGGTCACAATCGGCCGGGACCATAGTGCCTGGTTCCGTTCGATCGCCTCCTCGAAGAGGATCTTTTCCTCGGTGGTCTCATAGAACATTGACGAGCGGTACTGCGTGCCGACGTCGTACCCCTGGCGGTTGCGCGTGGTTGGGTCGTGCAGGGCGAAGAACATGTCGAGGATGACCTCGGCCGGGATGACCTCCTCATCGAAGGTCACGGCAACCACTTCCGCGTGCCCCGTGGTGCCGGAGCAGACGGAATAGTAGTCCGGGTCGCGTTCGTGGCCGCCGGTGTATCCCGAAACCACCGACGGAACGCCCTTCGTTTTCTGGTAGACGGCGTCCAGGCACCAGAAGCAGCCCCCGCCAAGCACAAAAGTTTTCATGTCCTCTTCAATGGTTCGCAGGCGCCGATGATTCCCCGGGCCACTGTAATGATTCCCCCAGCCCACCCTAGAGTCACATGCCGGGCAGAGGCCAGAGGCGACTGTAGGGTAAAAATATGAGTATGGAACCTGTGAACAGTGACGTTGCAGCGGAACCGGAAGGCGCTCCCGACGCCGCGGAGTCACCCGCCGCTGCAACGCTGGGGCAGCTCATGCTGGCCGTGGAGGAGCTCTGGCCGGAGTCACTTGCAGAGGCATGGGACGAGGTGGGGCTCGTGGCCGGCCATCCGTCCGCCGAAGTCACGCGCGTCATGTTTGCCGTGGACCCTACGCTTGAGGTCATCGACGAGGCCATCGAGTGGGGCGCGGAACTGCTCATCACCCATCACCCGCTGCTCCTCAAGGGTGTCACCTCGGTTGCCGCCAACACAGCCAAGGGCCGTGCGGTCCACCGCCTCATCGAGTCCGGCACGGCACTGCTGACGGTCCACACCAACGGCGACTCAGCGGTGGGCGGCGTTTCCGACGTCTTGGCCGACGCCCTGGGCCTGGAGAACGTATCGCCGCTGACCCCGGCGGCCGACGGCCTTCCGGAGGAAGGCATCGGGCGCGTCGGGGACCTCAACGAGTCAATCACCCTGGGGGAGTTTGCTGCACGGGTCTTCGGCATCCTCCCCTCGGTGGCCGGCGGAGTGCGCGTGTCCGGGGACAAGGACGGACTCGTGCAGCGGGTTGCCGTGTGCGGCGGGGCAGGGGATTCCCTCTTCGACGCGGTCCGGGCCAGCAACGCAGACCTGTACGTCACCGCAGACCTGCGCCACCACCCGGCATCCGAAGCCAGGGAGGCTGCCGTGAACGGCCGTCCCTACCTCATCGATGTCTCGCACTTCGCCAGCGAATGGCTGTGGCTGCCGGCCGCCGCCGAGGCGCTGGGCAATGTGCTCGCTGACCAGGGCCTCGACGTCGAAGTCCGGGTCAGCACCACCAACAGCGACCCGTGGGACTTCATACTCACTCCCGGCTAAGCCTGGCGTGCGAAGTCCGTCGGAGGGCCCACGCCGGCGAGGGGCCCGCGCCGAGCGCAGCGAGGTTTGGGAGCCGGTGGGGATGCGCAGCGAGGCTGGGGAGCGCGTTAGGCGCTAGAGTCTAGAAGACCCCACAGGGGTGCCGGCCCCGGGCCGGATGGGATCAAGCGGAGGTAAACGTGGCCAAGGCAGCACCGGCGGAACAATTGAAGTTGCTCGAGCTCCAGGGCATGGACGCCCGGCTGAAGTCACTCTCCAACCGCCGCCGCAGCCTTGAGGCTGATCCCCGGATCATCGATCTTGAGGCCGCCCTTGGCGTTGCCAACGGGGAACTGGGAGCCGCGAAACTCGCCGTCCACGACGCCGAAGCGGAACTGAAGCGGGCCGAGGCGGATGTGGAGCAGGTGGCAACCCGGATCGAACGGGACGAGGCCAGGCTCAACAGCGGTACCGGCCTGTCCAAGGACCTCGTCGCCCTGCAGAAGGACATTGCCTCGCTCAACAAGCGCCGGTCTGACCTGGAGGACGTTGAACTGGAGGTCCTGGAACGGCTGGACGGCCTGCGCGAACGGCAGGCGGCGCAGCAGACTATCGTGGACGACATCCAGGGCTCGTTCGGCGGGATCCGGGCCGAACTCGACGCCGCGCTGGCCGAGGTCGCCGCCGAGGAGAATGAGGTGGCCGGCAAGCGGACGGGCTTCGCCGCGGGGCTGGACACCGGAATGCTTGCGGTCTACGAGAAGACGCTGGCCCGCCGCGGAGTGGGCGCGGCGAGGCTCTTCCATGGCACCTCGGAAGGGTCGGGCATGCAGCTGAGCCCCGGCGACCTGGCCGAGATCAAGGCCGCCGCTGAGGACGACATCGTGTTCTGCCCCGACTCCGGCTGCATCCTGGTGCGATCCGCCGAGTGGGTCTGACCCCCTCGCCCAACTAGCTCGCAGTTGATGTCGTTTTGCGGGCTCAAAACGACATCTATTGCCAGTTAGTTGGGCAGGACGATGTTGAGGGCGTGGGCCTTGCGTGCCGTGCCCGGAACGAGTTCGGCCCGCCACTTCTCGGCCGCCGCTTTCCGCAGCTGCTCCGGCGTGGCCGGGGCCTTGCCCCGCCGCGTCAGCAGGTGCCGGGCCAGCTCGCCACGGGTGTGCTTGGCAAAATGGCTGACCACCTTGCGCACGCCGTTCACGTCCGTGAACACGTTGACCGTCACGGTGTCTGCCGGCGGGGGAGTCCACGCGGCTGCATAGGTGCTGGACCGGCAATCGACCAGGAGCCGGCCGCCGGCAATGTCGCCGAGGGCATCGGTCAGCTGCGGTTTCCAGAATGAGGCAAGGCGTCCGACGTCGGGCAGTGCCGTTGCCATGGACAGCCGGTAGGCGGGCACGGAGTCGGCAAACCGGATGGCGCCCCACAGTGCGGAGATGACCAGCACCGATTCATCCGCCCGGCGCCGCTGGGCCGGCGTCATCGACTTGTAGCCGAGGGCGTCATAGAGCACGCCGGAATACACCTGGTGTGCCGGCGCCGCCGGTTCGGCGTGGAGCCGGGTGTTGCGTTCGACGTCGTCCTTAAGAGAGGCTCCGACGCCGAGCAGGGCGAGGGCGTCCTCGTGCGCACTGACTGTCCCCAGCGCGTCGAGCACCTTGGCCCGGTAGGTGTTCAGCACGGGGAAACTCAACGAAGCCCAGTCCATGGCGTCGCCGCGGACGGGCGGAGTCTTGCCTTCGGACGGGGGGAGCAGAATCAGCACCGTACGATCCTACCGGTCGGGGGCGGGATCAGATGCGGCGCGGATCCGTCGGCGTGGGTGGGTTCAGCCCAGGGAACGGCCCAGGAAGTCCAGCACGTCCGGAAGGACGGACCGCCAGTACAAGGCGTCGTGGCCGCCGGGCCGAAAGCCGCCCCCCACCCGGCCGGGAAGCCCCGAGCGGTACTGGCGTACCGTGGAGGCCAGATCATCCCCGCTGCCGCAGTCGATCCGTTTCGGAATCGCTGCGAGCCTCGGCCGGAGCGCAAAAACGTTATTCGCCCCGAAATCAGCCGGGCCGTCAAAGGCACCCTGCATGCCCTCCTCATAGCTGGACCAGACGGCCGGGCTCATGGCCGCAACGGCGCGAAGTCCGGAGACCCGGCCCCGCGACGCCAGGAGGAGGGCGCCGAACCCTCCCATCGACGTGCCGAAGATGCCGACCTTTCCGAGATCCAGCCCCTGCTCGCCCAGGAACGGCAGGAACTCCTCTGCCAGCATTGACTGCGTGTCGCTGCCGTCGGCGCGGGCATGCCACCAGGAGTCGCCGCCGTCCACGGCGGCAACCGCAAAGGGCGGCCCGCCGTCGTCCAGATGGCGCTGCAGAGCCCGGTCCGCTGCCAGGTCGCGCAACAGAACCTCGTTGCTTCCGCCGCGCCCGTGCAGGAAGACCGCCACCGGCAGCAGCTGGTTGGCCTGCTCCGGAAGCGGCACCGCCAGGGACCAGTGTGTGATGACAGCGGGACGGAACCGGGAGACAAATCCGCCGGTCCGGGTCGACACCGCGGAAGTCGGCACTGTGGATGTCGGCCCTGTGGAAGGCTGCACGGATGCCGGGGGAGCGGGCGGGATGGCCGCCGTCGTTGTTCCCGCCGTCGGGCCGGGAACCGGCGGGGGCGGGCCCGTGCAGGCTGACGTCGCGGCAGTCAGTCCGGCAGCGATTCCCGCCAGCTGCAGCATGCGTCGCCGTGGAAAGGACGGCCGTGGAAAGGACGACTGGTCCATTTCCCGATCTTAGACCCCGGAACCGGCGCGTGTCCGGGGGCCGCTGGAAAGCCCGTAAACTGGACTGCGGATGGGTTGACCAGGCGGCCGCGCGCCACGCAAGTGGCTCGAGGAACGTCCGGGCTCCACAGGGCAGGGTGGTGGGTAACGCCCACTCGGGGTAACCCGCAGGCCAGTGCCACAGAAAACAGACCGCCTGCGTCGCGCCGATTTGAAAGCGGCACGAAGCAGGTAAGGGTGAAACGGCGGTGTAAGAGACCACCAGCTTCCCGGGTGACCGGGAAGGCTAGGTAAACCCCACCCGGAGCAAGGCCAGACAGGACACGTTCGAGGGCTGCCCGCCCGAGTGTCCGGGTAGGCCGCTGGAGGGCGTCGGCAACGGCGTTCGTAGATGGATGGCCGCTACTCCCGTGTTGGCAACGGCGCGGGAGCACAGAACCCGGCGTATCGGTCAACCCATCCACTCACCTGACCGCTCCCCTGCGTCAGGCTGCGTCCTGGCCAGGAACTCCGTGACTGGGACAGTCCGGGTTGGTGGGGCGGGGATGCTGCGGGCTGTACCGCCAGGGTGCACACGTGCATCCGGGTGTGCGGTTGGTTGGGCGTTGCCATGCACTCCCGGCTCCCAGGGCGACCATTTCATACATCGTTTGGCCTTTCTCTCGCAGACGGCTTTTTACGAGTGCATCGCCGTCAGGGCCGCCAGCATATGGCCCGGCGAAGGCCCGCGGATAGTGGTTGCCGGGATTGCGTCGATAACAATGCAGCATCGTGCGCCGGCGTGCACAGAGCAGGCCTCACCTCCGGTGTGAGTGATTTCACGGGCTCCCGGGCGTTTCAGGCTCCGGGGCCGCCCTAGAATGGATGGTGAACGTAGAAGTTCTACCGCCGGATCTGCGTTCGCAGCCGGCGGTTTTTCTTTGCACGGTCAACGGCATCCGGGGTAGACCGAAACCCTGCCGGTGCCAGCTTGCCCTGGATAACTTCCAGTGGCCGCCATCCGGTTTACGAGGACGTAGCCGGTTGAACCAAGGAAGGTAGTTCTGTGAGCCAGACGTCAGATTCTTGTCTTGATACGTGGATGGGCCGGGAGGCGCTCGCCGAGGCCATGATTCCGGTTATCGGCCGGCTGTACCGTGAAAACAACGTGGTTACCTCCATCCACGGCCGCAGCCTGATCAACAAGTCCACCATGAACATCCTCAAGGCGCACCGCTTCGCGCGCCGGATGAGCAAGGATGAGCTGCTCCTGGAGGAGACGGCGCCGCTGCTGAACACGCTGGCACAGCTGGACCTGGGTGCCGCTGCCATCGACATCGCCCGCCTGAACCAGAAGTTCAAGTCCGACGGCGGCGACCTGACTTTGGAGGAATTCCTCCGGGCCGAACTGGCCGAGATCGTGGGCAAGCGTGGCGCTGACGACCGCACCAGCACCGACGTCGTGCTTTACGGCTTCGGCCGCATCGGCCGGCTCCTGGCGCGCCTCCTCATCGAAAAGGCCGGCGGCGGCCACGGCCTGCGGCTGCGGGCCATCGTGGTCCGGCGCGGCTCCGACAACGACCTGACCAAGCGGGCCAGCCTGCTGCGCCGCGACTCCGTGCACGGCTCCTTCGAAGGCACCATCAAGGTGGACACCGAGGCCAACACCATCACGGCCAACGGCGTGCAGATCCAGGTCATCTACTCAGACAACCCCGCCACCATCGACTACACCGCCTACGGCATCAACAATGCCCTCGTGGTGGACAACACCGGCCGCTGGCGCGACGCGGAGGGCCTTGGCCAGCACCTGCTGAGCAAGGGCGTGGCCCGTGTCCTGCTGACCGCGCCGGGCAAGGGCGAGCTGAAGAACATCGTGCACGGCATCAACCACCGCGACATCACCGATGCCGACCGGATCGTGACGGCAGCCTCCTGTACCACGAACGCCATCACCCCGGTCCTGAAGGCGCTCAACGACAAGTACGGCGTGATCCACGGCCACGTCGAGACCGTCCACTCGTTCACGAACGACCAGAACCTCATCGACAACTTCCACAAGGGCGACCGCCGCGGCCGCTCCGCCGCGCTGAATATGGTGATCACCGAGACCGGTGCCGCCAAGGCCGTGGCCAAGGCGCTGCCCGAACTGCAGGGAAAGCTCAGCGGCAGCTCCATCCGGGTGCCCACCCCGGACGTCTCCCTCGCCGTCCTGAACCTGAACCTGGAACGCGGCACCACCAAGGACGAGGTCAACAACTACCTGCGTGAGATGTCGCTGCACTCGGACCTGCGCAAGCAGATCGATTACATCGACTCGCCCGAGGTGGTTTCCACCGACTTCGTGGGTTCCCGCCGGGCCGGCATCGTTGATGGGCTCGCCACGATCGCCAACGACAAGAACCTGGTTGTTTACGTCTGGTACGACAATGAGTTCGGCTACAGCTGCCAGGTGGTCCGCGTCATGGAGGAAATGGCGGGTGTCAACCCGCCGGCCTTCCCCGCCAAGGACTCCGAAAAGGACGCCGCCCCGGTCCTGGCCGTGGCAGCCTCGGTCTAACTGAAGCGTTCCGTCAGCCCCGCCGGCACACCTGTGCCGGCGGGGCTGACCCGTTCCCGGGAACTTCCCGGGTAATTCTCTGGAATCAGCCGGAAAACGGGCACAGACTTGTGTCATGGAACAGAACCCGACACTCCAGCATGAAACAACCCTGGAACATGCCCTCGATGTTGCAAAGGCCAACCAGAAGGAAGCTCAACGGCTTCTGGACCAGGCGCGCACCTCACATGCGGCAGGGGAAATCGGCGATGACAGGGTGGCCCAGCTGGAGCGGCTGCTTGATCTCGCCAACACCGATCTTCACCGGGTCATGCGCGAGCAGTAGGTGACCAGCCCTCCACAGGGCACCTGTCCTCCACACTGTGGATACCGGCACAGCGGCGATGGTTTCGCCTAGGCTCCTGGTTGTGTACCCACAACCAGCCCGCGGCTCCCAAGGCACGGGAACGCCCCGTTGAGCCTCAGTTGGGCTGGCTACCGGCGTGCCCGCCGCCGCTCCCGGCAGGCCTGGGCGGTGCTCGGTGCCGCCGCTGCATCTGCGGTCACCGCCACCGTGTGGTTTTTTACCGCAGGCCAGTTCATCGCGGCCGAGCCTGCCGTGTCGGGACCCAGCGAGGCGCCGGTGTTCGATGCCGCCTGGATGAAGCCCGTGACATCGCCATACCCGGTGCCGCGGGGCGGCGCAGCCGCCGCACTGGAAGCACTGGCCGTGAAAGGCAGGGCATCCGGCAGCGACTATGACCGGTCCGCGTTCGGCCAGGCCTGGCAGGACGCCGACCACAACGGCTGCGACACGCGCAACGACATCCTGCGCCGGGACCTATACGACGTTGCGTTTACCAAGGGATCAAAGTGCAAGGTCGCCGCCGGCACCGTGCATGAGCCATACGTGGGCCTTGTGGTCAGGTTTGTCCGCGGTGCTTCCAGCAAGGACATTCAGATCGACCACGTCGTCGCGCTGGGCGATGCCTGGCAGAAGGGGGCCCAGCAGCTTACGGCGCAGCAGAGGCAGAACCTTGCCAACGATCCGCTCAATCTCATTGCCGCGGACGGTGACGCCAACCAGGAGAAAAGCGCGTCGGACGCCGCCACGTGGCTGCCGAAGAACAAGGCGCTGCGGTGCCACTACGTGGCGCGGCAGATTTCAGTGAAGACAGCGTACGGCCTCTGGGTCACCCAGCCGGAGAAGGACGCCATGGCCCGCGTGCTGGATTCGTGCCCGCAGCAGCAGACGGTGGGGCCCCGGTAGGGCCGCAGCGCGGGAAGGCAACGGCCGGGACCGCGCCGGTATCAGTGCCCGAACGGGTCCGGGTCGACGCCCGGCATCCAGGTCAGGCCCGGGATGCCCCAGCCGCTCTTCTTGGCCTGCTTCATCGCCTTGCGGGCATACCTGTCGATGAGGCGGTTGACGTACAGCTTGCCGTCCAGGTGGTCGTATTCGTGCTGGATGATGCGGGCAAACCATCCCGTCGCCTCGAAGTCCACCGGCTTTCCGTGGCCGTCAAAGCCCTGCACCCGGACCCATTCGGCGCGCTTGAGCGGATACTGTTCGCCGGGGAAGGAGAGGCAGCCCTCAACTTCCTCGTCCGGATCCGGCAGTGCCCCGGAGACCTTGGAGAGGGTTAGTACGGGATTGACCACGGCGCCAGCCGGGGGAGCGCCGTCCTCGTTCTCGTACTTGTAGACGAAGATCCGCTTGCCCACACCGATTTGCGGTGCGGCCAGTCCGACGCCGTTTGCCTTGTCGTTGGTTTCGAACATGTCGGCAATCAGCTGGCGAAGCCCGTCGTCGAACTCCTCCACTTCAGCAGCCCGGCGGTGCAGCACCGGCTCACCCCAGATGGTGATGGGCAGAACGGTCATGTCAGGAGGTTCCTTCGGCGCTTTGCCGCCGGCGGGAGCCGGCAGGGGTGAAAACCAACAAAGGCCGTACCGGGTAACCGGTACGGCCTTTGTTGCTGGCCGGCAATAAACTGCCGTCCTCGGTGCGGGTGAGCGACGGGGGTTGAACCCGCGACCTCCTGGACCACAACCAGGCGCTCTGCCAACTGAGCTACGCCCACCATGTGCCCTGCGGACTGTCCGGTTTCCCGGCCTTCCGAAAAGGCAACGACAAATAGCTTACCTGCTGTTGGGGGATGCTTTTGCCACTTTTGGCTGTTTCGGCAAAATTTTCCTCAAACGTGGCGCAGATTACATTCTGGACTGCTGCGCTGTGGGCGGCGTGGCGCTTTCCGGAGCCTGCTGGTCGACGGCAGAGGGCGACGCTGAGATGCGCTGGGAGATCTTCTGGGCCGTGGCGCTGTCCGGTCCCGGGGCGGGCACGAAGACGGCTTCCCGGTAGTACCGGAGTTCGTCGATGGAATCCTTGATGTCCCCGAGGGCGCGGTGGCCGCCGTGCTTGGCTGGCGCCTGGAAGTAGGCGCGCGCATACCAGCGCCGGGACAGTTCCTTGATGGTGCTGACATCGATGATGCGGTAGTGCAGGTGCTCCACCACCGACGGCATGTCCCTGGCAAGGAAGACCCGGTCGGTTCCCACCGAGTTGCCGGCGAGGGGCGCCTTGCGGGGGTCCGGAACCCACTTGCGGATGTAGTCCAGCACCAGGGCCTCGGCTTCGGCCATCGTTTTGCCGGCCGGAAGCTCGTTCAGCAGACCTGACCGGGTGTGCATGTCCCGCACGAAGTCGTTCATCTGCGCGAGGGCGGCGTCGTCCGGCTTGATCACCACGTCCACCCCGTCGCCGAGGATGTTGAGTTCCGAGTCGGTCACCAGGGCCGCGACCTCGATCAGGGCGTCGTTGACGCTGTCGAGGCCGGTCATTTCGCAGTCGATCCAGACGATGCGTTCGTTAGTAATAGGCACCCGTTCAGCCTACCGTTTAGCCGCGTGCAAGCCTCGGAGAGGCGCTCCGATGCTAATATTTCGGGTACGCGGCAACGCCTCATTGCGGCGGCCGCGTCCCCGGCGCCGCCCCAATTGGCCGGCCGCCCAGCTTGGCTGCAGACGGGGCAGTACGCCCAGAAGAGATATGCCTAACAGATAGGCGCAGAAGAGATTGGACGATCCTGAGATGACGGCGCCTGTGCCTGCGATAGGGGAAACGGCCACCGGCACTTCCACGGACCCGGCCCGGCCGGAAGTGGACAACCCCCGCTCACCGATCCTCTCCGGTTTCATCGGTTCCATGTTCCTGCTCATCGGATCGGTCGGCGTCGGCTGGCTGGCGCCGGTTTCGGAGCTGCGGCGGATGCCCCTGTTTATCTGGATGCGCACCGAGGCGTTCGGCGTCGGGCTCTCCATCGTGCTGCTTGCGGTGGGCGGGATGCTGCTGGTCCGGGCCTGGCTCAGGCTTGGCCAGCACGTCCATGTGTGGGGCGGGGATGCCCGCAAGGCCACGCTCCAGGCCATCGCGGCGTGGGGCCTGCCCATGATGTTCACCGTCCCGCTGTTCAGCCGTGACGTCTACGCGTACATCGGCCAGGGCCGCCTGATGGTCGAGGGCTTCAACCCGTACGAGAACGGCATCTCGGCGCTGTCCAACTACTTCCAGCTGGGCGCGGACAAGATGTGGACCGAGGCCCCGGTTCCCTATGGCCAGGTGTTTTTGTGGATCGAGCAGTTCGTGGTCTGGTCCACCAACGTCCACCCCGAAGCCAGCATCATGCTGTTCCGCCTCGCTGCGCTGGCCGGCGTGGTGCTCTGCATCGTCTACGTCCCGAAGCTCGCCGAGCTGCACGGGGTCAATCCGAACCGGGCCCTCTGGCTGACAGCGGCGAACCCGCTGTTCCTGACCAACTTCATCGCCAGCGTCCACAACGATGCGCTGATGATCGGACTGGCCCTCGCAGGCCTGTACTACTGCGCCACACGCCGGGTCATCTTCGGCATCGTCCTCGTCACGGCCTCCATCGCGGTGAAGCCGATCACCGTGGTGTTCCTCCCGTTTATCGGGTTGCTTTGGGCCGGCAAGGGGGCCAGCTGGGCCAGGAAGTTTGTGTTCTGGGGCCTGACGGCCGGAATCAGCCTTGCTCTGCTCTACGCCATGAGCCTGGTGAATGGCTTCGGGTTCGGGTGGATCAACGGCCTCTCGGCGCCCGGCAGTGTCTGGATCTGGTACGCCCCCGTCGGGCTGCTCGGCCTGGTGATCGCGTCCATCGCCAACGCATTCAGCCTGGACGGCTGGGGGCTGGCCAAATGGGTTTACGACGCCGGCAAGCTCCTCGCCGTAGGCATCGTCGCCTGGCAGATTTTCCGGGGCGAACACGACCGCCTCATGCGCCGCCTGACACTCGCCTTCGCCGCGGTTGTGGTGCTCGCGCCCATGATCCAGTCCTGGTATGTGGTGTGGCTGATCCCGCTGTTCGCGGTCACGGGCATCCGTGACGACTGGCAGGTCAAGGCCCTCTACTTCATCGTCTCGTTCTTCATGGTCTACGCCATCTCCGACCAGCTGGAAGTCTTCCCCTACCTGCAGACCGACGACCTTGGCCTCGCCCTGGCACTTGCCCGCAATGCTGCCGCCATCATCGCCCTGCTGTTTGCGCTGTACCTGATCTTCCTGGACCGCAGCACCAAGCTGCTGTTCAGCAAGGCGGACCAGCCTGTCACCACACGCCCTGTTATCTGACCGGAAGATTTATCCGACGGGGACGTTTCGCAGGGCCTCCCTGCGCGAGAGCGGGCTGAGGGACGGGCTGTTCCGTGTTACGAACTCCAGGACCCATTCCGGGTCGGTTTTGGCGTACTCACGCAACGCCCACCCGATGGCCTTGCGGACGAAGAATTCCTTGTCGGCCATGTTCGCCTCGATGACGGCGGTGAGCAGCCGGGTGTCCGTCTGGACTTTGGCTCCCAGCTGGGCCGTGATCGATGCCCGCCGGATCCAGAAGTCCCGATCGACACTCCACTGGAGCAGTACGCGGGTAATTTCCTCCCGGTGGACCTTGAGCAGTGCGCCGATCCGGTGGGCCACCCCGTCCACGTAATCCCACGATGAGCCCGTTCGGATGATTTCCTCATACAGCGGAAGCATCCTCGGGTCTCCCGCCACGCTCCGCAGCCCGGTCAGGTCAATCGCGGCGTACCGTTCCTCCCTATAGCGGGCTTCACGCCACAGGACAAGAACCGTTGACCGCAGGTCCTCGGCGGTTTCGAAGGGATGGGCAGCGGCCACCGCCTTGGTTGTCCTGCGCACCTCGGGCACACGGACGCCGAGGGATGGCGTTGCGGATTTCATGTAGGCCTGCGCCGCGGCGCCGCGGACGGGGTCCGCCGCCGCCCGCAGTTCGGAACGAATCAACGCCAGCACCGCTTCATTTGCCATGCTGCCAAGATAGCCGGTCCAAGGAAGCCCGGGCCGTGACAGCGGCCGCCGCTGCCGTTGCCGCTGCCGTCCGCAAGGCCGCCGCGGCGGGCGTTGCGCTGAAGGAGCCCGACGGCGTTGCCGCCACCACCGCCGACGCCGGCGCCAAGCCTGCGTTCCTGGCCAGGGTCATCCCACCTTCAGCCGCACAACTGCGCGCCCGGGAACAGCGTCACTGACCACCTCAAACCCGGCGGCCAGGAACAGGCCGAGCGTGCCCTGGTAGAGGTCCGGCGGTCCGGCCTTCGGCCGCTGGGCAGGATCCACCGGATACCCCTCCACGACGGCGGCACCGTTGGCGCGTGCGTGGCCGATGGCGGCGGCCAGCAGTGCTGCTGCCACACCGCTGCGCCGGTGGCCGGGGGCGACGACGAAACAGCTCACCGACCATACGCTCCCGGGGCCGGCGTCGTCGGCGACTGCGGGGCCGGCCGCCCTGAACACCTGGGAACGGAGAATCCGGGGGTAGCACCCGCGCGGTTCCACGGCGCACCAGCCGACGGCGGAGCCGCCGCGGTACGCGAGGACCCCCGGTGCCGGCCCGCCGCCGTCGAACTTGTCCTTCAGCTGTGCCTTGCGGTCAGCGGGCGGCGTCGACGCAAAGCCCGCGCCCGGCAGGGCAAAGAACCGGCACCAGCAGCGTGCGGGTTCACCTCGGACCCCGAACAGCTGCTCGACGGCGGGCCACTCAGCGGCGGCGGTGGTGATGCCGTCCGCTGGTTCCGGTGAAAGTTCTGTCATGCCCGCCTTCCCTCGCCGCGCCGAAACTGTAATGTGGCGGGCCTGTCGTTCCTATGGCCAGGAAGCCGGTTCGCCGGCAGGCTCGGTGCTCCGGCGGAGTGTCACCTCGCCGGTGACGGCGGCGGCTTCATGCAGGCCGGAATCCGCGCCGGGAACTGCCAGCCTGCCGATTTCCTCCAGCGGCAGGCGGACGGTGGAGAGGGCCGGCCGGAAGTCACGCAGGGTTTCGATGTCGTCAAAGCCGGCGATGGCAGCGTCCCGGGGAATCCGCAGTCCTCTGGAACGCAGCGCGGCGGTGGCCCCGATTGCCATGACGTCGTTGACGGCGAAGATGCAGAGCCGTGGCTGTCCGGCCGTTCCGGAACCGGCCCCACCGTGTCCGCCATGTTCGCCGATGCGGGCGGCGAGCCCGAGGCCCGCCTCGTAACCTCCGGTGCGGTCGAACCCGGTGTGCAGGACCTCTGCCGGCGGCAGTCCGGCGTCCGCCAGGCCGCGCTGGAAGCCCCGCACCCGGTCGTCCGAGGTCAGGAGGCCCTCCGGGCCGGCGATGATCACAAACTCCCCGGCATGCGATGCGGCCAGTTCCCGGGCGAGTTCGGCGGCGAGCTCCTCGTTGGGAACCTCAACCACGTGATAGCCCTCGTCGGATTCGGCGCCCACAACGGCGTGCCCCACCACGCCCACCATGCCGCCGTTGCGGCAGTAGCGGTCGAGTTCGGCGGCCAGGTCGGCGTTGCCCTGCCTGTCGGCGGTCCGTGCGGACCGCGATCCCGCGATCACTATCGAGTCCGCGCGGCGGGCTGCGAAGGCTGCCACGGCCGCACGCTCGTCTGCGGGGCTGCCCGCCGTGGTGGCGAGCAAAACCATCTTGTTCTGGTGCCGGGCCGCGGCCTGGACGCCGCGGGCGATGGCTGCGAAGTAGGGGTCGGCAATGTCGTGCACAATGAGCCCGATGAGGCCCGAGCTGGACTTCGCGAGGCCCTGGGCCTGGGCGTTGGGGATGTAGCCCAGGGAGTCCGCGGCCTTTCGCACACGTTCCGCGATGTCAGGTCCGGGGGTCCTGGCCGAACCGTTCAGGACGCGGCTGGCGGTAGCAGGGGAGACTCCGGCCAGGCGGGCCACTTCGGTCAGCGTGCTTGCAGCCACAGGCGCAACTCCTCTTCAACAGGCCCCGGCGTCGGGAAACTCGGCTGATGCCCACATTATCGCAGTTGGAGAAAACCCAGGAAAGCGCTTGCCATATCGGCTGCGATTCTGCACTATGGAAGCAGCGGGAATGCGCTTTCCCGAATTGCTGACCACCACCACTGAATGAGGACTCATGGGCTTCGAAACAAAGACGATCCGTATCGCCATGAACGGTATTACCGGCCGGATGGGGTACCGCCAGCACCTGCTGCGCTCCATCCTCCCGATCCGCGACGCCGGCGGTTTCACCCTGGAGGACGGCACCAAGGTCCAGGTGGAGCCGATCCTCGTTGGACGCAACGAAGCGAAAATCCGCGAACTGGCGGAGCTGCACAAGATCTCGGAATGGACCACCGACCTTGACGGTGTGATCAACGACCCCACCGTCGACGTCGTCTTCGACGCCTCCATGACCAGCCTGCGCGCCACAACCCTGAAGAAGGCCATGCGGGCCGGCAAGCACATCTTCACCGAGAAGCCGACGGCGGAAACCCTGGCGGAGGCCATCGAGCTGGCCCGCATCGGCAAGGAGGCAGGGGTCACCGCCGGCGTCGTGCACGACAAGCTCTACCTGCCTGGCCTGGTCAAGCTGCGCCGCCTCGTGGATGAAGGGTTCTTCGGCCGGATCCTCTCCATCCGCGGCGAATTCGGCTACTGGGTCTTCGAGGGCGACGTCCAGGCGGCCCAGCGCCCGTCCTGGAACTACCGCAAGGAGGACGGCGGCGGAATGACCACGGACATGTTCTGCCACTGGAACTACGTCCTGGAAGGCATCATCGGCAAGGTCAGGAGCGTCAACGCCAAGACCGCCACGCACATCCCCACCCGGTGGGACGAAGCCGGCAAGGAGTACAAGGCAACGGCGGACGACGCCTCCTACGGCATCTTCGAGCTGCAGACTCCCGGCGGAGACGACGTCATCGGCCAGATCAACTCCTCCTGGGCCGTCCGGGTCTACCGTGACGAGCTGGTCGAGTTTCAGATCGACGGCACGCACGGTTCCGCCGTCGCCGGCCTGAACAAATGCGTCGCGCAACAGCGTGCCCACACCCCGAAGCCGGTATGGAACCCGGACCTTCCGGTTACCGAATCCTTCCGCAGCCAGTGGCAGGAAGTCCCGGCCAACGCCGAGCTGGACAACGGCTTCAAGCTGCAGTGGGAGGAGTTCCTGCGGGACGCCGTCGCCGGACGCGAACACCGCTTTGGGCTGCTCTCCGCAGCCCGCGGCGTGCAGCTTGCCGAGCTCGGCCTGCAGTCCAGCGACGAACGCCGCACCATCGACATCCCGGAGATCACGCTCTGATGACTTCACTGATCCTTCCCACTTCCGACGGCGGCACCCGCGAGTACCGGCTCCGCTCCGCCACCACCTGGGCCAAACCGGCGGCGCCGCTGACATCGCGCAGGGCCTACGCGGCCGCACATGTCATCCCCGAGGTCACCGCCGACAACACCCCGGGCGCCCCGGCGCGTCTCGACTGGGAGGCCACCCTGGCCTACAGGCATGAGCTGTGGTCCTACGGGCTCGGCGTTGCCGATGCCATGGACACCGCCCAGCGGGGCATGGGCCTGGACTGGGCCGCCACCCAGCAGCTCATCAAGCGCACCGGGGCGGAGGCGGCCTCCGTGGTCGCCGCCGGCGGGACGGCCACGGCCGGCATGACGGTCCGGGACCTCGTGTCCTGCGGCGCCGGCACCGACCAGCTGGACCTCGCCGCGCTGCCCTCCGGCGAAGCCGGGCTGCAGGCTGTGCTGGCCGCCTACCGAGAGCAGGTCGCCGTCGTCAGCGAGGCCGGACCCAAGGTGATCCTCATGGCCTCCAGGGCGCTGGCCCAGGTGGCGTCCGGTCCCGAGGACTACCTGAAGGTCTACACCACGCTGCTGCAGGAGGCTGAGCAGCCCGTCATCCTGCACTGGCTTGGCACTATGTTCGATCCCGCACTGGCCGGTTACTGGGGCTCGGACAGCGTCCCGGCCGCCACGGAGACGTTCCTCTCGCTCATCCGCGAAAACGCGGACAAGGTGGATGGCGTCAAGGTGTCCCTCCTGGATGCTTCGCATGAAGTCGCACTCCGCGCCAGCCTTCCCGTGGGTGTGAGGCTCTACACCGGGGACGACTTCAACTATCCGGAACTGATCGACGGTGACGGCACCCTCCACTCGGATGCCCTGCTGGGAATCTTCGCGGCAATCTATCCGGCAGCGTCCGCGGCGCTGCAGAGTTACGACGCCGGAGATGCCGCCAAAGCGCGCGCCATCCTCGATTCCACCCGGGAACTGGGCAAACACATCTTCAGCGCCCCCACGTTCTACTACAAGACCGGGATCGCGTTCATGTCCTGGCTCAACGGCAAGCAGCCGGGCTTCCAGATGGTTGGCGGCCTGCACTCGGGCCGCTCCGTCGTGCACCTGGCCAGGACCTTCGAACTGGCCGACGACGCCGGGCTGCTGAAGGACCCAGCCCTCGCAGCGTTCCGGATGTCCGATTTCCTTCGCATCAACGGAGTGGGAGTATGACCTTCAATCCAGAACCGTCCCCCTTTTCACGCCTGTCCCTCAACAGCGCCACCACCAAGAAATGGACGCTTGCCGAGGCTGTTGACGGCTGCGTCCGCGCGGGCATTCCCGCCATCGGCCCCTGGCGCGACATCGTCGCCGAGGCCGGGCTGGACAAGGCGGCGAAGCTGATCAAGGACGCCGGGCTGCGGGTTTCCTCGCTGTGCCGCGGCGGGTTCCTGACGGCCCCGGACGCCGACGGTCAGGCGGCAGCGCTCGCGGACAACCGGGCCGCGGTCCTGGAGGCCGTTGCGCTGGATACCCAGGAACTGTTCCTCGTGGTCGGGGGTCTGGCGCCGGGGGAGAGGGACGTCGTCGCTGCCCGCCGGCGCGTGGCTGACCGGCTCGAGAACCTTGTCCCGTTCGCCGTCGAACATGGTGTCCGCCTGGTGCTGGAACCCCTGCACCCGATGTACGCCGCCGACCGTGCGCTCATTTCCACGCTGGGGCAGGCCTTGGACCTGGCGGCGCCGTACGATGCCCGGGCGGTGGGGGTCGCCGTCGACACCTTCCACGTCTGGTGGGACCCGGAGCTGAAGGCCCAGATCGAGCGTGCCGGCCGGGAGAACCGGATCGCCTCCTACCAGGTGTGCGATTTCAACCTGCCGATCGCGGCCGACGCGCTGCTCTCCCGCGGCATGATGGGCGACGGCGTGATCGACTTTGCCACGATCGGCACCTGGGTGCGGGATGCCGGCTACACCGGCGACATCGAGGTGGAAATCTTCAACCAGGAGATCTGGGACGCCGACGGCAACGACGTCCTGGCCGGGATGAAGGACCGCTACGCGGACCTGGTGCTGCCCTTCGCCTGAACCCGCCACTGTGCCCTTACTTCGCTGCCTTTCCGCAGGTAGGGTGGCGCCAGGAGGGGAAACCATGGACAAGCAATTCAGGGACGCCGAGGCAAGCATTGTCGTCGCCGCACAGCCCGGGCGGGTTTGGCGGGCGCTGACCGATCCGGCCGACGTCAAGGAGTACTTTCTCGGCACGCGCGTCACATCCACCTGGCAGGAAGGTGACCCCGTGACGTTCGAGGGCGAATGGCAGGGCAAGTCGTACCAGGACAAGGGGACCGTGCTGGAGTCCCGCCCCAACGAACTTCTGCGGATCACCCACTACAGCCCCCTGTCGGGACTGCCCGACCAGCCGGAGAACTACCACACTGTGGAGTACGGGTTGCAGCCTGTGGCGAAGGGCACCCGGGTCAGCATCACCCAGGGCAACAACAAGAGTGACGGCGAGGCCGTGGAGTCGGAAAAACTTTGGGGCATGGTGCTGGGCAACCTCAAGGAGTACCTGGAGGACTGACTGCCCCGCGCCCGGCCTGCGGCTTACCGTTTTCGGCCGGCCTGTACCCTCCGTTGGCGGGCGGCAGCGCGCAGCTGGATGATCCGGGCAGCCCCGGCCATCGCGACGAGGACACCGCCGCCCACTGCCGCGATGAAAAGGGACACCCCGAGCGAAACCGCGCCTTCGAGGCCGAAGAACTTCACCTGGACGAGCTCCTGGTTCTGCAGGATGAAGATGATCAGCAGTACCAGTACCACCAAGGCCGAGGCCACTGCCGCCCAGATCATCCCGGCGCGGGTCACGCGCCTTTCGGGCTCTGCCACGCCGGGCCGCGGTGACGTGGTTCCGTCGTAGCCCGGGATGGCGGCCGTTCCGGGATGGCGGCCCGCCGTGCCAGGACCGGCGCCCGCTCCTGCCGGTGGCAGTTCAGTGGGCGCTGCGGGGCCGGGCTGACCGTCCGCGGGGTTTGCGGGGCGGGATGTCCCCGGATCGGCGGGGCTTTCGCCCGGCTGGCTGTGCATGCGGGTGTTCCTTCCTTGACTGCTGGTCCAGATTCGCCCGCCTCATCGCATGGCCGGGGTCCAGTCCGATCATAGGCACAGTCCACCCGCAACAGTAAGCATGCTTTGCAACTCCGGCTGCGCAAAGAAAAACACCCCGGTCCGAAGACCGGGGTGTCCATGAAGCCGGCACGCATCCGTAAGGGATGTCCCGACTCATCACAAATGCGCCCCAGGAGGTGTGTGATCTCAGGACATAGGCGACACATGTCCCGGGACATGCACGACAGCTGATACACGACACGTGTCCCGCGACATCGGCGACACCCCGGC
>NZ_JBHTXX010000050.1:0-32432 GCF_042791415.1 Arthrobacter sp. NPDC056691
CATTTGTGTTTTCACAAAAAAACCCCCGTCTTCAAAACCGGCGGGGGGGGGGGGCCCCAAAAGGCGCGGGGGGGGGGCCCCGGAACCCGACGGGACCGGACACCGGCCCGCGGCGTGGTTAGTGGTGGCGTGAGGGCGGAGCCGCTCAGTGGCGAAGGCTCAGCCGCCCGCTTTGACGGCCAGCACCGGGCACGATGCCTCCAGCAAAATCTGCTGGGCGGTGCTGCCCATGATCAGCTTCCCTACCGGGGTCCGTTTCCGGAGGCCGATCACGATGAGTTCGGCCCGGTACTTCTCCGCAGCGTCCAGCACCTCGTTGGCCGCGTCGTTGCCCCGGACCGGCTGAAGCACCAGGTGCTCTATCCCTTCGTGGTCCAGCCGTTCTGTCACCTCGTTGATGTCGGCCGCCTGGGCGTACCTCTTGTCCACGATGGCGTCTCCCCGGGAGGAATTGATGATGACCAGTCGCGTTTGGCTCTTGTGCGCCTCCGTGATGGCCCGGTCCAGGGCTGCGGTCCCCTCGGCCGTGGGGACGTAACCGACGATGATACTCACGGGTTCTCCTGTCCGTGGTTGGCGTGGTTGGCGTGGTTGGCGTGGTTGGCGTGGTTGGCGTGGTTGGCAGCCGCAGGGCGGACAGCGGCAGGTGCCTCCACAGCGGGTGAAAGATAGGAACCGGCTGAGGGTTCCTCAACCGACGGCTCCTCGGCAGGCCCACCGGCCATGGCCAGTCCGGCGGGGCGCGGCCGCAGGCGGCGCCAGAGCTTTGCCGCCAAGGGCCAGAGGAGGACCAGGGCCACGATGATGTAGACGACGACGGCGATCGGCTCGCTCCAGAGGCCGGACACGTCGCCCGCGCTCAGCTGCAGTGTCTGACGGAGCTGCTTTTCAAGACGCGGTCCGAGGATCACGCCAAGGATGAGCGGCAGGACGGGAAGCCCATAACGGCGCATCATGAAGCCGAGTGCGCCCAGGACCAGCAGGATCACCAGGTCGAACGCCTGCAGGTTCACCGAGTAGGCGCCCAGCGTGGCGAAGAAGAGGATGCCGGCATAGAGGTAGGGGCGGGGCAGGCGGAGCAGCTTTGCCCAGACGGGCGCCAGGGGCAGGTTGACCAGCAGCAGGAGGAAGTTGCCGATGAACAGGCTGGCGATCAGCGCCCACACCAGGGGGCCTTCGTTTGCGAACAGCAGCGGACCCGGCTGGATGCCGAACTGCACGAACGCGGCGAGCATGACTGCCGCCGTCGCGTTGGTCGGCAGGCCGAGGGCCAGCATGGGGGTCAGGGTACCGGCGGCGGCGGCGTTGTTGGCAGCCTCCGGTCCGGCAACGCCTTCGATGGCGCCCTTGCCGAACTCCTCGGGGTGCTTGGAGAGCCGCTTCTCGGTGACGTAGGAGAGGAACGTGGGGATCTCGGCGCCGCCCGCGGGCAGTGCGCCGAACGGGAAGCCGAAGGCAGTGCCGCGCAGCCACGGCTTCCAGGACCGCTTCCAGTCCTTCTTGCCCATCCATGGCGTGCCCACGGGGATGATCTGCAGCGGGGTGCGGCGCAGGTGTGCCGCGACCCAGAGGGCTTCACCAACCGCGAAGATCGCCACTGCGACCACCACGACGTCGAGGCCGTCAGCCAGCAGCGGCAGGCCGAAGGTGAGGCGGGCCTGGCCGGAAACGATGTCAAGGCCTACGAGGCCGACCGCCAGCCCCAGGCCCAGGGACGCGAATCCACGCAGTCGGGACGAACCAAGGACGGCGGTAACGGCCAGCAGGGCCAGGACCATGATGGCGAAGTAGCTCGGCGAGCCGAGGCTTACGGCGAACTTAACCACGATCGGCGCGAAGACCACCAGGAGGGTGGTGCCGATGGTGCCGGCGATGAACGAGCCGATGGCCGCCGTCGCCAGCGCCTGGGCTGCCCTGCCGGCCTTGGCCATCTTGTTGCCCTCGATCGCAGTGATCACCGAGGACGATTCGCCGGGGGTGTTGAGCAGAATTGAGGTCGTCGAGCCGCCGTACATGCCGCCGTAGTAGATGCCGGCGAACATGATGAAGGCACTCGTCGGCTCCAGGACGGACGTCACCGGAAGCAGCAGGGCCACGGTCATGGCCGGGCCAATGCCGGGCAGCACGCCGACGGCGGTGCCGAGGAGAACGCCGATCAGGGCATACAGGAGGTTCATGGGGGTCAGCGCGGTGGCGAACCCGGCCATGAGTGAGGACAGGATGTCCATCTAGAGAATCCCTTCAAGGAGCCCGGCAGGAAGGGCGATGCCCAGGCCGAGGTAGAAGCCGTAGAAGGTCAGGAGCGCCAGGGCCACGGAGATGAGTCCGTCACGGACATAGTGGCGGCTTCCGAGCGCCCAGACGCTGCCCCAGAAGAGCACCGTTCCGGAGATGACCCAGCCGGCCCAGTCGATCAGCAGGATGTTGGCGATGAACGCACCGGCCAGCGGTAGGACGGTCTTCCAGTCGGCGGGGTGGGTCAGGTCGACGTCCTCGCCGCCTTCGGCCTCGCCGCGGCCGCCGCGCAGGACATTCACTGCCAGCATTGCGGCGCAGACGAGCAGGAGCCCACCCACCACGATCGGCAGGGCCTTGGGTCCCACCGGGTCTGACTGGGAGTAGGGCACAACCAGGCGCAACGCGTCGGCGAGGACTATGGCGCCGGCCACCCCGAGCAGGGCTGCGACGCCCAGCTCGGAGCGGCCTTTAAGGCGGGAGGCCAATGAGGTCACGCCAGGCCGAGCTTCGTCAGGACATCGGCAACGCGCTTGTCCTGGTCGGTGAGGAACGACTTGAATTCATCGCCGGTGATGAAGGCATCGGTCCAGCCGCGCGTCTTCAGCGTTTCCTTCCAGGCGGCCGACTCATGCATTTTCTCCAGGGTGGCGATCAGGGCGTCGCGGTCGGCGTCGCTGACGCCGGGAGGGGCCACGATGCCGCGCCAGTTGGTGAAGACCAAATCGATGTTGGATTCCTTGAGCGTGGGGGCGTCCACACCCTCAAGTCGCTTTTCACCGCTGGTCGCCAGCACGCGGATGTCGCCGGACTTGATCTGCTGGATGTATTCGCCTGCGCCGGAAGCCGCGAAGCCCAGCTTGTTGCCGATGATGGCCGGGAGCAGGTCGCCGCCGCCGTCGTAGGAAACGAAGTTGACCTTCTTGGCGTCGATGCCCACTGCACCTGCGAGCTGCATGGGCAGGAGGTGGTCAGGGCCGCCCGCCGATGAGCCGCCGCCGACGCTGACCTTGGACGGGTCCTTCTTCCAAGCGGTAACAAGGTCGTCGATGGTCTTGTAGGGGGAGTCCTTGGAGACCATGATGGCGCCGGGCTCTTCGATGAGGCGGGCCAGCGGGGTGGTCTGGGTCAGCTTTGACTCGGACTTGTTGGTGTAGCTGGCGCCAACGACGCCAAGGCCCATGAGCATGGCCAGGTCGCCGTTGCCTTTTTCGTTGACGATGCGGGCCAGGCCCACGGTGCCGCCGGCGCCGGCGAGGTTGAAGACCTCGGGGTTAGTGGCCAGCTTCTCGTCCTCGAGAACCTTTGCCGCGGCACGGGCGGTGGTGTCGTAGCCGCCGCCGGGGGTATTCGGCACCATGATCCGCAGCCCGGCAAGGGGTGCGGTACTGGCTCCGCTCGTGGAGGGGCCGGCCGCAGTCTTGCCGGTAGCTCCGCAGCCGGACGCCATCAGGGCAATGCCTGCGGCTACTGCGGCCACGCGCAGTGCGCTCATTCCGCGCATGTTTTTCCTCTTCTCGTTTTTGATCCGTTTGATCGGGGTGATTCCGATGCTAGGGCCCAACGTGACCGGGCTCACTCTTGTGTAAGCAGAGAAAGTTAAGTTCATTTCGTTCACGTTTCCGGAGTCCCACTGGGCGCCCTGACGGGGAAATTGCCGGGTAGCGTGTCAGGTATAGTTCAGCGCACCCCCGGACCTACTGGAAGACCGGACCCACAGGAAGAACAGCAGCACATGACTCGACGGCGAGGAATGTCCCTTGCGGGACAGTATCTTCGGCTGCAGCTCCTGATCGTGCTGGCCGTGCTGGTGGCCGTGGTGGCGATCTCGCTGGCCCAGTCGGCGGCAGCCTTTGAACGCGTCGAAGGTCGCCGGGCCCTTTCTGCCGCGGAGACGCTCGCGGCGACCCCTGCCGTCCGGAGCCTGCTGCCGGATGCCCAGCCCCAGGGCAACTCCGTGCTGCCTTCGGTGTCCGAGGCGGTCCGGACGATTTCGGGGTCCTCCCAGGTGGCGCTGGCCCGGGCCGACCGGACGGTGGTGACGTCGTCGGACCCGTCCCAGGAGGGCAGCCAGCTGGAACTGGGCGACAGCGCGGTAATGTCCGGGCGGGCGTGGACCGGCGTGGTCGGAACCGGAGCCGGGGAAGCCGTCGCCGCGCACGTGCCGGTGCTGGATGACGCCGGGAAAATGGTGGGAATTGCCGTTGTGGGCAGGAACTACCCGTCGGTGCTGGAGCGGCTGGGTGACGCGGTCCCGAACCTGCTGACTTATCTGGGCGTGGCAAGCGTACTGGGCGTGGCCGGCTCGCTCCTGCTGGCCCGCCGCGTCAAACGCCAGACGCTGGGCATGGAGCCGGACGAGATCACCGGCCTCGTGGAGAACCGGGAGGCGATGCTGCACGGACTCAAGGAAGGCGTGGTGGCGCTGGATCCCCAGCAGCGGATCACGGTGGTCAACGACAGTGCGCGGAGCCTGCTGGGTCTCCCGCACGACTGCGTGGGCAAGGACCTCGGGAGCCTTGCGGTGCAGCCGGTGCTGCGCGAGGTCCTCACCGAAGACCAGCCCGGCCCGGACCGGCTGGTCCTGGTGGGGGAGAAGCTGCTGGTGCTGAACCGGATGCCGATGCGCTCGCACGGACGGGTGATCGGCTCAGTCACCACCCTGCGCGACCGGACGGAGCTGGCCTCCCTGGAACGCGAGCTGGGTACAACGCGGACGGCCACTGACACCCTCCGGGCGCAGGCCCACGAGTTCGCCAACCAGCTTCACACGATCTCCGGACTGATCCAGATTGGCGAGTATGACGCCGTCGTCCAGTTCGTCAACGGCACGACGTCGAACCGGACCCGGCTGAACGACGACGTGACCAGCAGGATCGAGGACCCTGCCCTCGCCGCGCTCCTCATTGCCAAGTCCAGCCTCGCCGCCGAACGCGGGGTGTCCCTGCAGCTCGCGGGGGACTCGCGGCTGGGCAAGGTTGACGAGGAACTCTCCCGTGACCTGACCACCGTGGTGGGCAACCTGGTGGATAACGCTCTTGATGCCGTCACCAACACCTCCGAGGCGGAGGTTGAGGTACTGATCGGAGAGAACGACGGCGGCGTGCGGGTTGACGTGCGGGACTCGGGACCGGGGGTCCCGGTAGAGGTCATGGACGACATTTTCCGGCAGGGGTTCAGTACCAAGAATTCGCCCGACGGCGGCCGCGGCTACGGCCTGGCGCTCGCCAGGGTGGTCTGCCAGCGCCGCGGCGGACGGCTCATCGTTCGGAACGACCACGGTGCGGTATTCACGGCACTGCTGATGCGCAAAACTGCTGATGCTTAAAGAGGGGCAGCCTTGATCAACGTACTTATCGTCGACGACGACTTCATGGTGGCCAAAGTCCACGCGGGCTTTATCCAGCGCACGCCGGGATTCGCCGTCGTCGGGGTGGCGCACACAGGAGCGCAGGCGGTACTGGAGACGGCCCGGCTGCAGCCGGACCTGGTGCTGCTGGACATCCACCTGCCCGACGTCAACGGCCTGGACCTGATGCACCAGCTGCGGGACGTGGCGCCTGAGCTGGACGTGCTGGTGATCAGTGCCGCGCGCGAGGTGGAGACCGTGCGGAAGGCGCTCCGCGGCGGGATCGTGCACTACCTCATCAAGCCGTTTTCCCAGACCGACCTGCAGGAACGGCTGGAGCACTACCGCAACACCTACCAAAGCCTCGACTCGTCCAAGGACGTGGCTGAGCAGTCGGACGTCAACCGCGTCTTTGGGCTGGAACGCGCGGACCGGCCGCTGCCGAAAGGCTGCAGCGCCGAGACGCTCCAGCTGGTGGAGAAGGCGCTGCGCGCCGGCGGCGCCGACGTGTCGGCAGCGGAACTGGCCGAGCAGGTGGGGACGTCGCGTGTCAGCGCGCGGCGCTATCTCGAGTACCTCAACGACGCGGGGCTGGTGGACGTGACACTCAAGTACGGCGTCGGACGTCCCGAGCGGCGATATGTGTGGAAGGCGCGGTGAGCAGCCGGCTGTTGATGGCCCGGCTGCCCCCAGACGAGGTTTTTAGGACTGAGCTCTGACGGATTCAATGCCCTGCAGCGCGCTGATGGTGACGGCGTCAATGTCCGCCGTGCCATCAACGCTTACCAGCAAGGCGCGCCGGCCGTACCGTTCGATGACGGGCTCCGTTTCCTGCCGGTACAGCTCCAACCGGTGGCGAATGACGTCCTCGGTATCATCGCTCCGTCCCTCAGCCTCGGATCGGAGCAGCAGGCGCCGGACGATCTCGTCGTCGTGTGCGGTAATTTCCACCACGGCATCGAGCCTGGTCCCGGCCGCGTCCAGGATGCTGTCGAGGTCGTCCATCTGGCTCACGGTGCGCGGGTAGCCGTCCAGCAGGAAGCCGTTCCTCGCGTCCCGTTCCTGCAGCCGCTCCCGCAGCATTGCCGTGGTGAGATTGTCCGGGACGAGGTTGCCGGCGTCGAGGAATTCCTTGATTTCCCGGCCCAGGGCCGAGCCGTTGGCCAGGTGGCTGCGGAACATGTCGCCGGTGGAGATCTCCGGAATGTGCAGCTGTCCGCTGAGCCGGTGCGCCTGGGTGCCTTTGCCTGAGCCGGGCGGGCCGATGAGCAGGATGCGGGTCATGCTTTTGGTCCGATCTGCCGAGAAAGCACGCTAGTGCCCATTCTTCCGCCCGCCCCCTCCGCCTGCAATGGGTGGGTGCCCATGTGCCGCGGTGTTCCCAGCTTCCGGGTGTTCCCAACGGCGGTGGCGGCTCCTAGGCTGGGACCCAGCAACCCGCCGGGCACGAAGCCGCCCGGCACTAAGGAGCTCATTATGACCACGCTGAGACCACTATGACCACGCTGCGGGACCGGCCCAACACCGCCCTGATGGTGCTTGATATGCAGAAGGGGGTGGTGGCCGAAGCGCACCAGCGGGACGCCGTCGTGTCCAACATCGCCGCCCTGGTGGACCGGGCCCGCGAGGCCGGGGTTCCGGTCGTCTGGGTCCAGCATTCCGATGACCGGCTGGAGAAGGGGAGCGAGGCCTGGGAGTACGTGCCCGAGCTGGGCCGCCGCGAGCAGGAACCGGTGGTCCACAAGTCATTCAGCGACGCCTTCGACGGCACCGACCTGGAGCAGGTGCTGGCCGCCGCTGCGGTGGGCCGGCTGATGGTCGCCGGAGCCCAGACGGACGAATGCATCAGGTCCACCATCCACGGGGCGTTCGTCCGCGGCTACGACGTGACGCTGGTCAGCGACGCCCACACCACGGAGGACCTGAGCGAATGGGGTGCACCTCCGCCGGACCAGGTCATAGCCCACACGAACCTCTACTGGAAATATCACGCAGGGCCCGGCCGGACGGCTGCCGTGGCAGAAACAAAGGACGTCACGTTCAGCGGCTAAATGCCGGCTAACCGGAAATGCCGGCGGCGCGCTCCTCCAGAAGCTCCCGCGTGCGCTGGTTCCTGGCCAGCCTGGCCGCCGTCGTGAACTCCGAGCGGGCCTCCCCGGATCGTCCCAGCCGGACCAGCAGTTCACCGCGGACGCTGGGCAGCAGGTGCGTTCCGCGCAGCGCGCCGGCGGCGGCGAGCCCGTCCACGATGGCCAGCGCGGCCGCCGGTCCGGTGGCCATGGATACCGCCACGGCCCTGTTCAGTTCCACCACGGGGCTGGGCGCGATCCTGCCCAGCGCCTCATAGAGCAGCACGATGCGCTGCCAGTCGGTGTCGTCGACACTTGGCGCCAGCGAGTGGCATTCGGCAATGGCGGCCTGCAGCGCATAGTTGCCGCGGCCCCGTCCCAGTGCGTCGCAGCGGCGCAGGGCGGCACGGCCCCGGCCGATCTGCGCCCGGTCCCACCGGGTCCGGTCCTGGTCCGCCAGCAGGACCGGAGACCCGTCGGGAGTGGTGCGGGCCGGGAACCGGGAGGCCTGGAACTCCATCAGGGCCACCAGCCCGTGGGCCTCGGGTTCGCGGGGGACCAGCCCGGCCAGGATGCGCCCCACCCGCAGCGCCTCGTGGGCCAGGTCGGGCCGAATCCAGGCATCTCCCGTGGTGGCGGCGTACCCTTCCGTGAACATCAGATAGACGACGCCGAGGACCGCTCCCAGCCGGGCTCCCCACTCGTTGGGCTCGGGAACCTCGAAAGGCACCCGGGCCGCCGCCAGCGTTTTCTTGGCCCGCACGATCCGCTGCTGCACGGTGGCGACCGGAACCAGGAACAGCCGCGCGATCTCCTCGGTGGTGAGGCCGCCCACCACCCGCAGCGTCAGCGCCATCTGGGCCTCCCGGGAGAGGACCGAGTGGCAGGCCGTGAATACGAGCCGGAGCACGTCGTCCTCCAGCGGAACCCAGGCTACGCCGTCGTCGTCCTCCAGGTCCCGGGCCATGGCCCGGTACTGCTCCTCAAGCCGCGCGGACCGGCGCCACGCATCGATGGCCTTACGCTTGGCGACGGCGGTGAGCCAGGCAGCAGGATTGTACGGTGTCCCGGATTCCGGCCACTGGACCAAAGCCTCCGCCAGGGCTTCCTGGGCCAGGTCCTCGGCGAAGCCAACATCCCGGGTGGCACGGGCGAGGGCCGCGACAATGCGTGCGCCCTCGATGCGCCACAGGGCATCAACACGACGCCGGACCGCGGCCGCCGCGTCTTGCCTCCCAGCCTCCTGGCTCACTGCCCCTTCACTCACTGCAGGCTCCGTCAGTTGTCAGTAGCCGGCTCAGGGCTGGTTCAGCTCCTGGCGCCACACTGCTTCCTTCTGGACATACTCGTTGTCCGCGAAGTCGGCGAAGTCGTCGGCCTCAGCTATCCGGCGGACCTCAAGCTTCGATCCCGGGCCCAGCGGGCAGCGGCTGGCCCACTCCTTCGCCTCTTCCTTGGAAGCCACCTGGACAATCCAAAAGCCGTTGAACAGCTCGTGTGTTTCGCCGTAAGGGCCGTCCGTCACCACGGGCGGTTCGTCGGCGAAATCGACCACGAAGGCCGAGCCCTCCGACAGATCAGTCAGGCCCTCACCGGCGAGCATGACGCCGGCCTTGATGAGCTGTTCGTTGTAGGCGCCCATCTGGTTGAGGATCTCCTCGAACGGAACCTGCTTCGACGCTTCGATGGCTTCGTCCGTGGCGCGCATGATGAACATGTACTTCATGGTTCTCTCCTTGCCTTGACGTGGACGCCGTGTGCGTCCGTCTACTATCCCGTCGAACGGGCCATGCGGAAATCGACAGGAGGCCTGAAGATTTTTTTGCGGCGGGCTTACCGGCGCCGGCGGACCTCTACCTGGCCGTCGTTCACCCTGGCTTCGTAGCTTGGCTGGGGAGTGGTTGCCGGCCCGCGGACGATGTGGCCGTCCCCGAGCCGGAACGTGCTGCCGTGCCAGGGGCAGGTGACGCAGCCGTCCGCGATTGTTCCCTTCTCGAGCGGACCTCCCATGTGGCTGCACACGCTGTCCAGAGCCAGGATCCCGGAGCCGGAGCGGTACAGCAGCACGGAGACCTTGCCCGCGTCCACCTTCCGGTGCTCCCCGTCCGCCAATTCGGACTCCGCCAGAACGGGCGTCCAGTCCCTGGGGCCTGTCCTGCCTGCCGTCTTGTTGACGTTGACCGTGTTGCCGAAGACAAGGTGGCCGCCGAGGAAGCCGCCAAACATCAGGACCCCGAAGCCGGCCAGCCCCAGTGTTTTTCCGACGGCCCGGCTGCCGGTGGCCCTGGCCACGGCCGAGGACGAGAACAGGCAAAGTGCCGTTCCGTTGGCCACGGCGTGGACCAGACCCACCCGGCGCGACTTTCCCTGAGTGTCGGACCAGTCGTTGAGGCCGGCCGCTGCGGTTGGAACGGCCGTCGCTATCCCGACGGCGACCAGGATGTCCGCGGCCGGCTCAGCGGCGGGCCCGCCCACGGCGTCCAGTACGGTGGCCATGGTCCAGGCGCCGATGGGGAAATCGGTCAGGACGGGATGCAGCGGGTGGCCCAGGGATGTGCCGCTGAGGGTGTTGCGGACAGGCCGCGGCTGCACGGCTTTTCCAACGGCCGTGGAGAGGGCGGACGCCACCCCGTCCAGCCGGTCGAAGTGTTCAATGGCGTCAACTAGCGCATGCAACGGATTCACTGTGGACTCCTTCGGCCTGGCAGTCAGGACAGGTGGTCCACCAAAGTCTGCATTGCCGCGGACCCGATGACAAGGTGCCGGCAGGGCAGTCTCCGGTAACGTACTCTCACGTGCCGCTGTCATCCCCCCGAATATCCCGCGACCCCGCTGCCCCGGTCTCCGAGGGGCTGGTCAGGCCGGTCATGGCTGGAATCGTGACGGCGCTTGTTGGCTTCACTTCGACCTTCGCCGTGGTTCTTTCCGGACTCCGCGCAGTAGGGGCGAACCCGCAGCAGGCATCGAGCGGTCTCCTGGCCCTCTGCCTGGCGGTGGGCATCGGCGTCGTGATCCTTGCCCGGCAGAGCCGGCTTCCGGTGACCCTCGCCTGGTCAACACCGGGTGCGGCCCTGCTGGCCGTCGCCGGAGTGCCCGACGGCGGGTGGCCGGCCGCCGTCGGCGCCTTCCTGGTGACCGGGGTTCTCATCGCTGTGACGGGGCTGGTCCGGCCCCTGGGCAGACTCATCAGCAGCATCCCGACACCTCTGGCCCAAGCCATGCTGGCGGGAGTTCTGCTGCCGTTGTGCCTTGCACCGGTGAAGGCGCTGCAGACCGCTCCGCTGCTGGTGGTTCCGGTCCTGCTCTGCTGGCTGGTGCTGTTCCGGTTCGCGCCCCGTTGGTCTGTGCCCGGCGCGCTGGCCATGGCACTCGCCGGCATCGTTGTCCAGCTGGTGGTCGAAGGACGGGCAGTGCCGGCGGACGGCCTGCTGCCGGCGATGCAGTGGACAACTCCTGCCTGGTCGCTGGGAGCAGTGGCGGGGATCGCCCTGCCGCTGTACATCGTTACCATGGCATCCCAGAACGTTCCCGGAGTGGCGGTGCTGGGGTCCTTCGGTTACCGGACGCCGTGGCGGTCCTCCATGCTGGTCACCGGTGCCGGCACGCTGCTGGCGGCGCCGTTCGGCGGCCACGCCATCAACCTTGCCGCGCTCAGTGCCGCACTGGCTGCCGGGGAGGAAGCAGGCGCGGACCGCGGCCGGCGCTGGGTGGCCGGCTTCGTGTCAGGGCTGGCTTACCTGCTTCTGGGCGCCTTCTCCGCGGGGCTCGCCGCCGTGGTGGCCGCGGCCCCGCCGGGGGTGCTGGAAGCCGTCGCCGGGCTCGCCCTGCTGGGCACACTCGCCGGGTCTGCCGCGTCGGCGCTGGCAGAGCCGGGCGAACGGACGGGAGCCGTGGTGACCTTCCTCGTGGCCGCATCGGGGCTGAGCTTCATGGGCATCGGAGCGGCATTCTGGGCCCTGCTGGCAGGGCTCCTGGTCCGGGAGGTCCTGAAGGTCCGGAACAGGCCGCCGGGCAAAACTGCGGGTTAGCCCGCCGCCCGCTGTGTCCTGTGTTCGGCGCCCGGGTAGACGCCAAGAATCCACACCTCGGTAGTGAAGAAGTCGAGTTCCTCCAGGGCAAGCTTCAGCGACAGGTCCTCGGGGTGCCCCTCTACATCGACCATGAACATGGTCGCGGCAAACTCGTTGCCCACCATGTAGCTTTCCAGCCGGGTCATGTTCACGCCGTTCGTGGCGAAGCCGCCCAGGGCCTTGTAGAGCGCGGAGGGGACGTTCCGCACACGGAACACGAAACTGGTGACTGCCGGTCCGGGCAGGGCTTCCCGGGCCGGAAGTTCCGTCTCCCGGGCCAGGACCACAAAGCGGGTGGTGTTGGAGGGGTCGTCCTCGACCGCTGATGCCAGGACCTCAAGGCCATAGAGCTCGGCGGCCAGCGGCGGCGCGAGGGACAGCTTGGTGGGATCGTTCCACTCGCGCACCTCGCGGGCCGAGCCTGCGGTATCGCCGGCGATCACGGGTTTGAGTCCGGCCTCGCGGATCAGCTTCCGGCACTGGCCCAGGGCGTGAATGTGGCTGTGGACCTCGGTGGCCCCCTCGATGGTGCTGCCGGGGATGCCAAGCAGGTCGAAGTGGATGGGCAGGAAGAACTCGCCCACGATCTGCAGGCCCGAGTGCGGCAGCAGCAGGTGGATGTCCGCCACCCGGCCCGCAATGGAGTTTTCGATCGGGATCATGGCCAGATCCGTCTCGCCGCTGGACACCAGCTCGAAGGCGTCCTCGAAGCTGGCGCACGGAACACTCTCCAGCTGGGGGAACATCTGCTTGCAGGCAATATCTGAGTTGGCGCCGGGCTCACCCTGGAACGCAATTTTCTGGGCCATGTTCCGTATGATGTCACGCCCGGCGCCGCCTAACCGAAACGGTGCCGCCGAAGCGAAACGGTGCTGTTCACCTCTTCGCGTAGTCAGCAAACCCCTGCCAGTCGATCACTACACAGGCTTCATCGCCAACCGTCCAGGCATCATGTCCGGGCGGGATGATGCCGAAATCGCCGGGGCCGTACTCAATCTCCTCGCCGTCATCCATGACCACCTTCATCCGGCCGGAGATGAAGTAGCCCATGTGGGCAGCCTGGCAACTGTCCGTTTTCGCGATCGGTTTCACGTGCTCAGACCACCGCCAGCCCGCCTCGAACGTGGCCCGGCCGACGGCGCCGCCTTCCACGTTCACAAGTTGGAGCTGGCCCTTGCCGTCCTCAAACGGCCGGGTCTCCTCGGGGGAGTCGAAATTCTTGCGGATTGGACCTGGCATCTTAACCTCCTGTTGTGGGTATTCTGCTTCGGGAATGAAGGCCTTGGAACGCAGATGCTGCGCCCTGCTATGCCACGTTGTAGGCCCGCTGGACCGGCATGTCAAGGGACCGAATGCCTGTGCTACGGTGCCTGCGCGCCCTGGTCAAGCAGGCGGCGGAGGGTCCTTAGGGCGGCGAGTGCCCGGTGGCTGACCAGCGCGGGGGAAATGTCGAACTGCGTTGCCACCTCGGCAACCGTGAGCCGGCCGTAATGCAGGGCCAGCAGGACGTCACGCTGCTCCATGTCGAGCATCATCAGGGCCTCGCTGACGCGGGAGCCCGCCGGCTCGCTCTCGGCATTGACCATGGACACAGGCTTCCGCGGCGTCCTTCGAGATTCCTGACGGCGGGCACCCCCAAACGGGGCGGCCCGTCCCCCTTACTGGGCGGCGTCGAACCCTGCGAGCAGGCGCCGCGTGGCAGTCTGCATGTGGGAACGCATGGTTGCCGTGACGGCGGCGGGATCATGGGCTTCCAGCGCGGTGAAGATTTCGCGGTGTTCCTTCAGCGCGGCGGCGGCATGGCCTTCGTCGGTCAGGGCCCGGTCCACCCAGATGCGAAGCAGCGAGCGGATGCTTTGCAGCAGCTCGCGGAGAACCTGGTTGCCCGAGCTGACAGCGATCTCGCGGTGGAATGCGGCGTCCGCCTCGACGAACGCGGCCAGGTCCTCGAGGTTGTCTTCCATGGTCTGCAGGTTGTCGCGCATGCGGCCCAGCGCAGCATCGTCGATGCGTTCAGCGGCCAGCTGCGCGGCCTGCACCTCGAGCCCGCTTCTGAGCTCCACCAGCTCGCGGGTGCGCGGGGCGCCCAGCATCAGGCCCCAGCTCAGGGTCCGGGGGAGCAGTTCCGAGACGCCGTCCCGCAGATAGGTGCCGGAGCCCGGCCGCACGATCACGATGCCCAGGATCTCCAGGGCCGCCAAAGCTTCGCGGACAGCCGACCGGCCCACGCCGAGGGATGCCGCGAGGGTGCGTTCGGCCGGAAGCCTGGTGCCGGCCGCTATGTCTCCGCTGGTGAAGTAGGCCAGCAGGCGCTCGGCAACCTCGGACACCACCGATCCCTGTTCCATGGGGCCAAGGGCGGCGCTGATCTTGGCCGTAGCGGCTGCGGAGTTTTCGGACATCTTCAAAGGGTAGCAACCGGCTGACCAATTTTCGGGCCGCAGCGAGGAAGGAAGAGAAATTCGTCAACCGGTTGACCAATTTGCCCTTTCGGTCGTATGGTTGATCTCACAACGCGTAGCCAATGCCGGTCTCCTTCCGGCGGACGGCATTGAGACACCCCCAAGCATCCAGAGCAGGACGCGGCCGGGGATACCAACATCTAGGAGTCAATGTGGACACCACACAATCGGTGGTCGAAAGATCTGCAATCAGGAAAGTCGCAATCCGGCTGGTGCCGTTCGTTGCTTTGATGTTCTTCATCAACTACCTTGACCGCACGGCCATCTCCTTCGCCGGCCCCAACGGCATGAACACGGACCTGGCCCTCGGCGCGGCGCAGTTCGGCTTCGCCTCCGGTGTCTTCTTCATCGGCTACATCCTGCTCGAGGTCCCCAGCAACCTGGCGCTGCACAAGTTCGGCGCCCGGCGCTGGCTGGCCCGCATCATGGTCAGCTGGGGCATCGTCTCCCTCCTGTTCACCTGGGTGGGCAACGTTGAGCAGCTCTACATCCTGCGCTTCATCCTCGGTGTGGCCGAGGCCGGCTTCTTCCCCGGCGCCATCCTCTTCCTGAGCCTCTGGGTTCCGGCCCGGCACCGCAGCAAGATCCTCGCCCTGTTCTATCTGGCCCAGCCGCTGACCACCGTCATCGGCGCCCCGCTGGCCGGCCTCCTCATCCAGCAGCACGGCCTCTTCGGCCTCGCCGGCTGGCGCGTCATGTTCTTTGGCGTTGCGGTCCCCGCGATCATCATCGGTGTCATCGCCTGGTTCTACCTGGCAGACTCCCCGGCAAAGGCCAAGTGGCTCACCACTGAAGAAAAGACCTGGCTGACCGGCGCCCTGGAGAAGGAAAAGAACGAAACCGTCGCCAGCAACAAGCACGTCAGCGTCCGCACCGTCTTCGGCAACGGCCGTGTCTGGGTCCTGTCCGCGATCTACTTCGGTTTCATCTACGGCCTCTACGCCCTCGGGTTCTTCCTGCCCACCATCATTGCCGGCTTCGAAGGCCTCTACGGCGCCAAGTTCGATGTCTTCCAGAAGGGGCTCATCACCGCGATCCCGTACCTGCCGGCAGCCTTCGCCCTGTACTTCTGGTCCAAGGACGCCACCAAGCGTGGCGTCAAGACCTGGCACATCGCGGTTCCTGCCCTGGTGGGCGGCCTCAGCATCCCGCTGGCCCTGTTCGCCGGCTCCCCGGCAGCCACCATCGCCGTCATCACCATCACGGCCATGTCCATCTTCGCGGCACTGCCCAACTTCTGGACCGTTCCCACCCAGTTCCTCACCGGTGCTGCAGCCGCGGCCGGCATCGCCCTGATCAACACCATGGGCAACCTGGCGGGCTTCAGTGCCGGCTACATCACCGGCTGGCTCAAGGACTTGACCGGCAGCTACACCGTGCCGATGTTCGTCGTCGGCGGCTTCATGCTCCTGTCCTGCATCCTGATGGTGGCACTGAGCCGCTCCGGCAAGGTCAGCGAGGGCATCGCCGCCGAGGCGCTGGACCCCACCGGCGCTGGACACCACTCCGAGCCCTGACCGCGGGCTCACCCAACTGACTCGCACTAGTTGTCGTTTTGAGCGCCCGTAACGACAACGACTGCCAGTCAGTTGGGCCCCCGGCACCAGTCCCCACCGCCCCGCCAGCCCCACCCGAGATTTCCACTGATAGGTCCAGGAGTTCCGCATGACCCGCTTGTTCAATGAACCCGCAGCGTTCGCTGATGAGATGATCGAGGGCTTTGTTGCCTCGCACGGCCGGTGGGTGCGGCGCGTTTCCGGCGGCGTGGCCCGCAGCACGAAGAGCACCGCGGACACCGTGGCACTGGTGATCGGCGGCGGCTCCGGACACTATCCGGCGTTCGCCGGCTTGGTGGGCCAGGGCCTGGCCCACGGTGCCGCGATGGGAAACCTCTTCGCATCGCCCTCCGCGCAGCAGGTCTACAGCGTGGCCAAAGCCGCCAACAACGGCGCCGGCGTCCTGCTGGGCTATGGCAACTACGCCGGCGACGTCCTGCACTTCACCCAGGCCCAGGACAAGCTCCGCGCCGAGGGCATCGACTGCCGCAGCATCGCCGTCACCGACGACGTCTCGTCCGCGCCGCTGGAGGAGCGCGCCAAGCGGCGCGGCATTGCCGGCGACCTGACGGTGTTCAAGGTCGCGGCCGCCGCCGCCGAGGCCGGCTACGGCATGGACCGCACGGTGGAAATCGCCGAACGCGCCAACGACCGCACGCGCTCCTTCGGCGTCGCGTTCACCGGCTGCACCCTCCCCGGGGCCGAGAACCCGCTGTTCACCGTCCCCGAGGGGCGGATGGCCGTGGGCATGGGCATCCACGGCGAACCCGGCATCGATGAAACAGACATCCCGACGGCGGATGAGCTCGCCGAGCTGCTCGTGGGCAAGCTGCTCACCGAGGTCCCGGACGGCCTTTCCGCGCAAGGCGCCCGCGTGGTCCCGATCCTCAACGGCCTGGGCAGCGTGAAATACGAGGAACTGTTCGTGGTCTACCGCCGCGTCGCCCAGCTCCTCGCCGAGGCCGGCCTGGTAGCCGTTGACCCGCAGGTCGGCGAGCTGGTCACCAGCTTCGACATGGCCGGCACCTCGCTGACCCTGTTCTGGCTGGACGAGGAACTCGAAACCCTCTGGAACGCCCCCGCTGACGCCCCGGCCTTCCGCCGCGGCGCCGTCACGGCCGCTGCCCTAAATGTCGACGAATTGTCCGCCGAAGCGGCAGAAACCGTGGCGATCCCGGAAGCCACCGACGAATCCCGCACGGCAGCCGTCCGGGTGCTGGCAGCGCTGGCCGCCGCCAAGGATGTCATTGACGCCAACGTCGAGGAACTGGGCCGCATCGATGCGATTGCCGGCGACGGTGACCACGGCATCGGCATGGAGCGCGGTGTCCGGGCAGCGGTCGAGGCCGCAACGGACGCCGTCGAACGCGGTGCCGGTGCGGCCACCACCCTGCACCTGGCCGCCGATGCCTGGGCCGACCGGGCCGGCGGCACTTCCGGTGCGCTCTGGGGCATGGCCCTGCGGGCAGTCGGGGATGCGGTCGGGGACAGCAACGCGCCCGACGCCGGCGCTGTCGCCACCGGGGTAACCGGCGCGGCGGCCGCGATCATGGGGTTCGGCAAGGCCAAGGTGGGCGACAAGACCCTCGTGGACGTGCTGGTGCCGTTCCGCGACGCCCTGTCCGCCGGCGCCGGCTCCGGCCAGTCCCTCACCGACGCGTGGGGTGAGGCGGCCACCGTGGCGCAGCGGGCCGCCGAGGAAACCGCCAACCTGCTGCCCCTCATGGGCCGGGCACGCCCGCACGCCGAGAAGAGCCTGGGCACCCCGGACGCCGGCGCCGTATCCATGGCGCTGATCGTCCGCGCCATCCACAACACCTTCGCCGAGGCGAAAGCTGCGGCAACCACCACTAAGGAGAACGCATGAGCGCCAAACTGCGCCTGGTCGTCGGTTCCGACGACGCCGGATTCGAGTACAAGGAAGCCCTGAAGGCCGACCTGGAAGCCAGTGACCTGGTTGAGTCCGTGCAGGACGTCGGGGTGGACGCCACCAGCCACACCCCCTACCCGTCCGTGGCCATCGCCGCCGCCGAACTCATCGCCGCCGGCAAGGCCGACCGGGCCCTGCTGGTGTGCGGCACGGGCCTGGGCGTGGCGATCGCGGCGAACAAGGTCCCCGGCATCCGCGCCGTCACCGCGCACGACAGCTTCTCCGTTGAGCGCTCGGTCCTGAGCAACAACGCCCAGGTGCTGACCTTCGGCCAGCGCGTCGTCGGCCTGGAACTCGCCCGCCGGCTCGCCAAGGAATGGCTGACGTACACCTTTGACGAGTCCTCGGCCTCCGCCGAGAAGGTCACCCTGATTAAGGACTATGAAGGTGTCACTTCCTGCTAATCCCGCCGCACCCAACGCTGCCGGCCTGACTCAGCCGCGGGCGATCATCGGCGTCAGCCTGAAGATGTACTTCGGCTACGAGCGAACCCTGGACTGGTGCCGGGACGTGGCCGAGGTCGCTTCGGCCCACCCGGCCGTCCGCAGCGGCGACATTGAACTGTTCGCCCTGCCGGCCCACCCGGTGCTGCCCGAGTGCGCGCGGATCCTGTCCGCCTCCGGGGCCGCAGCCGGCGCCCAGGACATCTTCTGGGAGGACGAAGGCGCCTTCACCGGCGAGGTCAGCGGCAAGATGGTGGCCGAAACCGGTGGCCGGTACGCCGAGGTAGGCCACGCCGAGCGGCGCCGCATCTTCGGCGAGGATGACGACGTGATCGGGCTGAAGACCGCTGCGGCCTACCGCAACGGCCTCACCCCGGTGCTGTGCGTGGGCGAACCCGAGCGCGGCACCGCTGCAGACGCCATCAAGCACTGCATCCGCGAACTCGACGGCGTCCTGAACCGTGCCGGAAGCCTCGGCAGCACCGGACGCACCATCGTGGCCTACGAGCCGCAGTGGGCCATCGGCGCAGCCGAACCGGCGTCGCCCGAGTTCATCAGCGAGGTCATCACCGGACTGGACGCCCACCTGCGCAGCCGCCCGGGCCAGGAATGCAGCCGGGTCATTTACGGCGGCAGCGCCGGACCCGGCCTCATCAGCCAGCTGGGCCCCGCCGTCGCCGGACTGTTCCTGGGCCGCTTCGCCCACAACCCGTCAGCGGTGCGGGACATCCTGGATGAGGCCGCGGCCAGGCTCGGCCTGCTGGAACCCGCTCTGCTGGCACCAGTTGGAGGCCGGGCATGAACGCCACGGCTGGCCCGGCACCCGTTGGCCAGGGCTCAAGGATTGGCCTGAGCAGCTACGCCTTCTTCTGGCAGCTTTCGGACCGGGTTTCCCGTCCGCTGAGCATCCACGAGGCCCTGGAGCGGACCGCGGCACTGGGCGTGGACCTGTTCCAGATCTGCGACTACGCGCCGCTGGAAACCATGACCGACGACGAACTTAAGGCCGTGCGGGCCACCGCCGACTCGCTCGGGATCAGCCTCGAGCTGGGCACCAAGGGCATCCGGGCCGAGCACCTGCGGAAGTTCCTGCGCATCGCCAGGATCCTGGGCGCGCCGCTGCTGCGGACCATGTTCAACGTCCCGGGCCACACCCCGACAGCGGACGAGGCGGTGGAAATCTTCACCGGGGTCCTGCCCGAGTTCAAGGCTGCCGGGGTGCGGATCGCGGTGGAGACCTACGAACAGGTCCCCACCGCCCGGATCCTGGAGGTAGTGGAGCGCGTCGGCAGCCTGTACCTGGGCGTGTGCAGCGACCCGGCCAATACCGTGGCGGCCCTGGAGTCGCCGCGTGAGGTGATTGACGCCGTCGCGCCCCATGTTTTGAACATGCACATCAAAGACTTTGCGTTCAGCCGCAAGGAGGGGTGGGTCGGGTTTACATACTCCGGCGCGCCGCTCGGGGAAGGCCTTCTGGACTATGACTACATGGCCCGGAAGTTCCAGCCCAAAGAAAGAAATATTAACCAGATCGTCGAACACTGGCTGCCGTGGCAGGACTCCGAGGACGAAACCATCCGCCTCGAAAACCAGTGGACCCAGCAAAGCCTCGATTTCCTAAGGAGCAAATGAAATGTCTGCAGAACAGTTGACCGTCGCCGTTATCGGAGCCGGAGGCAAGATGGGGATGCGCGTTTCCCGTAACCTCCAGAAGTCCAGCCACACCGTGTTCTACTCCGAGAACTCACCCGCCGGCCAGGACCGCGTCCGCGCCGAAGGCCGTGAAATCACCGCCACCGACGAGGCCGTCAAGGGCGCCGACGTCGTAATCCTCGCCGTTCCGGACACCGTCCTGGGCATCGTGTCCGAAGGCGTCGTCCCGCAGATGAAGTCCGGCGCCATCCTGCTCACCCTGGACCCGGCTGCCGCCTACGCCGGCCTGCTGGCCAAGCGCGACGACGTCGTCCAGGCCGTGGCCCACCCCTGCCACCCGTCCGTGTTCCTGGAGCGCACCACCAAGGAAGAATGGGCGGACACCTTCGGCGGCGAGGGCGCCCCGCAGAATGTTGTCGCCGCGATCGACGAGGACGCTTCCGCGGACACCAAGGCGGCCGCCGAGGCCACCATCCGGGTCATCTACGCCCCCGTGATCGACGTCCACTGGGTCACCGTGAAGCAGCTCGCCATCCTCGAGCCCACCCTCGTGGAGACCGTGGCCTGCATGATCGGCACCCTGCTCAACGAGGCGCTGCACGAGACCGTCCACACCGCCGGCGTGCCCGAGGAAGCGGCCAAGGCCATGCTGTTCGGCCACGTGCAGATCGCCCTCACCAACGCCCTGCGCGGCTCCAACCCGTTCTCCGAGGCCTGCGAAATTGCCATCCAGTACGGCAAGAACACCATCATCAAGGACGACTGGAAGAAGATCTTCGACGACTCCGAGCTCGACCACGTCATCGCCAAGATGCTGAAGTTGGACGCCGTCAAGCGCTAAGGCGGTCAGCCGCTCAGCGCCTTTAGCCGGCACTGGCCCAAAACAGCAGTGGATCCATCCCGCGGGGATGGATCCACTGCTGTTTAACAGACCTTCATCAGCCGAAGCGGGCATCGCCGCCCACGGCCGGGGATCCGCCGTCGGAATTTATTTTTCGGGTGAACGCGCGGTCACCCGCGGCCCGGGCCATGTGACTTGAACGGCGGCCGTTTTTCCTGGCCGGCGGCGAGCCCCTGTGCCATGGGGAACACCGGACCGCGAGGCGGCGGAGGCTTTATGCAAACGAATGGATTAGTGCACTAGTTTTCGCATTATGTCCGGCCTGACCTCGTGTTTCTTCTCACGGGCGGGTACTCTTGCGGCCCCTATCGGGGCGTCAATAGCGTGGATAAGGACCCTTCGAACGAGCTAAGGACTTATATGCCCTCGCCAGCCGCCACGGATCCAGACCACATTCACCCCGGCAGGAGCCGGATACCAGTCTTGGCACGCCTGACATCCGGCCTCCGCTGGGACCTTCCGGCTTCCCTCGTGGTGTTCCTCGTTGCCGTTCCGCTGTCGCTCGGCATTGCTGCGGCGTCGGGCGCACCGGTCATGGCCGGATTGATCGCGGCTGCGGTCGGCGGCATCGTGGCCGGCAGCCTGGGCGGTGCGCCGCTGCAAGTGAGCGGCCCGGCTGCGGGCCTGACAGTCATCGTCGCCGGCCTCATTGAGCAGTTCGGCTGGCCCGTCACCTGCGCCATCACCGTGGCGGCCGGCGTCCTGCAGGTGCTGCTGGGCATGGCCAGGGTGGGACGGGTAGCCCTCGCCATCGCACCCGTCGTCGTGCACGCCATGCTTGCCGGGATCGGCATCATCATCGTCCTGCAGCAGCTGCACGTGATGCTCGGCGCCGAAGCGGGCGAAGCCGCGCTGCAGAACATCATGGCGCTGCCGGACAGCCTGGCCGCCGTCGACCCCCAGGCCGCCTTTCTGGGTGCTGTGGTGATCGCACTGCTCATCGGGTGGAAGTACATGCCGGCGGCCATCCGGCGGGTGCCGGGACCGCTCGTCGCCGTGGTGGCAGCCACGCTGCTGTCGCTGCCGTTCAATTCCGACGTCGACCGGATCACCTTTGACGGTTCGCTGCTGGACGCCCTCTCCCTTCCGCACCTGCCGCAGGGGGAGTGGACCGCTATCGCGGTGGGCGTTGTCACCATCGCCCTGGTGGCGAGCGTGGAGTCGCTGCTGTCCGCCGTAGCCGTCGACAAGATGCACCACGGCGAGCGCACTGACTTCAACCGCGAGCTCCTCGGCCAGGGCGCCGCCAACGTGACCTCGGGCATGCTGGGCGGGCTTCCCGTCACCGGCGTGATCGTCCGCAGCGCCACCAACGTGGAGGCCGGGGGACGGACCCGCAAGTCTGCCATCCTGCACGGCATCTGGGTTCTCGTCTTTTCCCTGCTGCTGGCCGGAGTCATCCAGCTGGTGCCCGAGGCCGTGCTGGCCGGGCTGCTCATCATGATCGGCATCAGGCTCGTGAAGGTGGCCGATTTCCAGACGGCGCGCATCACCGGTGACCTGGCCGTCTACGCCGCCACGCTGCTCACGGTGGTCTTCGTCAACCTTCTGGCCGGCGTCCTGATCGGGCTCGCCCTGGCCGTGCTGCTGGTCGTCTGGCGCGTGGTCCGTGCAAGCATCCACGCGGAGCCTCTCGGCCCGGCAGCCGAAGGCCGGTGGCGGGTGGTCATCGACGGCTCCTGCACGTTTTTGTCGCTTCCCCGCCTGAGCAAGGTGCTGGCCGCGGTGCCGCCGGCGTCGCACGTCACGGTGGAGCTCGACGTCGACTACCTGGACCACCCGGTCCACGACACCCTGGAGGCCTGGCGCGTCCGGCACGCCAGCAACGGCGGCAGCGTCGAGATCGAGGAAACCGGCACCGCCACCCTCCACGCAGCCCAGGCGGGAACTCCCGCACGCGGGTCATCGCGCTCGGCGCTGCGGGGCGGGTTTGCGCCATGGCGGAGCTGGCAGCGGGACAGCTCGCCGCTGGCGGTCGACGCGTCCGGACATGTCCCGGCCCCGGTGCGCTCGGTCCTCAACGGCGTGGACAGCTACCACCGCCGGCACGCCCACCTGCTGCGTCCGCACGTCGAGGAGCTGTCCACCTTCCAGGACCCCGACACGCTGTTCATCACCTGCGCCGACTCCCGGCTGGTGCCCAACCTGATCACCAGCAGCGGCCCGGGGGACCTGTTCACGGTCCGGAACGTGGGCAACGTGGTGGGGAGCGGCCGGCTGGAACCGTCGGTCGAGGCATCCCTGAAGTTCGCCCTCGACGAGCTTTCCGTCACCTCAGTGGTGGTCTGCGGCCACTCCGGCTGCGGTGCCATGACCGCGCTGCTCGCCGGCCCGGCCCCGGACCGGAAGCCAGAGGGCAAGAGCCCGGCAGGCGGGGTGGATCGTTGCCCGGTCGACTCCTGGCTGGACCACGGCCGGCCGAGCCTGGAAGCGTTCCAGGCCGGCCATCCCGTCCAGGTCGCCGCGGAGCAGGCCGGGTACGGCGCGGTGGACCAGCTGGCCATGGTCAACGTTGCCGTCCAGCTCGAGCGGCTGCAGCAGCACGCCAGCCTGCAGGACGCCGCCCGGAGCGGTGAGGTCCACGTGACGGGCCTGTTCTATGACATCGCCACGGCCCGGGTCCTGCAGGTCACGGCCACCGGCATCAGCCACCTGGATCCGCTGCCGCGGGCCGAGGAACTGTCCCCGGCCTGACGGCACCTGAGGCACAAGCACGCTGGTCCTTAAAGCAAGATGGTCCCGGGCAGGAAATTCCTGCCCGGGACCATCGCTCTTTGTTGGGCCCTTACTTGCCGGACCCTATCAGCGCATCGACCTCGTTCTTTTCGCGGCTGCTCCAGGTCTCCCTGGTTGCCAGCGCTGCGATGAGCCCGATGGCCCCGCAGGCAATGTAGACGATGGACACTCCGCTCCAGCCCCAGGCCGCTGCCGTGGCTGCGGCGATCAGCGGGATGAACCCGGAGATGGCGGCGGAGAACTGGTAGCCGATCGAGGCCCCGGAGGTGCGGGTGTTGGCGTTGAACAGTTCGGAGAACCAGGCGCCCTGGGCCCCGGCCAGCATGTCGTGGAGCACCGGCAGGCCGACGACGTAGACCAGCACGATCAGGAACGGGACAGCGGTGTTGACCATGAGGAACATGGGGAATCCGAACAGGATGATTCCAGCGCAGCCGGCGAGGTAGAGCTTGCGGCGTCCGATGCGGTCCGTCAGCCGGCCCCACAGGATGGTGGCGGCGACGCCGATGGCGGCCGCGAGCACCAGGCCGGTCAGGCCCACCTGCCGGTCAACGATCTTGTTCGTGCTGATGTAGGAGAGCAGGTAGGTGACGATGACGTAGAAGCCGCCGGATTCAGCCAGGCGTAGTCCGATGACGCGGAGGATGTTCCGCCAGTCGTCCTTGATGACGGTCAGCAGCGGGTTCTTGACGAGTTCGCCGCGGGCCTTGGTTTCCTCGAACTCGGGGGACTCGCTGACCTTCATGCGGATGATGATGCCTGCAATGATCAGGATGGAGCTTGCCAGGAACGGCACCCGCCAGGACCATTCGTTGTTCCAGCCCGTGGTGCCGAGGAACACGAGGTTTGCCAGCAGCAGGCCGAGCGGGACGCCTGCCTGCGGGATGCCGGTGTACTGCCCGCGCTTGCGCCATGGGGCGTGCTCGAAGGTCATCATGATGGCCCCGCCCCATTCGGCGCCGAAGGCCAGGCCCTGGACAATGCGGATGGCCACGAGCAGGATCGGTGCCAGGACACCCACCTGCTGGTAGGTGGGCAGGACGCCAATGAGGAACGTGGCCGCGCCCATCACCAGCAGCGCACCTACGAGGACAGGCTTCCGGCCGTATTTGTCGCCGAGGTAGCCGCCGACCAGGCCGCCGAGGGGACGCATGGCGAAGCCCACGGCCAGGGTGGCGAACGCGAGCAGCGTGGCGGCGAGGGGATCCTGGCCAGGGAAGAAGGCGCTGCCGAAGTACAGGGCCGCCGCCGTTCCGTAGGCGAGGAAATCGTAGTTTTCAATGGTCGTGCCGACGGCGCTGCCGATGGCGACCTTCAGTTTGTCCGGTGATCCGTGTTCCGCCTGCTGGGCGTGCGTCTGCGTGAGGGTACTCATCGCGTTCATATCTCCTTCGATATGGGACAGGTTGCTTCCTGCCCCTGCGGTTGCCGCAGGCGCTGTCCCCGGTGGACACCGGTGGGGTGTCACTGGGGCTTGTGTAGAGCCTTGGCGTTTTCAATGTTGTAAAAGCTGCGGATGTGGTCACCCACGGCCCGCCGGGCCTTGTCGGCTTCCTTCCGGCGGATCGCGGCAAGGATTTCGCGGTGTTCGCTGCGGACCACCTTGGCCGTTTCCCGCCAGTTCTCCAGCCGGGCGTACGCCTCGATCATCTGGCGGTTGATGGCCGTCCGGAGGGAGCCCATCAGGTGCGCTGTGAGGGAGTTGCCGGTGGATTCGGCGATCCGCACATGGAAGGCAGCATCCAGCCGGTTGAACTCGGCGGTGGAGATCTCCGGGTCCTCCATCTGGTCGAGGATCTGCTCCAGTTCCGCCAGGTCCTCCTCGGTCGCCCGCTGGGCGGCCTCCTCGCAGCACCAGGTTTCGAGGGCGATCCTGGTCTCCAGTACTTCGGTGTGGTCGAACTGGCCGAGCGCGAGCTGGAGTTTGAGGAGGTTGATGAACCCTGATCCGGGTTCATCAACCAGGACTGCGCCGCCGTCGGCACCCCCGCCGGGGCGGATGTCGACGATGCCCAGTGCCTCAAGGACCCTGAGCGATTCCCGCAGGGACGGGCGGGAAACGTTCAGGAGGGCGGACAGGTCCCGCTCGCTGGGGAGCTTGTCCCCGGCCTTGAGCCTGCCGTCCAGGATGCGTTCCTCTATCTGGGCCATGACCTGTTCGTAGGTACGGACCCGCTGTACCGGTTCCCATGCTTCTGCGCTCATGCCGATCACCTCTTTGATTTGTCTGCCGGCGGCAGAGGGCCGCGGCACTTTCATCGTAGTTGCTCGGCCTGACCGTCTTACCGCTGCGGCTGCAGGAGCTCGGCGCGGGCCTCGTTCTCAAGCTGGCGCCGGATCTGGACGGCAAGCAGGCTCTCGTCGGTGTCGACGTCGTCCCAGGAAACGGTGCGGTCCTTGGGGACGTCGCGCTTGAGCTTCATGCCGTGGGCCAGGCCCAGGGGCAGGGCGTTGCGCTCCAGCGAGATGTGCGCCGGGGCCAGCTTGCCGAAGGCGGTGTAGCCACCTTCGCCGTCGAGTATTTCACCGGCCTTGAGGTCTTTCTTGGCGGTGGTCACGACGTCGCCGCGGAAACCCGTGGGGGCGCCGGTGGCTTCCCCGCGGAGCACGGCGGAGGCGATGCTGACTCCCAGCTCCAGGCCGATCATGTGGTACGGCCGGTAGAGCGAGCCGTAGCGGCCGGTGGGGTCGGTCTTCACGCCGTATTCCGCGAAGCACTGCACGGCGTAGTCCGTCTTGGCCTCGAAGGTGACATAGACACCCCAGCGCAGGTCGCGGTCCACCTCGGTGCCGTCCCGGTTGAGGCTTGAGGCGATTTCCACGGTACCGCGGCGCGTCAGCATGCCTCCGACGGACTTTTCGCGGTAGACGTTCGGAAGGTCGTCGACGCCGGCCGGCGGGAAGAAGAGCCCCTCGTCCTGGGGCGTGAGTCCGGTGCCGTTGGCGACGGCGGCCATCTCGATGGCGGACTTGGTGCCGTCCAGGAACGAGTTGAACATCTTCGGGTTGAAGTCCCCGCTGGCGAGCTGCTCGTCGGTGAAACCGTAGTAGTTCCAGACCGTGTCCGGAGTGGAGTAATTGTATTCGGGCAGGTACTTGGTGCCCTTGCCGGCGGCCACGACATCGAAGCCCACCGTGCGGCACCAGTCGACCATTTCGCAGATCAGGGCGGGCTGGTCGCCGTATGCCATGGAGTAGACGACGCCGGCGGCCTCGGCGCGCCGCTGGAGAAGCGGGCCCACCATGCAGTCGGCCTCGACGTTGACCATGATGATGTGCTTGCCGTTGTCGATGCTCTGCACGGCGTGTGCGGTGCCGACGATGGGGTTGCCCGTCACCTCGAGGATGACCTCGACCTGCGGCTGCTGGATCAGGTCTGCGGAGCTGTCGGTCACGAAGGTGGTGCCGTTGCGCAGTGCCTCGGCAAAGCTGCCGGCAGCATAGCGCTCGGTCGGCCAGCCGGTCCGCTGCAGTGCGCCCCTGGCCTTGGGGACATCGATATCGGCAACGCCTACGACGTGGATGCCCTCGGAGTTGAGGGCCTGGGTGAGGAACATCGAGGCGAACTTGCCCGCACCGATGACGCCGACCCGGATGGGGCCCTGGGTTGCGGTTCTCTTTTGCAGGAGCGAATAGAGGTTCATGTACTACTTCCTCGTAGCGGCTGTTGTGGATGATGGTTAGTTGGTCTGACCATCTGATGTTGCAACCTTCCCATGGGGCCGGCGAATGTGTCAAGCGTCACTGCCGCGGCGGGTGCGCGGCCGCCGCGGGGCCGTGCTGCGTAGTCGCGAGTGCTGCGCGCGGCAAAGACGGGTAGTCACCCCCCGTGACTTACCTGGCCGGGCGCCGTTGAATGGTCTGACACTCATCGGGGTACGGGGAAGAGCACAGGCAGCAGTTCAGGAGACAGCACAAGCGACGGAGGAGATGGCATGGACGGGAGCAGGCCATGAGTTCCGGACTGGCGTCAGCCGTACAGTTCGCCGGGTCCCTGCCGGGGTCCATCCTGCTGACGCTCGGGCAGGCCCTCGTGGTGGTGTGTGCCTGTTCGGACATGGTCCGGCTGCTGTCCGTGCCGCGCTCCCACCGGCGGTACCTGGCCAACACTGTCTTTCGCACCCTGGCCCCGCCGGCGATCCTGGCCACCGCGGTTAGGGCGCTTCTCGACGCTGCCGCCGGCGTCTGGCCCAACGTCCCAGCCGGGATGTTCGTACTGGTGGTGCTGATCTACCGATGGCGCACCGACACCGACGAGGACAGCTGGTGGAAGGGCAAAGGCAAGGCCCTGACGCGGTGGCTCAGCAGGCGGACCGCCCTCGGGCTTCGGCCCGCCCCGGCCGCAGCGATGGCTGCGTCAGCCGCGAACCCGTCAGTCGTTGAAGAGCCCCGCCAGGTCCTCGGCCGTGAGCGCGCCGCCCGAGAGGGCGTCCCCTTCCATCACGTCGGCGAACAGCTGGGACTTCTTGGCCTTCAGCGCCATGACCTTTTCCTCGATGGTGTCCTTGGCCACCAGCCGGTACACCATGACGTTCCTGGCCTGGCCGATGCGGTGCGTCCGGTCCACCGCCTGCGCCTCTGACGCCGGATTCCACCACGGGTCAAGCAGGAACACGTAATCAGCCTCGGTGAGGTTGAGGCCGAACCCGCCGGCCTTGAGGCTGATCAGGAACACCGGCGCCGTGCCGTTCTTGAACTCGTTGACGACGTCGGAACGGTTCCGGGTGCCGCCGTCGAGATAGCAAAACTCAATGTTCTCTTCGGTGAGGCGCTCGCGGACCTTGCCCAGGAAGCCGGTGAACTGGCTGAAAATGAGGGCGCGGTGGCCCTCGGCCACGAGGTCCTGCAGCTGCTCGAACAGCACGTCCAGCTTGCTGGACCGCACGCCGGACAGGGACTCATCCACGAGCGTTGCGTCCAGGCTGAGCTGGCGCAGCAGCGTCAGCGACTGGAAAATGGTGAAGCGGTTCTTGTTCACGTCCTCGATGAGGCCCAGGATCTTCTGCCGCTCGCGCTGCAGGTGGGTCTGGTAGACCTTCTGGTGGCGCGGGTTGAGCACCACCTCCAGGATCTGTTCCTGCTTGGGCGGCAGGTCCTTGATGACCTGCTCCTTGGTGCGGCGCATCATCAGCGGACGGACCCGACGGCGGAGCTTGTCCAGTTGCCCCCGGTCACCGTTCTTCTCCACCGGCTTCTGGTAGTACTCGGCGAACCGTGAAGGGCTCGCGAACAGCCCCGGCGCCACGATGGAGGTCAGGGCCCAGAACTCCATGAGGTTGTTCTCCAGCGGCGTGCCCGTGATGGCAAGCTTGAACGCGGCCGGAAGCTTGCGGGCGCACTGGTAGGCCTTGGACTGGTGGTTCTTCACGAACTGGGCCTCGTCCAGCACCAGCCCGGCCCAGCGCTGTCCCGCATAGGACTCGTAGTCGATCCTGAACAGCGCGTAGGACGTGATGACGATGTCCGCCCCGGCCATGGCCCCGGCGGGATCGGCGCCGCTCTTGGCGAACGTCTCGCCCACGGCGCGGACGGTCAGGCCGGGCGCGAACCGGGCGGCCTCGGCTTCCCAGTTGCCCACGACGCTGGTGGGGGCCACCACCAAAAAGGGCGTCCCGCCGTCGTTCCCTGATTTGGGGTCCGCTGTTGCCGCGCCCGGTGTCTTTGCGTCCCCTTCCGTAACGTCCGCGGAAGTTGCGGCGTGTTCCTTGGCTGCGCACATCAGGGCCAGCGCCTGGACAGTCTTTCCCAGGCCCATGTCGTCCGCGAGCACGCCGCCGAGGCTGTGGCGGTACAGGAAGCTCAGCCAGTTGTAGCCCTCCAGCTGGTACGGGCGCAGCTCGGCGTTGAGGGTGGCCGGGAGCGGCAGGCCCTGGACGCCGTCCGCCAGCAGCCCGCCCACCGCCGCGCGCCAGGCGGACGCCTGCTCGTCCACGATCCCCAGCTGGGCAAGTTCATCCCACAGGCCGGCCTGGAAGCGGCTGATCTGCAGCGGGGCGTCCTTGTCGCCGGGGTTGTCCTGAAGCGAGCGGGCCTCATCGATCAGCGCCCGCAGCTGGTGCAGCTCCGGCAGGTCGAGGGAGAAATACGCGCCGCTGGGCAGCAGCATGCGCGTCTGCCCGGCGGCGAGGGCGGAGAACAGGGCAGCGAAGGAAACCGGCTGGCCCTCGAGGGTGATCACGATGCCGAGGTCGAACCAGTCGCGCTGGTCGGTGGCTTTCGTGGAGATGGCCACCACCGGGGCTTCCTCGGCCTCCCGGTAGTCCGCGATGTCGCCGGAGGTGTCCACGTCGACGCCGGGCGTGTTCCGCAGCCGGGGGAGCACCTCCTCCGTGAAGGCCAGGGTGTCCAGCCCGCTCAGCTCCGCGGTGGCCGCGAGCCGCGGCGTGCCCCAGCCGCCGCTGGCCGACTCGCCCAGCTTGGGCACCACGTCCCACGGCTGGCCCACGGCCTCCAGGATCCGGGCCTCGGCCGGATCGTCACGGTAGCCATGGTCGCCGGGGTGGCGCCAGAGCGGCTGCGCGGTGACGATGGTGCCGGACTTGTAGTGCCACTCCCAGTGCAGGCGCACCTTGTGGTCGGTGCCGTAGTTGGCCAGCAGCGACAGTGTCGGGATGGCGAGCTCGGGCAGCTCGACGGACTCGTCCGCCGCCGTCACGCGCGCGGTCTGCTTGAGCTTGGGGTAGAACCCGGTCAGGAAGCGGCCTTCATCCCGTTTTGGGATGTGCAGCGTGTTGCCCGCCGTGACGAAGGCCAGCAGCTCCTCGCTCAGTCCGCTCTCCAGCGGGGCAAGCGTGATGGTCTCGTCCGCGGCGACGCCCGGCAGCGAGTCCCCGCTGGACGTGAGGAAAATACCGTGGGCCGGGCGGCCGATGGTGCCCACCGACGCCGGATCAACCTCGGTGCCGTCGACCGTGATGGTGGACGCGAGCTCCAGGCCCCCGTCCTGGGTGCCGCTTCCGTAGCGGCCCAGGTTCAGGCCCACCGCCGCAGGCTCCGCAGCCACGTTCACGGGCTCCTGGCCGCGGCTGTGCACCAGGGCGACGCCGAGCTGCCGGGCTTCCTCCAGCAGGCCCCACAGGTTCTTTCCGGCGAAGGTGTTCAGCCCCAGCCAGAGGGACGACGACGAGTACGCCCGGCTGGCGCCGGCGGTGTGCGCCGCGAGGAAGGTCTGCATCCACTCCACGTGGGCCTGGTTGCACTCGCGTTTGAAGCTCAGGTAGCTCAGGGTGTTCCACGAGACGTCGCCGCGGATCCATTTGCCCTTGGCGCCCATGATGACAGGGCGGGCCTTGAGCTGGCGGACGCTCCGGAGCGGATCCCGGCGGCCTGTGTAGGAGAAGTGCGGGGCCGGTTCCTCCACCTCGAACTGCAGGGCCAGGGGTGTGCCGCCGCTTTGCTGGGCAGGGCCGGCCTGCGAAATCAGGGGGCTGAGCGCCTGCTCCCAGTCCGAGAGTGCCGGCACCGACTTTTCCCGCGACACCCTCGAGGCGTCGGCGGGGGACAGGAGCTGCACCCGCACGGCCGCATTGTCTTCGGCCGCGAACAGGAGCGCGGCCACATGCTTGCAGTCCTTGCGGACCGGGCAGCTGCAGACCCCCACCGTGCAGCTCCAGCCGCCGCCCTTCCGGACCAGCTTGGCCGTGGTGGAGTACGGCACTTCGGAGCCGCCCCGGACCTTGCCGAGCATCAGGCCGGTGGCGGCGTCGAACGAGATCCCGGAGACACGGCCGCCCATGGCATAGGCGAGCCCGGCCGCGAGGGAGCGGTCGTTGATCGCGGGGGTCTGGATTGCCAGTGCCGCACTGTCGTCCGGTTGGGAAGGCATGGGTGCGCGCTACTTTCGGCAGGTCGAAAATCTGCAGGTTATCTGATCCATCTTAGTCGGGCGGGAGGGGCCCTCAAATTTGCCGCCGCCCGCCGTCGTTCCCTGCTGTTTTGTCCTGCGGTTGTCCCCACGGGTGATGCGGCGCAAACTTCGCCTGACGTTCATTTCGCCCTAAACCTGCGGGCGCGCAGCGGCGCGTACGTTGGGAGAGTCCTGAGCATCACCGGCTTTCTGCAGTAAGGATTTCCCATGACTTCCAGCGAATACCCCGTTGTCCTGACCGTCGAAGGCGCCGCGGGCGGCGACAGTGCCAATGACGCAGAGACCGTCGATTCCAACGTTGCCGTGGTGAACGCCATGTACCAGGAGCTCCTCGGTTCGGGTGAAATCGCGCCCAGCGCCCTGCGCAGCTATTTCGTGGACTTTTATCTGACTCAGTCCCTCGGCGGCGGCTTTGCGCAGTATGTGTTCACCGCCCCGGACCGTGAGGAGCTCGACGCTTACATCCGCGAGGGCCTGGAAGGCATGGGCGCCGCCGGGCACGTTGACCTCTTCGACCGCACCGTGGAGGCGTTCGACTCCCTGTCCGAGGAGGAAGCGGACATCTACCTGGACGGCGCGGCCGACGCAGGGGAGGACAGCGAGCTGCCCGAACGCGTGCAGGCCATGGAGGACCTCGACGCCGAATTCGAATCGCTCCTCGAAACGGAGGACATCGTGGCCCTCAACGCGGCGTGGCTGCGCGGTCAGGAGGGCCTGCTGGTCCTGAACGACGACGAGATCACCGCACACATCGCCAAGCGCGTGGCGGCGCTGCCGGACCTCGAAGAGCGGCGCGCCGAGGCCGAGGAAGAGGCCCTGGAGAACGCCCCGGAATTCGAGGTGATCATCCGCGAACTGTGCGACATCGCCGGATACGAGCTGCAGAAAATCACCATGGGCGACCCGAACTACGACCACAACGGTGAAACGGTGCTCGCCTGGCGCTTCAGCACCGACCACGGCGACTTCCTCATGATCGAGGACGATGACGAGGCCTTCATGCTCAACCCGGAGACCAAGGAAATCGTGGCCGCCGTCGAGTTTGAGGAGCTGGACGAGGACCTCGTAGAGGCGTAGCGCAGAGCGGGCCGGCCGGCGGTTGCCGGCGCCGCCCGGCCCCCCCGGGGGGGGCCGAGTTGTTGGGGTTGGTAGTGGTTTTTT
>NZ_JBHTXX010000051.1:0-29474 GCF_042791415.1 Arthrobacter sp. NPDC056691
GGACGTCAGGCCCGCTGAACTCCAGACTTAGCGGTCCTGCCGCTAGGAAGGGCCCCCGTACCACCCTCAAAGGCCGCGGGGGCTTTTTCCTGCCCGACCACCGGTGGACATCAACCGGTGCTGCTCCCAAGTCCAACGACAGCCCGGATTTGCCGGCTGTCGCGGTCGTAGATGCGGGCGGTCAGTTGCCACTTCCATGTGGGCACCGCCCTCGCTGCCCCCGGCCTGAAGCTTGCAGATATCTTGGCAACACCCCCGGACGAGGGGGACCCGATTGGGCCCACACCGCCGACGCGGTTCCGTTGTGGAGGCAACTCCCTCCCTCCAACAGCAGCTTTGGGACCGCCGCCCAGGCGGATTGGGGGCTGTCCTGGGTGATCCCCAACTCCGGCTCACAGGGTACGAGCAGGTTTCTCCAAGGTAACCGGGAGATTCTGTGGGCATCTGGTTGGCAGTAAGAGCTGCGACTGGTTTCAGCCAGTGCGCCGCTCCTGGTTCTCACGCTCCCGTTAGGCCAGGCCCGGCGGCCCCCTCCCGCTCCAGTGGTTGCCGTGCAAGGGCACATCACCGGAGAGGCGTCACGGATTGGACCGCGGTATGCCCATCACCAGCAATGTCGTTTGGGACGCACGACTGGAAACATTCAAGGGCAGGGACACCGCCCACTACATCGACAGCGTCATCGCCACAACCCATCGCTGCGCCGCCTGCCGGCTTCCCTTTGGCCCCGGCGCCGCGCTGTCCCTCACAGTGGACATCACCGAAGGCCTTGATCGGGAGGGCAGGGTGTGCCTGACCTTCGATCCTGCCGTCCACCACCTGCAGTGCCGGCAAGCCGGTCTGAAAGTGCACCAGGCTACCGGTTTCCCCGGGGAACAAACCGCCCTCGGCGCACGGCTCGTCCTCGCCTGGGGCGGAGCCGGAGAGACAAACATTCCGGTACTGGCCTACACCCTGCTACCAAGTCTGGTCTTCGGGAAACCCGGCGGAGAGATGACCTCCGCACTGGTTTCCGCCCTGGTCAACCACGGGTTCCAGCTGTCATTCAATGACACTTACGGCGACATCGTGCGGCAGGCCCGCCCTGTGCGGGACACATGCACCCGCACCGTGGGCACCGACGGAGCCGTCGAACTGCGGATGGACGGTGCGCTGATGCACTCCCAGCAACTGGACCCAATGGACCCCCGCGACAACACATGGCTGGAGGCGGCCACGGCGGGACACATCCTGGTCATCAGTGGTGACAACCTCGGATTCACGGATACCGGCCTGCAGCTCAGCGCAGCGGCACACCTTGGCACCCTGGTCACCGGGGCCGTCCCCGGACTCGTGACATCAGATCGCGAGAAAAGTCGCTTCCGGAGTTTCGAGCCAGCGAAGGCGCAGGATCGATGACACTCCTCGAGCTTCCTCCCTCAGCCCAGCTCAACCGCAGGCACGTTGCCCCGGCTGCGCCTCACCCCCGGGCTGCGGACGATCTGCCCGCACCCTCCATGCAGGGCAGCCTTCAGCGGTTCCAGCTTCAGCGCCTGATAAACGGGATCCTGGCGCAGGACGATCTCATTCCCGGCATGCGGGCGTCACTGCTGCATCATTTGGCCGTGAACCCCGAGCGCCCCGAACTGGCTCTGCTAGCCCACCTGCGCGACATCCAGGACCCGAACGATCTCCCACCGGGTTAACAAATCACACGTACTCACCAGCATCACCCTGCGAAAGACACGAAGTCCTGCGTCCGCCAGCGCTCAAATGCCGGCTCAGCGCTGGTATCAAGAGACTGCAAATATCTTGAAACGGTGACCTGCCACGACGCGGCTCCCCCGGAGAAGACCTGACTGTCAGCCGCCAACCCGCGTAGACTCGCCCCGAGGACAACAGAATCCGGGGGGATGGATGAACTCATCGACAACTCATACGTGCGCGATGTGCGGGCTGGAGACGTCGGACCATGACAGGGACGTCCGCTTCCGGCTTCCCGACCCGGTGCTGAACAGCCCCGGGCAACATCTTGCCGAAGGAAGCTGGCTGAGCGAGCCGGACCCCAATGTGGCCACACTCATGCAGATCCCGGGGATCAGCCCGTTCGTCCGGGCCCTGCTTCCCGTCCAACTGGAGGGCGGACACGAACTCCGCCTCGGTGTCTGGGTCGCCATCCACCCCGACGACATGCAGCGGGCCGCTTCTGTCTGGAACGCCCCGGAGTACAGCGCTCTGAAGCTCACGGGTTACTTGGCGAACAGGATCGAGCCGTGGGGCCTGTTTGCCGTCCCGGTGGATCTTGCTGTGCTGAACCCTGACCACACCCCTTATTGCGTGAGCAGCCCCAACGCCGGGTTGCATGACGTACTCACCAGGGAGTGGTCCCACGACGTGCTTGCGTCGCTGCCCTGATCCCCCTCAGCGTCGACGAGAAAGCTGCATAGGAGACCTTCATGGATAACGGGTTCCTCAACAGTGGCGGCGTGTGGCTGGCGATCGCCCTGATCAACGCCGGGCTCGCCGAGCAGAAGAACAGGAGCCGGCTCGCGTGGTTCTTCATCTCGGTCTTCTTCGGCCCGCTAGCCACCCTTCTGATCGTCGTGATGCATCCGGCGGCGGTCGCCACGCCCCGAGGGCGAAGATAAGATAGTCAACCCGTTCAAGGAGGAACAGAACATTGGGTCTCAAACAATTCTTCCGACGGAAAACAGCATCCGCGGCGCCGGCGGAGCCTAAGGCCGAGCCCTCGGCGGTCACGGACGATCCGTCGGCAGCGATCCGCGAGAACGACCTGCAGGCTGCGTGGGCTGAACTGACCGAGGCTGCCAAAGGCTCCAAAGTCACGGGTTTCCATGCCAGTACCCGCACTGGGCGGCCCTGGACAACCGACCCCGAGGCGGTCAGAGCCATAGCGGGTGTGCTCCGTGAATTCCCTGGCCAGCCAGCGTCACACCTGCCCGCCGGGGAAACCTGAGCAAGGATTCCCCTGGTTCAGAGTTGGGCTGTGAAATCTGAATAGCAATGAACCGAACCATGGTTTCGGGAGGCAGGCCCTGCGCCGTGGACAGCCGGCCCGGCCACTCTGGGGGGAGGATGCCCGGTCCGGGTGTCCGTCCCGCTCGTCGGCTGGCAGGTCATTCAGCGGGACATGCTTCATCATCGCCGTGGAGGCTGGGAAGGAACCGGGTCCCACCCCTAAATTGCCCGTCAACCCCAACCAACCAGGACGACCGCCGGGCAGGGCTTGTCCGGCTTCCACCACCCACGTCGCCGGGCCGGTCCTCCGGCGGCGCTGTTGACCGCCGACTGGCACGGGTCTGAAGCCGAGCAACTGCACGATGCCCACGGCGGCCGAACGAATGCCATTGGGCCGGCAGGCAGCTGATTCGCTCACTTCCCGCACTTCTAAGAGGGCACTTCGCTCCGTTTCCTGCCGGCCCCGGCGCCGCCCTTCGATGAGTCCCGCCCTTGACGAACGGGCGCCCGGCTGATGGCACCCGGAAGCTACCGTATCCCCTTCACGGTGCCCCCGGCCGGGCAGCACCATGCCGCGGGCCCGGAACCAACCTTTTTCCAAGGTCCGCGAAGGAAAGTAGTTGCCTTGGGGAACCATCGCAGGAAACCAACCCACGGGCCAGAAAGGTCCCGTGGTCTGAAAATCGGTCTCAGAGTCCATTTTGGGGTTGACCTGGGCGCTGGCCTGCTTGGCTTGCGCGCCATGCCAAGGAGGCACCGACCATGACCGAAGAATCCACCAACAGCAGCGGAGTGGCCCGCCGTACCCTTCTGCGTTTGGGTGCGGCCGGCGGAGCAGCAGCCGCAGTCGCGGCCGCACAGAACTGGGCTGGCCCGCTGCTGGCCCAAACAGGGCTCGTCACGTCGGACAGCGCCTTTGCCGCCGCGTCAACGGCCCTCAGCGACGCCCTGTACATCGAGGCCTTCCCCACGAGCCCGCTGATCCTCTCACCCTTCAGCGACCCGCTGCTCATCCCCAAGGCGCTGTCCCCGGTCCCGAAGTCCGTGGTCAGCCGCTGGCCGAACCCGCCAGGGCCGGGGCCGGGCCAGCAAAACTCGCTGCGCAACCAACGGCACCAGATCTGGACCAGCCAGATCGGCCTTCCGGACCCGATCGTCTACAAGATCAACCTGCTGGTCCGTCCCCATTCCTTCACCACCTCGCAGGTGCTGCCGATCGATGCGAACGGCAGACCGGCGGTTTCCTTCGATGCCAACCGCAAGACGTACCCAGCGGGCACGAAGCGGATAATGCCTTCCAGCACCATCTACGGCTTCAACGGGACCTTCCCCGGGCCGAGGATCAACGCCGAATACGGCAAACCCGTCCTGGTCCGGTTCGAAAACCACCTGGACGAGAATCCGCTGAAGCTGGACCGGCAGGACTTCGGCTCCCCGGACTTCTCATTCCTGACCCACCTGCATAACTCCCACACCGCACCCGAGAGCGACGGCAACCCGCACTACTCGATGGTGGCAGGACCCAGGCACCGGGGCTACCGGCCCGGGATGTTCGTGGACAACCTGTACCTGAACTGGCCCGCCGGCGGCGATGACCTGCAGAAGCAAAGCTTCTTCTGGTTCCACGACCACACGATGGACCACACCGGCGCCAACGTGTACAAGGGCATGGTGGGCCTCTACCCGATCTACGACCCGAAAAACGGCCTGGACATGGGCGACGAACGCCGCGGGCTGCGGTTGCCCGGGGTCCGCACCAACAACCCCGACGGGTCATTCGACGTCCAGTACGACATCCCGCTGGCCTTCACCGATTTCCGGTTCGACGACGGCGTCACCATCCACAAGGACTTCCACGACGTCCAAGGCGAGTACCCGGCCGCCAAGAACCCGGCCAAGCACCCCGAATGGTGGGGCAAGACCTTCTACAAGCACTTCCCCAACCACGGCTTCGTCGGCGACATCTGCACGGTCAACGGGACAGCTTTCCCCGTCCTGGAGGTGAAGCGGCGGAAGTACCGCTTAAGGTTTCTGGACGCCTCGGTTGCCAGGATTTACGAGTTCAAGCTGATGACCTCCACCAGAGGACCGAAGTCTTCAGCCTCCCTCGGCTACAACGGCGACGAACTCCAGGGCCAGTACCGTATCGAGGACGGCCAGCAGTGCATGCAGTTCAACGAGATCGCGGTCGACGGAGGCCTGTTGCCGGTCCCGATCAGGCGTGATTCTTTTGAGCTGTGGCCGGCCAAACGGCGCGAGGTGATCGTAGATTTCACCCGGTACCAGGACGGCACGCCCACCACCAAGGGCGACGTCATCTACCTCACCAACGTCATGAAAATGCCCAATGGCCGGAAGTGGGCCGCATCCACCCGGTTCTCCCCCGATCCCAAATACAAGATACCGCTCCTCAAGATCGTCATAGGCGACACGGCTCCGGACAACAGCCAGATCCCCGCTACCCTTCGTCCACGTCCGCCGCTGCCGAGCAACTGGCAGAGCCTGCTGGACAACCGGCTGATCTTCGAAGTGCAGCGCGGCAGCGCCGGCGGGGAAACTGAGTGGCTCATCAACGGCAAGCCCTTCGACCCGCAGCATGTCCTGCCAAGCCTGAAAAATCCCGCCGGCCGTTCACCCTTGGCCCAGCAGAAGAAGGGAAGCTTCAACCTCTGGGAGCTCCGCAACGGCGGCGGCGGCTGGGTGCACCCGGTCCACCTCCATGAAGAAGAACACCAGGTGGTCATGCGCAACGGCAAGGACGTCACGCGGACAGCGGATCCCGGGCATCCCGATGACATCTCCGGGGAAGACACGGTGGCCCTGGACCCTGGCGAATCTGCCATCCTATACCGGGGCTTCAGGGACTTCACAGGACCCTACGTCGGGCACTGCCACAACCTTTCGCACGAGGACCACGCCATGATGTTCGCCTGGGAAATCACGCCCTGAGAACTGCCCCGGCGAAGGATCTGGGCGCTACCTTCTATAGTTGCCCGGCAACCCGTCAGCGGGCAGATGCGGGGATGGCTCACGCCGACGGATGCCGATAGTCTGCGGGGCATGGGGTTCATTGGGGGAAAACGAGTCCGCGGCCTGTCGCTCTTACTTGTCTTGGCCGGTTCGGCAGGGGCCTTGAACGCCTGTGCTTACACGGACGACGAGACGACCTCTGCAACCGCCGCGGCGCCTGTGATTTCCCGGCCAGCCCCGCCTCCCCCGCCGACGGCCGATCCCGCACTGGCCGGGAAACAGGCCAGCAACCAGACGCAACTGGAAAAGATCCTTGGCCCCAGGCCCTCCGCCCTCGTCTTGGGCGGCTCGGGCGGACTTGGCGGCGACGGGTACCGCACTTCGCTGCCCGGAATACCTCAGGGACGTTACCAGGTGACTTCGGCATGTGTCGGCGTTTCGGATGCAGCCCTCTTCATTGCGCAGCCGGACCGCAGAGGAGGAACAACCCACGAACTCGCGCTCAAGTGCGGAACAGCCAGCACCATGACCGTTGACCTTGCGACAGGCCAGGTCCTCACTCATCTGGTGCCCATGACTACCGAGCCGGGCGGGTCAGCCGTCGCCGGCTTCTGGCTGGTCCCAGCGCCGTAGCCATGAATACCGTAATGAGGAAGATCGCATGAACCAAGAAATGTTTCGGTCCCTGCCTTGGCCGTTCGAGGGCGACGCCTTCCCGCCGGCTCTTGGCGTTGTCGTCATGCGGACTGTCCTGGACGGTGCGCGCCCGGCACTTCAGGTTCTGCACGATCCCGAGGGCGGCTGGGCCATCGCCGATGGAGAATCAGACCCAAACGCCCACGGCGCCTTGATTGCTACACACATCTGGCACGTGGTCGCGGCCGATCCTTCCCTCACACAGCTGGCAGCCATGCCACCAGGCATGCAAGCGGATCGCCTAACCGTTGATGCCCCGTGGGAATTCCGATCATTCAGCTGGGACGAATGACGACTGTAACGGCGCATTCGGTGCGCTTGCCAGGGCAGAACACGAGAGGATAGCCGCGTGGACATGGCCGATCACTACGCGCTCCAGACAGGAACAGCACCCCTCGGCGGTGGCCGGCACGGCCGGCTGACTGTCATCGATCTGGGAAACCTGCGTGTCCCTTCCGGGCAGGTGGGCGCCTGCGACCCATTCGTGAACCTCGGCAATCCGGTGATCGTGAATGTTCCGTCCGGCGACTACCCGGTCCGGGTCACCGTCGCGGACGTTTCGCCCGAACAGGATGGATCGCATCTGCGTGAGGCTTACCTCTCTCTTGTCCTCTCCCCGGCGGAGTCAACGGCCGTGGAAGCCGCACCGGGCCCGACCGGCCCGCCGCCTCAGGGCGAGTTCTACGTCGTGCCGGTAAGCGCCGGCACGGTGGCCTTCGTCGACGCTGACGCCGTGGCTCGCTGCATGCCACATGCATCAACCTGGTACCCGGACGTGTTCGAATCAGCCGACCCGAATTGCTGGTTTGACCTCATGGACGCTGACCAGCCGCATCCGGCGGGCACGGCAAACATCGTGATGCCGCTGGCCGGGGACGATGAAAATGTCGTTTTGTCCCATTCCGGGTGGGGTGACGGCCGCTACCCGATCCTCCAAACCAGAGACGCCAACGGTGCACTCACCGGTATCCATATCGACCTAATAGTTGTCGGAGCGTTTGTGGGCGAGCCCGCTTCGGATCCGGCCTAAGGGCCAGATTAGATTGATCCTCCGGCCCGGAACCGGCAGATCCGGCTCCTGAGGCGCCACGGTCGGCAAAGGCGGGATAAAGGCACGGGTTGCCCGGCACGCCGCCGTCATGATCTGCAGCCCGGTGCCCTTCCGTCTCGGCGCCGCAGCTGATGCGCCCTCGGCAACCGTCCAGACGCCCCGGGCGTCATTTGAGGGCTCTGCTCTCGGGCAATCGACGGTTGCGCCCGAAGTGGGCCAGCGGGAGGACGGTTCCGAACCGCTCGTCTGGGGGGAGATCAGCTCGTTCTTCGTTCGCTGAGGATTCCCGTAAAGCGACGCCCGCTCCTGGACTTCGACTGGATGGCTTCTGCCCGGCGTCCGAAAGCAAGTCGACCGGCGGCAGGAACCGGGCCGCTATGAGCAGCACCAGTACCAGCGCTGGTGCCCGCCCGGTTCAGAGGCCCCGCCTGGGACTGCTCACCGGCCCTATTCGAGGTGTCCACAGTAAAGGGGGCAGCCCTGGCGGCTGCCCCCTTTACTCACTGAACTACACCTTTTCGCCGGTCCTATCGGGAGCCTTCTCGGGTTCCTGGACGGTGGACTCCCTGCGGCGCCATGGGAAGGCCCAGAACCTGAAGTCCTTGGCCTCGGCGTGGCGCTCGGGGCGTTTGTCGGTTTCCCGCGTGGCGTCTTTCCTGGTGTCGCGACGGAAATCCCTGCTGTACGAACCGCACATCGGTGACCTCCTAACAAAACGATGCTCCTTAATCGTCCTCCGATCAGACGCCCCAGTCGAGAGGCACGGCGCCCGGTTCAGATGCTTTCAGCAGAAGAATGTGCTGCCGGGGCGAAGGTCAGGAACTGGCCCGGCGCGGGCTCTGCCTGGTACCCGTCAATGCTCACAGCAGGCCATCGTCCGGGGAAGGTGGCCGTGGAAAACCTTGGAGAATCCTGCGGGACTGGTCATGAAACCCAGGCTGGGGCGAGCGAGGGCCATCGTGTCGGTCCTACTTGCCCACAGCCGGGTGGCCTTATGCAGCCGATCTGCGTTTGCGTCGGACGACAAGCATGATCACCGCTACCAACGACAGCGCACTGACGGCGTAAAGAATCTTGCCCCAGGGCGCGTAGTCGCCGCCCGATATGTCAAAGGTGTCAGCGAGCCCCATCCCGGCGGGAAAAGATGCCATCCAATGTGACGGCGCCGCCAGCGCGAGGAGCAACAGGTCGAGGGCTGCGGCGGTTCTTCCTGTGATCGCTGGCTTCAGTGCAGCAATCAGAATTGCTGCCGCCAGGATGATTCCGGTGGCTGCCCAGATAAGAACCGCCGGCGCCGCAAGCGATTCATTCGCCCGGTCCATCGCTGCCTGGATTTCAGCCAGCGTGGCGCCCGGGACGGCCGCCAGAGGGTTCCACACCAGAACCTGTAATGCACCGACGGCTGCGTAGCCCACAACAAGCAGGAAGCCGGCCGCTCCCGTCCATAAAGGCCAGCGCTGCCCCTCTTTTCCCCATCGCCCCATGCCCGCAGCCTAGCGTCTATCGGGGCTGAGCGGCCCGATACTCGCGGAGGGCATCTTCCCGCGCCCATTTTTTGTGCCTCTACCTCCCCTCGAATAGCTCCACGAACCCCAGTGCTGGTTCCCGGCCGGTGAAGGCACCCGCACCGGGATGACGCACCGACCCAGCCCGGCAGCGCCAAGCTGCGTCAGGCGGCAGGTTTCCAGCCCGACGCGGCAAGCCATCCAGGGAAATCGAGGACGTCGGGCACGAGGGCGCGGGTGGCGGCGAAGTCGGCCCGGTAAGCGGGGGTCTCGGCAAACCAGCGGAACATCGCGGCCTGGTCCCCGAACGAGGCGACCGCTTCCAGCGGCAACGCCTCGTAACTTGCGGGAAGACCGGCGAACTCCCCCATGGCCTGGGCGATCTGCGAACCCGTGAGCTCATCGCCGGCGACCTCCACACTGGAACCCTCGACGGCGCTTCCACCCAGCAGGATGGCCGCGGCTGCTTTCCCGAGGTCACGCACGGCGACCATCTGCAGCGGAATGTCACCGGGCATGGCCATCCGCACCACGATCTGCCCGTCCTCAACACTGGTCGAATAGCGGCCGAAATTGTCCATGAAGAACACCGGGCGCAGGAATGTGTGGTGGATGCCGAGTGATTCGATGTGCTCCTCGACACGGCGCTTACTCTCGAAGTGCGGGACGCCGGATTCCCGTTCGGCACCACCGACGGAGCTGTACACGAGGTGCCGTACCCCGGCGCGGGCAGCGGCATCGGCGATCGCAATGCCGGTGGCGGTCTCCTGTTCGGGGCCGTCAGTGAACGGCGTGGTCATCGCGAATACGGCCTCCACCCCGTCGAGGAAGGTGTCGAGTGCTGCCGGGTCGGTCAGATCGCCCACCGTGAGTTCAACACCGCCGGCGGCCAATGCCTGTGCTGCAGGCTTGCCGGGGTCACGCACCAGGGCCCGGACCTGCACGTCCGCCTCCAGCAGCGCCTGAACGACAGAGCCGCCCTGGTTGCCGGTTGCCCCGACAACGGCGATGCGCCGCGGCCCGCCGGATGTTGTATCACTGCTGTTCATGGCGTTCTCCTGGTCCGTAACTGACACCGTAAGAGAAACGTTAGTCGACGAGTGCACAGGCCAAGGTCCAGGAACGCCAACGCCGCGGATGGCAGGATAGTGCCGTGACTACGAGGAGGCGGGGCCGGGCGCCGAATGCAGAGTGGGTCCTGATGTACCGGAAGGGACTGAGCCGGGACAGGATCGCCGACCTGGTTGAAGCCCCGCTGTCCACCGTGGGCTACCACCTGACAATCGCCCGGGCCACTGATCCGGGCCTGGAGCTCGATCACCAAACGGCGGCCGGCACGAAACCCGCCCACGTCGCCGCCCAGGGACTGGAGCGGATGCGGCAGCTGATCGCGCTCGTTCAGGAAACAGGCCGCTACCCGTCCCGGAACTCGCCCAGCGAAACGGAGCGGACGCTGGCGGCGTGGCTGCAGCGCCGGCGGGAAGACGCCCGGGCCGATACTCTCGCGCAGGCTTACCGGGACGGACTCGCAGAGCTGCCCGGCTGGCAGACGCCGCCGCGCGCGGAAGCCGACGAGGCAAGGTGGGAGGACCGGCTGGCAGCGCTGACCGTCTTCCGGGCCGCCGGGAACGACTGGCCCCGGCACAAGAAAGTCACCGGTGAAGAGCACGACCTTGGTATCTGGCTGCACGTCCAACGGACCAAACTTCACGGCGGGGACCTGACCGCTGACAAATCGGACGCCCTGGACAAAGCCGTCCCCGGCTGGCGCACCGGCAGGCGGAGAGGCCGCAAGCCCAATGTTTAGCTCAGGGCCTGGACGTGCGCTCATCAATCATTCGGTCGACGGTCTCATCGTCGGGGCACGGCTGGTCATCGAACGGGCACCTGCCGGAACCCGGCACTCCCCCGTGAGCCTGGACCACCTCCACACACATCGTGCAGAACGTCGTCGGGTTCTCCAGGATCACAGCCTCGGGCTCCTCGTAACCGCAGACTGCCCTCCGCCAGTCCAGATCACGGCAGCAGACAAAGTGCGCCAGCTCATCCGGGTTGCGGTCCAGTTTATACTTCACTTCCCACGCCGGAACGCGGACCAGTTCCATGGCCCCGCCGTCCTGGATCTCGGCAGGATTTTCTGTGGATGCCCCCATCACCACCTCTTTCTTTGCCGTCATGCTATCCGCCAGACCGGCCGCGGAATAGTTCCGGTCTGCCCCGAACCTGGCTGGCTGTCGGGAGCCACTGCCAGAGCAGCACGGCCGTGCAGGCGCGCCACTACCAGCCGGGCCCTACGTGGAATGATGTGCTCAACAGCGAGGAGATCCAATGACAACGATCGTACGGGCACGGCTCCACTACGCGATCTTCCTGGTCCTGGGGGCGGAGAAGCCCACCATCCCCAATGTCACCGAAGATGGACTGGTTTGGGCCAGTGAAGACGCCCTCGTCATCGGTGGGAGGAGCGGCGTTGATGGTGAGACCACGATCCATATTGGTCCTCTGGCGCCCTCGCAGGAACTCATCGGACTAGGTCCAAGAACCATTCAATGTCCCGCGGGTCAGATCAGACTGGAGACAGCGGATGGCGAGAGGCTCTCACAGCATCAGGTAAATGCCGAACAGGCAAGAGTGGGAATTTGGGTGGATGATCTCGCGGAACCCGGAATCGTTCACCTGCAGATCACCTAAATGGTCGACTCTCATTCGTCCCCGGTCACGCTGCCCGTGGCGTGGAGCAAGGGATAGACCTTCAGCGGGCAAGGCGGCGGTCGACACCCGCGGATCAGTGACTTCCACGAACGGGTTACGTTCCGGTCACCGATTATCTAATGTTGGCCTTTCCAGCGGTTTGGGCCAGAAAGCGGCCAGCCTGCCGGAACTGGCGGACAGCAATGACAGCTGCCAAGGTTTGAAAGACGATGGCCAGGGCAGCTAACCACCATAGAAAAGTGTCGGCGCGAAATACCTGCGGAATGAAGGCAAGAGGCAGCGCCGGGAGCGTCACGAGCTGCAGTGCCAGAACCTTCCTCGTCTGAACGGCGACTCCACGCGCGACGACCAGGTGTTCCGGAAGTACGGGTTCCTTGCCGAGTAGCTCCCGCCGGATTTGTTTCTTTTCGTCGTCCTCCAGTGACAGGACGACGCCGACGCGGCCCGCCTCGACGGCGGGGCTCAGCCGTTTGCTGTTGTAGATCAGCCCGCCAGCCATCGCCCCAAGCCCGGCCAGCAGGAAGCCAAACCCGATCAACTCCGGCCAACCCAATTCGTCGCCGAAGGTCAGTCCGGCGGCAACTGCGCCCAGGACGATGAGCGCTGCCAGGCCGACCGGAAAGTAGATCGTGTAGTACGTTCGAACTGCCTGGCCCAGTCCATAGTCGGCCAGCCCTCGAGCCCTTCTCCGCGCCTGCTCCCACCGGTCATTGCCATCGCCAGGGAGACCGTTAATTCCGCTCATCCGTCCCCCTCACCACCATGCGGCGTGCCCGGCCGGTCACCAGGTCAGACTCAGGTCGTCCGCATCATTCCCCGGAGTCCACTCATAACTCAGCCTAATCAGCCGTCCGGTGCCGTCACAGGGTTCGACGGGTTTCCCAAAGGTCCCGGCGGGAAGCTGTATCCGGTCAGAAAGTAACGTTCACAGCCAGGGCGACAGCCGGCGCAGCGGCGATGCTGCCGGTTCCTGAAGCTGCCGCCACACACACAGACGCGCAGGCAGCTTCAATGGCGGCATACCGAGGGACTGAAGCGCCAGGTGCTCGCCTCCACCGGACAACCACGTGGCAGCACGCCGTCCTAGACTCGTTGGATGGCTACGGAACTTGAGAGCGTATTCCTGAACGGGACAGTTGGTTCGGGAAAGACAGCCACCGGGGATGCGTTACACCGGCTCCTTACCGCTGACGGCATCCCTAACGCCGTGATCGATCTGGACGCCCTGCGGCGCAGCTGGCCCGCGCCGTCAACGGACCGGTTCAATCACGAACTGGAGCTCAGGAACCTCCACGCCGTCGCCGGAAATAACCGGGAAATCGGCGTGAACCGGTTCATACTGTCCGGTGTCATCGAGTGCCGTGCGGAGGTTGACCGCTACCGCGCCGCCCTCGGCGGCGGGACCCTGACCGTGATCCGTCTGAACGCGCCCATCGAAACAGTCCGGGAGCGGCTCAGGAGCCGGCACGAGCCGGACAGCCCGGACCTGCACTGGCACCTGGATCGCAGCGTCGAGCTCAACACGATCCTTGCCCGGGCACGAGTCGACGACCAGGCAGTTTCGTCAGCAGAACGAAGCCCTGCAGAGGTGGCTCAGGCGGTTCGAGCCGTCATTGGCTGGTAGCGGGAATTTCAACCCGGGTATCGGCGCCGCCCGGGAGAGGGCCGGCACGTGGGGCCGTCTCTCTGGATGGCGGCTACTCATCCCCCCAGCGCATTTCGTCACCGTGTTCCGCGCCGCCTTCGGACAGACACCCGGATCGTAGTACAGGTAGATGTGACGCGGAGATGCCCCCATCCTCGCCACATGAAGCAACACACGGCCACACGCAGACAGGTGCTGACCTAGACTGACACCGTTCGAACCACCACGATGAGACCCGCCGTCAGTGACGGCGGGTCTCATTGTTTCGCCGCGCACTCAGAACTATTCAATGTTGGGTGAACCGTCCTGCCGGGGGGTTCTTTCCTCGCTGCCGACCGCTCTGCCTGCCAGGCAAAGCCCCGTCGAGTTGCCGCATCCTGGTCTCATTGACCTCAGTTCGGGACAGGTCTGCCAGCCAGACAGCTCTGCCAGCCCTTCACCGTGGGCAGCAGCCAGTGCCCCTGACCGCGCATCCTCACGGAGCCGCTGAGTCACGCCGCAAGGGTCCATCCGGCCAGTTCCCGGTATGTCCCGAAAGAAGCAGCGCTGAGCTCTGGCGCCCTCTTCGAGCAGCTCAGTTCTGCGAGCGCATGCCGGGTTACGCAGCTCCGCAACGTGCGTCGCGCTCCAATTCAGCGACTTCCCCGTATCGGTACTCTCGTGCTTCGGCCTGGAAGATCGAGTAAATGAATGAACTGGTCGTACGGTGCACGGATACGGGTCTCATGGAAAATCACCGCCCTCTGGCCGCAATAACCGAATGCGTGCAGGTCTGAACGCAGACGAACAACAGAAACCCCCGGAAAGCAATTTCCGGGGGTTTCTCATTGTGCGCGAAGGGGGACTTGAACCCCCACCCTCTTTCGAGGACTAGCACCTCAAGCTAGCGCGTCTGCCATTCCGCCACCCGCGCGTGATGGGAGTGCTGGGGAATACAATTTCGTTTTCCCCAGCAGCAGCGACATAGAACCCTAGCACAGAGCCTCCGGAGTCAGGCTAAGCACGGGCTCACGATTCAGCAGGCTGACTTCGGCCACGCCTGCTGAACCCGGACCGCGCACCCTACTGCGTGAGCAACCACCCGGGAACCTGGTCAGGTACTCACCAAATGCGGCCGCATGACGTTCCTGCCTCGCTGCCATCAGTCACCACAGCCACTTCAGTAATCAATTCCTGAACGCAACGCTGACGCGACGAGCCGTCATGGCTGGCAAGATGATCGTGTGACCAGCCGCTGGGAGGCTGCCCCGAACCCGGAGTGGGCGCTGATGTACAAGGGTGGTCTCGCCCGCGGCCAGATCGCGAAGCTGGTAGGTGCGCCCACATCGACGGTCGGCTACCACCTGGCAGCTGCCCGGGCCGGAGACCCGGAGCTGCAGTCGGCGCACAAGGCATCCGCCGCCCTGAAGGCTGCCCATACGGCGACGGCGTCGGGACTGGAACGCTTGCGCGAGCTCGTCGTGTTCATACAGGAGACAGGCCGCTACCCGTCCCGGGCCAGCAGCAGTGAGTCGGAGCGGACACTGGCGGCGTGGCTGCAGCGGCGGCGGGAGGAAGCCCGCGAAGGAAGTCTGGCCCTGGCCTACCGGGAGGGGCTGGCAGCACTGTCGGGCTGGCAGACTCCGACGCGGGCAGAGGCTGATACTGCATGGTGGGCGCAGCGGCTCGCCGCCCTGGCCGAGTACCGGGCCGCCGGTAACGACTGGCCCCGCCACAAAGCCACTGTGACTGGGTTGGAGCACGATCTGGGCGTATGGCTGCACACCCAGCGGGCCAGGCTGCACCGGGGCGCCCTGGACGTGGCCAAGATGCAGGCGCTGGACCGGACAGTGCCGGGCTGGCGGGCTGGCCGGAAGCGTGGACGGAAGCCACGCTAAGGCAGGCCGCGCGGCTTGCCGTAGCCGCCTTGGGAAAACCTTGTGGGCACCCCTCAAACAGGGGGTGGAAACGAGTTTCGCCTCTCAGGTGGTCCCGGCATTCCACAATGTGCTTCCCGCACACTGAACGTGTCGCTGAAGCACAGGTAGCCACGAACCGCAGCTTCAGCTCGCCGGGCCCGTGATACTCCCCCCAGCTAACGGGCCCGGCGGACAATCTCTTTCCGGTGACCACCAGGACGAGGAAGCTCAGATGGCAGCCGAGACGCTCAGCCCGGCGCCCCGCAGCCGCCGGGAGAAAACCTGCGAAGTGCTGGCCGTGCTCGGCGGCTATCTGGGCTTTACTGTCGCTAATGTCCTCCACCGCGACCTGGGTTTCTGGCCGTCCCTCCTGATCGGTATCGGTCTCACAGTGCCCACAGTCCTCTTCTTCAACTGGCTGGCCCTGCCGGAGCGAAGGGCCAGGCTGGCTTCCGACGCCGAGCGGGGCCTCATCGAATGCGCGACCAGGCGTCCTAACGCGATTCCCGGTTCGCTGCAGGACCGCTGGAAACCCGGATACGCCGAAGTCAGGGACGGAACCATCAGGTTCCAGGCGCTGTACGTCGACACGGAGCCATCGGGGCCCATCAGCACGTTCTCTCTCCTCGGCGCGCCCAAGCCAGTGGCGGCACCGGCCAAGCGGCCGGCGGACGTCAGACGGCAGTGGAAGATCGTCAGCATGGAAACCGATCAGGGACCCCTGCAGCTGGCCGCCAGCGACAACGGCCTCAAACTCCTGGAGCCGGGAAAGTAAGGGGGCGGACATGGCAGCGGGGGACGGCAAGGACGGCAACAAGTACGAGTGGCAGTCATGGCCGCCGGACTCGCTGGACGGCATGCCGCCCAAACGCAGGCGGCTGGTTGCCTGGGGGCTCCTGTGGTTCCTCCTCGTGGGCTGGCTGCTTGGGGAAGTTCTGGAAGCAGCCGGGATCGCGCAGCCGTGGCGCTCACTGCTCATGGTCGCCGGTCTGATTGCCCTTTTCGGGCCCTTGATCCACGGGGCAGTCCTGGAAACCCGGCAACTGCGCGCCGAGGGAATTGACCTGCCGTCCTATCCGGTCACCCGCAAAACGCTGATCACGACTGCGGTGATCACGTGCATTGCCTGGGCCTGGTTCGCGGCATTCGCAGGCACCGGCCAGCCGCTGTCGGTTGTGCTGCCCGTCGCATGCACGATGTGGCTGCTGTATCTGTTGCTCCGGTGGAGCACGAAGCCGCGCTGACAGGCGCATGGTCTGTGCGCCATGCACCCAGCCCGGTCCGGACCGGCAAGGCCGCCGGAAGCCACTGTCTACCGGTCCGGCTCTCCGTCGATTGTCAGGTCACCGGTGGCGATCCGCTCCGCCGTGCGCAGGTACGCCTCGACGATAAAGTCTTCCACGTCGTTGGCCCCGATACGCCACACGCCGCGGCCACCCACCTGGATGCCGCGCAGCTCTCCGCTCCTGAGCAGTGCGCGGATCTGCGGGACCCCGACATTGAGCTCCTCTGAGACTTGCTCCACCGTCAGGAAGCGACGGCGCGGCTCTGATTCTTCGGTCACGGTCTTCATGCTATGCGTCTACCGGCTCCATGGCGGACAGCGCCGCAGGCCGACACACTACTCCCCCGTGCCTTTTTCCACGACGCACCCGGAAGATTTCCCTGCCTTGGATCCAACGCGGCCAAGGCCCGCCGGCCTCGATGTGCACTCAGGGACGCCAAATTGGGCTGACCCCGGCCTCCCGCTCACGTCTTTCAGCGCTGGCGAAAGCAGGCGGCGGGAGGGCATGGCCGGCACCGGCCGCGGCGCAGCCGATTACAATCAATGGACCCCTTCCCCGACAGGGAAGGTGCAGATTCAGTGAGGCAGGCCGATGGACAGTACACCGACCACAACCACCTCACGGCTGGCTGGGCAACCTCCGGGGCAGCGGCCGGTTCCTGAGTTTCAGTCACCGGCGGGCAGGCCAGCCTCAGCCGCGGGCCTCCCGCCAGTCACCGTCCAGCCCCTGCCTGAGGCGACTCCCACGGCGGTTCCAGGGCATCGGCCGGAGCCTGCAGCCGACCAGCCGCCAACCAGGAGAAAGCGAAGGCCGCGGTGGCTGTGGAGGATCATCGCTGCCCTGCTCGCCCCGGTACTCCTTCTCCAGGTGTACGCGTTCATCGTCGAGGCCGGATATACCGCCCCGAGGACCGCCTACATGCTCCAGTCCAAAGAGCCCGTCGTCTACCAGTTCGTTTCGCTCGACCACATGAGCCGCTTCCTGCTGGCCTCCACCATCGCCCACGAGGATGAGCAGCTCGGTTCCCGCGCCGGCGCCTTTGACTGGGCGGACCTGCAAGCCCGTGCCGGGGCCTTCATGCGGGGTGAGCCGGACCCGAGCGGATCCACTATCCCCCAGCAGCTCGTCAAAAACATGTTCCTCTGGGAGGAACGCGAGAACCCCACCGCGGTGCGCAAAGCACTCGAGGCCGGCCTCGCCACCCAGTACGCCTACACCCTCGACGACAAGCGCGTCCTGGAGCTCTATCTGAACTACGCCCAGTTCGGCCCCGGCCTCTACGGAGCCTGCGCCGCGAGCTGGTACTACTTCGACACGCCGCCGTGGAACATGACCGAGTATCAGTCGGCGCAGCTGATGGGTGTTCTGCCTCTGCCCGACCTGGTGCGCCGGGCACCCCAGGGCGGCATCGATCTGGGTCCGAACGCCAACCGAAAGGCATGGGATCTGATCAACGGGGCTGCCAACGTGTGGGTGCCCCAGCAGCTTGAAGGCATGGGCGGATGGCAGGCCGCAGTGGCAACTGTCGGCATCACCGATACCGCCAGCGACCACTCAGACACTCTGGGGAACGATGACGCCTGCTCCACCATGCCGGACAGCGTGAAGGAACGCCTTGCAGCAGACTTCGGCTGACCTCAAAGATTCCGATGATGGCGCCCTCGACGGCCAACAATCGCCCCTATTTGTTCACTGATTCCGGGCCCTGGACTCGTGGCAGGGCCGCAAATCAACCAACCGCCTCTCAGCTGCGTGGCCGCAGCGGATTCGAATATATGTTCTAAGATTGTAGGGTGAACAAGTTCGATGAGGGCGGCTTCGGGCGCATGATGACCCGGCTGGAGGCAGAGAAGCGTCATCCCAAGCCGGACGACGGCAAGATCATGGAGTTCACTGCCGGGACGGAACCTCTTGTCCGGGCGGGCGAGGTTTACGGTCGCGCGATCAGATACACGAGAACCTATGGCCTCGTGGAATGGACGGATGAACAGCGCAACTACCAGGTGGAGTGGTTTCCAGCCGGTCAGATCAAGCGGGTAGACAAGGAATCGTGGAGGGGCCGGCCGCTGTAGAACCGGCCAGCGCCTGGGCGGCATGGGGCAGCAGCGGGCATAAGCCCCCCTGGGTGAAAGAGAACCGAGCTCACCCCTCCCGCCCTTATCGCAAGTTTTTGGATACCGCTCCCTATGCCGCACCTGGGCTGCCCGCGCCGTACCATCGTCCAGTTGCTTACCTGGGCATACTTACCATGCACCGTTCATCGAAGCGGCCGGATTCATTGATTATCAGCTTGCTTACTAATATGTTGGGAACATGCCAGCCACCAGCAGCGTCGAATGGGACCCGGACCTGGAGTCCTTCAAGGGCCGGTCCACGACGACATACGCGGCGGCTGCCGCGGCCGCCGCTACGGAATGCGCGGCATGCCATATGCCCGTAACAGCGCGGACTCCACTGGCCTTATCGGTCGACGTTACGGGCGGCACGCACGAGGATGGCACCGAATACTTCAGCTTCGAAACACAGATCTGCCACCGCGTCTGCCGCCCGCCCGCCTTGACGTTCACTGTGGGACACAGCTCGCCGATCGAGTTCACGCCCCAGGCTGCCAGACTCATCCTCCAGAACCCGCTCACCGGCAGCTCCACAGCGGCCCTGGTCTTCACATACCTGCCGATGATGTCCTTTCGGGAACCCGGAGGGGAGCTGACGTCCGCGCTGGTCACCGCACTCCTCCGCAATGGCTTTCAGTTGGCCATGGGCGCCGACGTCGGCGGGATATTGCGCGACACCGGCCCGGCTGCCGGGGACGTCACCTGCCCGGTGACAGACGCGGGCGTGCTGACGCTCCGCGCCGGACAGGCCACGATGTACCACGAACAGCTTGACCCGGCCGACCCGGATGACACCGCATGGCTGGCGGTCGCCCGCAGCGGCACAGTTCTCGTGATCGGCGGCGACAACCTCACCTTCAACAGCGCGGGACCAGACCTGGACGCTGCCGCGCAACTGGGTACGCTCGCCGCGGGCATGGTCCCCGTCATCGCCTCCACGCAGGACCGGTCAGAGGGGACCACCGCGCTGCCCGGCTCCGCCGACGATCCGCCAGTCACGGAGTAGCTGATCCGATAGCGGCAGGCCGCCGGAAACGGCCGGCCGGGACACAGGAAATTCACCGGTGACGAGCGCGACCCTGGTAGCCGGCTTCACCTCCAACACTCAAAGCCCACCGCCACGAACTGGCCGCAGAGAAGATCGAACTGCGCGGCGGGCCTGTGAAACCAATCCCCGGGAGTTCGCCGGTAGTCTTGCTGAAGTGCGACTGCTGGACGAGGGAGAACAGACGATGACGAATTCCGCTACAGGCGAGGATTTGTCGACGGGGAAAAAACTGACCCAACTGATCATCGGCTCCCCCTCCTGGGTACACCGTCGCGTCGACACCTTAGAGTTGGGTTCCAAAGGCGACAGTCGACGGAAAGTCTCCTTGGACCTGACAGTCCCGAAGAAATTGGTCATTGCCGGATCACATGAGCGCATGATCGTTCCACTGGCACTGATCCAGAAAGCGATGTTTCGCGGCTTCGACACCGCGGACAGCTCAAGCAAGCCCATGAGCGTCCTGGGCGCCAAAGAGAACAGCGTCCTTGCGCTGGAGTTTTTGACGCAATTGGCCCCTGAATGGCTGGCGGACGCCCGCTGTCTCCAAAGACAGTGTCGAGAGCATATGGCAGCACTCGTGCACGCCGACAGCCTCACCGCGGGTAAAGCCATAGAAGATTTTCTGGTTTGGGTACAGGGGGCCAGGGAAACAGCTCCGCGGATGACCCCGGACGAGGAACTCGATTTGGCTGTCTTCAGGCACTTCGCGGTTGAGCTGGCAGGTAACTTCCTGCTCCTGGCTGAGATTGATGCAGAGCTGGCTGGGAAACGCATCATCCTGAAGTATTCCCATGACACCGAACTGGACCTGCCATCAAAGCGTGCCAAGTCCCGAACTGTCGGTTTCCGAAACCCTGTCCCCGACTTCGGCTTCGCCGCGAGTCAGCACGTCGAGGTGAGAGTTCCATCCGGTCTGGCCGTCAAGTACGTGGGACTCACCGATTTGGACCCGGACACGAGGCCGGTGGACGCGAACGCAGACGAAGTACAGGATCCTTCAATCAAGCGAAGCAGGAGAAGGGAGCGGGCCGTGGGTCACGTGGCGCTCTCCCCTCAGTCCCGATTTGATGCAGGAATTTTCCTGGTCGAAGTTGTTCCGTCCAGGCAGGGCATTTATGCCTTTACGATCTGGGCAGTTGTATTGGTTACTGCCGCCGTTCTGGCAGCACTCGTCCTGAAGTTCGATGTGCTGCAGGTGTGGCTCCGGGTTCCGGTCCTCACCCCGGACGCCAGGATCCCGTCTCCCTCGGCGTCTATTCTGCTCATCGGGCCCGCGTTGATGCTTTCCTGGCTCAGCAGGACGCCAGAGCATGATCTGAGCGTCATGCTGCTTGGCCCACTGAGGGTCGTTCTGATCATGTGCGCCATAGTTCTCATGCTGATGGCGGTCGCTGCAGCAGTGCCTCTCGCCCCGCTGTACTGGAACATTCTGTGGGCCGCAGTTGCCGCGCTGTGTCTTGGGGCGGCCATTCGCCTCGTTCGCTTCGTCACAGATGCCGGACGCGACTCGGAAGATCACTTACAGTATGAGAGCCTTGACTGAACCCATAGAATGAGGCCAAAGGAAGGAGCTGACGATGGCCCGCTCGATAAAACAACGGGGAACCAAACCGCGCCGCCTCGTCACTCCTCAGGAGACGCTTCGCAGGGCGCTGGCGTCTGAATACGTCATCAATTCCGGTGCGAGTTCCACAGTCGGCGGAATCCCCGGCATCAAGGACAGCCAGCAGGCCCAGAAAGTAGTCAACCGCATTCTGGAACGCGCTGGTGGCAGTGGTCAGGGACCCCGCACGGCATAGCAGCGGTCCGTCTCTGACGTGACGGCAGCCGAGGCACAGCCCGGCATCCTCGCAGAATTACCTTAAGGCTCTCCTGCACTGCGCAGCTTCCGGCTGCTGATGACGTTCCTCCGCCGGAGCAACGCCGAACTCAAGCGTGCCGCCCACCCAAAACCATGCATGACCGCACTGACTCAATCGAAGCGCAACGCACTCGACCCGGATTGGGTGCGGATGTCTTTCAGCCAACAACATCCTCAGCAGAAGCCCGCGTTCAGGTGGCCTTGCCGGCAAGCCGGACCGGTACAACCGGAACTACGGACGGGGCGCGGTGAGCTGGACTTCACGGTAGTTCGCCGGCAAATGCACGACCGGGAATTCCGCGATGTCCAGAAGGCGGCAGCTCCCGGTCAGAGTGTCCAGAATCCAGAACAGTCCATGGCCAGGAGGGATCTCGATCACCGGACCCCGGCAGACCAGAGTGTTCCCATCGAACGCTTCGATGGCATCCCCTGATGCAGGTTCGTCGCAGGAGCCGATAACGACGTGGTCAGTGCTAATCATGACTTGGTCCTTCCATTCTTCGAATGACTCCGGGGTCTCCAGGAGCCCTAAACCTGGTCCTCCAGGTCGAAGTCCAGGTCGAGGTCTTCGACATCCCCAAGCAGCCTCCACGTCGATCCGACACGGGCAGCAGCGAGGGTGGCGGCGATGGGCATCCGGTCCACGGCAACCAGCTGGTCCAGGTCCAGACCGGTGAGCCCGGCGATGTCCCTGATGGGGGCCTGAAAGGTGCGGAACGGGCCAAGCGGCGGGGCTTCCTCCACTGCGCCGGGCCGGGGAACATCAGGCAGCTCCGCCAGCTGCGGAGTCTGGTCCACGACGTAGCCGGTCGCGGCCAGCTCGCCTTCGTGAATGAACGCGGCGACCTTGAAGTAGCCCAGCGGGATGTCCACGCCACGGTACACCGGATCGAGGTTGCTGAAGATCGGGCCGGTGAACACCACGAGCCGGCGGCGGTACTGGGCGGCGTGTTCCTGCAGGTAGTCCTCGATACCCAGCCACAGCTCGATGCCTTGGTTGAACTTGGCCGCCTGCGGCTCGGCGTTCGTGTAATGGAAGGTGTCGGCGTTGGCTCGCGCGGCCTCGGCGAGTGTGTCGCCCCATACGGCAGAGGCCCTGCGGACCAGGTGGCCGCGGTCGATGTCATTCCTGGCGTAGACCCGCTCCCCCGTCTGCAGGTCCGCCGCGAGCCGGGGATCCAGCCGCCACTTGATCCCGTCCCGGTCCAGGTCCATCAGCCTGCTGCCGTCAATGCCCACACAGGTGACGGCCGCGAGGCGCTTATCGAGGCGCATCAGCACCGAGAAATGCGTGTAGGGCAGCAGGACAGTCTCCACTCCTGCCAGCTGCGGCAGTGACAGGCGCCGCCCGAGGAAGTCCTCGTCGAAGCCCTGCCGGCTGGCCAGATCCTCGATGGTCGCACTTGGAACTATCAGCAGTTCGTCCATGGCCGAACACTAGCAACGGACATTTGCCGCACCATGAACGACGAACGAAGGGCAGGTGACAGCTCCCTTGCCGAAACCCCCAGGCATCCGTGATGGCCGTCACATTGCGCACATTTCGACCTACTTGCCCGTAGGTCTGGACAGCCTCAGACGCGACACCCCACTCTGGTGTGACCGCTTCAGCAGAGAGGCGCACAACAGGAGGCCGGCATGGCGATTTCAGCGGGATTTCTCGCGCGGGCATTCCACCGAAACCCGGCTCCTCCGGCCCTCATCAACTTGCTGCCTGCAGCTGGCAAGGACCTGCGTGCCCGGGTGGAACCCCGGCTGGCAGAACTTGTCGGAACAGTCGTAGCTTCCCTCCGTGCCGCCGGGTTGACGCCCATCGCGGTTACCGACCCGCGCGGGCGGCGCTGGCCCCCTGCATACGTGCTGGGCAGGCTGGATCACGACAGCCGCCTGACAGATGCCGGTCCCAACATGGCGGTCGCCGAGATTGTGCTGGACGGCTCCGGGCGTCTGGTCCGCAACCACCCGGTTCAGGTCGGCGGCAGTCCACGCCGGCTGCTTCCCGTCAGCTGTCCCTCCATCGCAGACCGGTACGAGCAGTTCATCCTTGCTGCAAGGAACGCAGAGGAACCCCGGGGCGATGCCCTGGCCATGACGCGGCACGGCGACCTGATCATTGCCGGACCCGGACAGCAGACTGTCCCTTTGGCCGACTACCTCCATGACCTGGCCCGCTCCGCGGCCGTCCACACGCGGTGAGCACCGTCAAGGCCATGGCCCGAACCCTGCCGGTTGGCTAGCGACGGGAATCAGGAACACCGAAGAAGCTCGTCGGGTCGTCGGCGCCGAGCAGGTCGTGATGAAACGGGATCGCGTCCACCGGGCGGGTGCCCACGAACAGAACCGCCACCGCCCGGGAGTGGACGACGGTGTACCGGGTCAGGTCCTGCACCCAGGAATGGATCCCGGTGTACTCCTCGACGAAGAACCCCTCACCGAGCAGTCCACGCTCCTGCAGCAGGTCATAGACAAGATTCCAGGCGAGATCCATTAGTTCGTGGATGGCCGCATCAACCGTTGGAGCCGTCATAGAACTATGGTGCTCCTTGGGTACGACATATTGCGGACGCGCGTCCCGCGTGTCACTCCGGCAGGACTCCGACGATCCCGAACAAAACTGGCGCAAAGATCCCGAAGTACGGGGCCAGCGCGTCACCCTGCCGGCTACGGGCCGCCGGGCCGTGGCGCGCACGGCTCGTCCCGGATTGTGCTCTGCCTCCACGTGCCCTTGGAAACGGAGGATTTCGTCCGGCGTCGCCAGCGTCAGCATGGCCTCCTCCGCCGTTTCGTGGTGCTCCGGTTCGCGCTCGATTCCGGCGCAGCGCCACGGCCACTTCGTCTTCCGGATGGTCGCCAGGCAGCTGCACCCCCGCGACGAGGCACAGCTTGCCGGGACCGACGGATTCCAGGTGGGGTACGCGAGCGGGGCAATGTCCCTGTGTTCGAGCACCCGCAGGGCCTTGGAGTGTTCGATGTCCGGGGTGGCGCCCTGCCCCGCCCGCCAAGGTCGTATCCCAGGGCGGATTACGCGGGCGAGGTCGGCCCGCGCCCGGGTGGCTTGCCCGCAGGCGCCGGGGCAGGCCGGGTGAACTTCCCGGCCGCAAGTGAACCTGCGGCGGTGCTTGCCATGATGGTGATCAGTGCTCCGAGGATCATGGCCGCTGCTTCACCGGGTTCGAGCAAGTGCAGTTGGGAGCCGATAGCGGCGGCGGCGACCGGCACGCCCAACTGGGAGGCTGCAAGCACCGCGAGCGGCAGGGGCTGGCCGAACAGCCGCAGGGTTCCGTGGACCAGCAGCGTTCCCAGCCCCAGGCAAAGCCCGAGGAGGATCATTCGGGGGCTTCCCGCGAGGGTGCGCAGATCCAGTGATGCGCCCAGCCAGACGAAGAACACCGGCCCGAGAAAGCCGTCACTGACCGCGAAGAGCTGATGGGCCAGCCGCCGGGGCTCGCCCACAGCGGCGACCACCAGGCCGAACGAGAACCCGGCCAGCATGATGGAAACGTGGCCCGCGACGGCAAGTCCGGAGAGTGCGAAGAGCAAGGCCAGTTGGATCCTTAGTTCCATGGCGAACTTCCGGTCCTCAGACACATCGTGCACGCGCCCGCGCGTGCCGCTGCGCTCCAGCCAGCGTAGGACAAAGAACAAAACTGCGGCACATACCGCGACGACGGCTGCCCCAACGGCTGCCCTCGGCGCGTTGGGAGGGTCGACAGCAAGGGGAAGGGCAATAATGCAGGCGATGTCGGCTATCGCTACCTGCGCCGTCGTCGTCAGGACCTTGGGTCCGGTCAGTCGCAGCGAATCGACGATCGGCAGAACCAGGGCTGCCGACGAGGAAGCGAGCAGAACGGCGTACAGCGGAGCATGTCCGGTGCCAAAGGCAAAGGCAATGAGGGTTCCGACAGCGGCCGCCAGCACAGCGGCGATGCCGGCCCGCAGGGCTCCTGTACCCAGTGAGGGGCGGATGGCCCGGTCCCGTACCGGGACATGTGTTCCGGCGACGAACATGATGAGGGCAAACCCGACGTCTGCAACAAAGCTGAACGTGGGGTCCGCAGCATTCACCAGGTTCAGGCCCGTGCGTCCGATGGCGATACCAGCCAGCAACTGCCCCAGTACCACGGGAAGGTGCCACTTTCGGGGAAGAGCCAGCAGCGGCCCCATGAGCCCGACCGCGGCGATCAGTGAAAGCTGAAAGAACGACACATTCCTCCTTCTGCCGGCGCAGCTGATCTGGGGCGGTTACCGGGGCGCGTGGGCCAGCTTGAGTGGAATGTCGGTGTTTTCGTCCGTGTAATAGCTGGCGCAAACGCGGTGGTAGCCGTCGGCCACCTGCGCCGGTATGCCCCGCGCCAGGTCGCCCCTGACCATCAGGATGGGCGAGAGCCTTTTGCCGTCCCGGATCTTCTTCAGATCCGAGGCCACGTGCGGGTTGTCCTCGGGAAGCAGCACCAGCCCCGCGGCCCGGAGAATGTCCTTGGCCTTGCGGTGCTGGATGGGAGCCTCCACGAGCGCGGCGACGATGGTGGCCACAACGTCGTCGGCTTCGAGTAACGAAAGATACGCCGCCGCGCCGGGATAGTCCTGTGCCTCGGGCTCCGCCAACCAACGGACAGCACCGTCGTTATCGTCATGCATCCCATGTACTCCTTGACCAGTCACAGTCTAGCGATGGTGGCTACATTAACTGCACGGCCGAAATGACGGCACGGACGACCCGCCCGATCCGGGCTGCCGAAACGCCGGAACTCCAGACTTTCTTCGGCGGCGGCTCCCTGACCTCATGGGCGGTGTCTTTCGGCCTGCAAAACCGGTTCCCGCTTCATTCTCAAGCCGAAGGCCAGGTCGCAGCCGTGGACGAAACCTGTGCACCGCGCGGAAAGTCCTGGATGGTCCGCCAAAGCAGGTCGAGGCGATCGGCCTACTCGCCGCGGTCGATCTCCAGGTAGCTGAGGCCGCTCAAATCCAGCCAATAATGGCTTGGTGTTTCTACCAGTCTCAGCAGCACGCCCTGGCAGTCGCGACAGCGGACCACGATACCGGGTGCGTCGGAAAAAACCATGGCCTCGCCGAAAGCCCTGACTGAGCCGCAATGCCTGCAGCGCCCGAGCGCAGCGATGATGTCGATCCGGAACACTTCGGACAGGGCCCCGGCCGTGGCGTTCCCGTCCACATGCGCGATCGGGTCATGGGCTGATGCTGCAAGGTCCTGGTCCCCGGACTCGGGGACAACGAAATCGTCGGCGCCGTTCACCGGATACCTCCCGTCCCGCCAAACCGTTCGGTCTTTATCGACTCCGGCGAGTAGCCCGCCATCACCAGCCAGTCCGCAACGGTCTCCACGAAAACCGTTTGGCCGCACACAAATACGTCCGGATTCTCCTCAGCCGGGAAGATCTTGCCCAAAAGGGCATCCGCCGTAAGGCGCGCCGGCGCGACCGGCCAGCCCTCCGGCGTCGAACGCGTATAGATGCAGTCAACCACCAGCTTGGCTGATTCCTGATCCAACCGGTACAGCTCATCCCGGTAAAGCAAAGTCTCGGGGGACTTCAGGGAATAGAGCAACCTGAATGGGGACTCATTGCTGGAAGCCTGATGGGCGCGGATCATCGACATCAGCGGCACCACACCTGACCCTCCCCCGATCAGCTGCACCCGGTTCCCATTGCTGGGCCGCCAGACAAACCAGCCGCCCACAGGCCCGCGGATTTCCAACCGGTCCCCGACGGCCAGGTCCCGGACAAGGTAAGGCGACACTTCGCCGTCAGGCAGCTCGTCAACGGTGATTTCCAGATGCTCATCCGTGCCTGCGGACGCCACCGAGTACGAACGGATGGCGGTGTACCCGTCCTCGGCGGTAAGGCGGATGTCAATGTGCTGGCCGGCCAGGTGTCCCATCAAACCATCCACGCGCAGCCTAATGGTCCGGGCCGTGGCGTTTTCCAGGGACCCGCCAACCACTTCAGCGACATGCCATAGAGAGCTCACGGCAAGTGCCTCACGAGTACCGCTCCTCGCGCCAGGGATTACCGTGAAGATGGTAGCCATTCGATTCCCAGAAACCGGGAACGTCTTCCCGTGTCAGTTCCAGGCCGTGAATCCATTTAGCGCTTTTCCAGAAGTACAGATGCGGCACCAGAAGCCGTGCCGGCCCGCCGTGGGCCCGTGCAAGCGGTTCTCCATCGAACTCCCACACCACCCAGGCCTTGCCGTCCAGGAGATCCCACAGGGGAACATTAGTTGTGTAACCGCCGAAGGAATGGGCCGTGGCGAAATCGCTGATCGTTTCGACATTTTCAAAGAACGTGTCCAACGAAACTCCACGCCACACTGTCCCCAGTTTTGACCAGCTGGTCACACAGTGAATGTCCTTGGTGATTTCCTCCTGCGGCAAGCCCATGAATTCGTTCCAGGACCAGGAGAGCCGCCGGCCATTCTCCACGGTTATGAAAAACTCCCATTCGTCAATGGGGATCAGCGGAGCAGGCCCCGCCGTTAGGACAGGAAAGTCCTGCGTCTCATGCTGCCCGGGAGGCAAAGCAGGATTCTCGGACCGCCGTCCACGGAAACCGGAAGAAATGATACCCATGATGCACCTCCGCAGTGGAGCTCCACCCGGCCAACGACCGTTGATGCCCCAACGATAGGGCAACGGCCGAACGGGGTCCAGACATCAACGGGAAGCTGCCGCCGCCGGGGCCGAAGACCCGGAGCTGCAGCCGGTGCACGTGGCGGCCGCTGCCCTGAAGACGGCACACAAGGCAACGGCTTAGGGTCTGGAGGGCATGCGCGAGCCCGTGGTGTTCATGCAGGAGACTGGCCGGTACCCATCGCGGCCCGGCAGCACCGAGGCGGAGCACACCCTGGCGGCATGGCTTCAGCGGCGGCGGGAGGAAGCCAGTGACGGGACGCTGGTCAGGTCATCCACTTTGTCGGTAGCCGCGTTCTCTTAAACCGCCCGAACGCCTGCCCATAGGGTTCGACGGTTTTCTCCAAGGTTCGGGCGAGAAGCTTTAGCGGGCCGGGAGGTAGCGTTCACTACCGAGCTGGCCGCCGGGGCAGCGGTAATACTGCCGGTTCCTGAAGCAGCTGCGTCAACGCCGTACGAAGCAGCTTCAGCGGCGGCGCACCCGAAAGACAATGCACCGGGTACGTTGCAGGGAAGCCCCGCAGAACCTCACCCTGCGGGGCTTCTCGCGTGCTCAGATGGCCGCAGCAGCGCCGCTCCGCATGCTTCTGGAATGGTGTCCATGGACACGGGCACCCAGGAGCGCACGTCTGAATCCTCAGTTAGCGGTGCGATCAGATCCACGGGAACTTATGGCCTCGTGGAATGGACGGATGAACCGCGCAAACTAGCAGCTGGAGTGGTTTCCGGCCGTCATATCAGTGGAGTGGAGGGCCGGTGCGGTCCAGCTGGCGAGGATTCGCATGGCGTCGGCTGTCGCGGATCCGGGTTCCACGGTGTAGACGAGCATGACGAGTCCCGGGTCTGTGGAGAGTTCGAATGATTCGTAGCCGAATTCGAGGTCGCCGACGGCCGAATGGGTGAGCATTTTTTGCCCGGACCGGTAGCGGTAGACGTCGTGGGATGCCCAGAGTGAACGGAATTCCTCGCTTTGGGTTGAGAGCGTGCCGATGATCTCGATCAGCTCTTTGTCATACGGGTCCCGGGCCGTTGCGGCGTGCAGGAGCGCGACGACGTTGTGTTTGGCGGTGTCGAAATCGCG
>NZ_JBHTXX010000052.1:0-27307 GCF_042791415.1 Arthrobacter sp. NPDC056691
GGGCCGGCTCTTCGGGGCCGGCCCACCGCCGTTTTTTCACCCTGCGGGCGCTTCCTCCGGAAGCATTCCTTCTCCCAAATCCTCTTCTCTCCGGACCCCGGACCGTCAGGACGTGGCGGCGCGGCGCCGGCGCTGCTGCAGGACGAGCCCCACGACGCAGAGCAGCACGCCTGCCACTCCGACGGACACGAAGCCTCCAGCCGGCCCGATACCGTCGATGAAGAGTCCGGCCAGCGGAGCTCCCAGTGCCACGCCGGCAGTCAGCGCGGACCCGTACCAGCCCATGGCCTCGCCCCGCCTGGCCTCGTCCACCAGTTCGGCCACCTTCTCGGAGGCTGCCGAAAGGACCGGCGCGCAGAGGAGCCCCGGCAGCAGCGACAGCAGGCTGAGGGTCAGGGTGTCGGTGGCAAACCCCATGGGAATGGTGAGGGCAGCCATGCCCAGCAGCAGGAGGATCGGTGAAACGGGCCGGTGCATGGCCCCATAGACGAGGCCGCCGATCACCGACGCGGCACACCAGAAGAGGAACACGACGCCGATCTCGCCCTGGTGGCCGCCGGTTTCCAGCGCGGCCACGATTCCCACGTCGGTGCCGCTGAGCACCATCCCGGCCCCGGCAGCCACGGCGAACACCGCTGCTACCCCAGCGGTAAACCAGGCGAAGCTGTGGGCCACCTTGCGCCTCAGAACTGCCCGCCGCCTGCTGCCCGCAGCCGCCGGACCGAGTTCAGCCGCTGCCTCCTGCAGGTGTGCTGGGGCGGCGGCCACCACGGCTACCTCCGCGGCCTCCTGCTCGTCCGCCTCGCAGGACTCGGAGCGGACCGCGCTGCGGGTGGGCGGGTTGAACCACATGAGGAAGAGCCCGGCCAGCGACGTCGAGACGCCGACGGCAGTCAGGCCCAGCACGGAATGACCGCTCGTGGCAACGACGGCACCGGCGGCCGGGCCGATCATGAACACCAGCTCGGTGCTGACCGCATCCAGCGCGAACGCCGTCCTGCGCTGGTCGCCGTCCGCCAGAACTCCCAGGGATTGCCGCACCACGCTGAAAATTGGAAGGGTCAGCAGGCCGCCGACGAACACGAGCGGCAGCAGCCACTGGTAGGAGACGTGCGGCACGATGGACCAGATGACGGTTTCCGAAACCACCGAAGGAATCAGCGCAGTCCGCAGGCCCACGGTATCCACCCGGCGGCCGCGCCACGGTGCTCCGAGCGCGATGCCGATGGTCATCACGGCCGCTGCCGCTCCCGCCGCCGCGTACCCCTCGCCGAGGGTCAGGACGATGTGCAGGGTCAGCAGCACGCCCGCCGCCGAATGGGGAATGCGGGCGATCATGCCGACGGCCAGGAGACGACGGATGGGCCGGACGGCCAGCAGCTCCCGGTACAGGGTGAAATTCACAGGTAGGTCCTCGGTTCCGCCGCCGGCAGCGTCGGAAAGGGATCTCCTTCGGTTACTGCGCGGCGCGCCTTAGCTTGACTTCGATCGAATCAACGCGCTCACCAAACAATACATTCCGGCTCCATTCAGCCTGGAGGCCGGCAACGAGCGTCTGTACCGCGGCGGCGTCGAGGCCGTCCTCGAGGTAGAGCACAACCCGCAGCTCCGGTCCGGCTCCGCCGCCTTCGACGCGGCTGCCGGAGGCCGTGGCAGTGGCCACTCCCCCGCCAGGCAGGACGTCGAGCCCGCGGACCGCAGGTGTACCGTGGGCTCCGGCGCGAAGCACCGCGGCAAGTTCGTCGTCCAGGTAGGCGGGTACCCACTGCCGCTGCTGCGCGAGGGCCCACACGCCGGGCCGCCGGACCACAAAGGTGACCTCTGACCCGGGGTCCACCACCAGCAGCTCGGCCCCCTCGGAGACGGCCGAAAGGGCCGCCCTCGCGGCGTACACGGCCACGGGCCGCGCCTCCGGGTGCCACGCCGCCAGGGCCGCTGCCGACGTGAACACCGGCATGGCGACGCGGCCGTCCGGCGCCTTGAGCGTCACCAGCGCCATGTCCGCCTGCTTGTCGGCGTGCACGCCGTGCGCACCCTCCACTTCCTCCGCCAGCTGGGCCACCACCGGGACGAAGACGCGGGCAGTGGCCAGCGAGGCCACCACCGCGGCTTCGTCGCCGTCGCCTGCAACAAGGGCCGAGAGTGCGGTGAGATAGCCGGCGTCGGCCGTGCCGTCGTCGTCCTCGAAATTATGGATCTTGGCGTCGTCGCCGGCGAGGCTGCGCCCGGCCCAGGGCTGTCCGGCCGAATCGGCGGCGCCTCCCGCCCCGGCGAGGGCCGCCTCGATGTGACCGGGCAGCCGGCGTGCCGGCGGCACGTCCGTACCCGGCGCGCCGCCCTCCGCGGGATTGCTGCGGTTCTCGGCCACGGCGGTGTCCTAGCGGCGTCCGGCGACGTCGAGGGCCTCGGGCAGGGTGAAGGCGCCGGCGTACAGCGCCTTACCGACGATGGCGCCTTCGACGCCGAGCGGTACCAGGGAACGCAGGACCTTCAGGTCATCCAGGCTGGAAATGCCCCCGGATGCCACGACGGGCTTGCCGGTCTTCTCGACCATCTGGCGCAGCAGTTCAACGTTCGGCCCCTGCAGGGTGCCGTCCTTGGTCACGTCGGTGACCACGTAGCGGGCGCAGCCGGCCTCTTCGAGGCGGCCCAGCACGTCCCACAGGTCACCGCCTTCCTTGGTCCAGCCGCGTCCGGCCAGGGTGGTCCCGCGGACGTCCAGGCCGACGGCGATCCGGTCACCGAAGCGCTCGATGGCCCGTGCCGTCCATTCCGGGTTCTCCAGGGCGGCGGTGCCGAGGTTGACCCGGGCGACGCCCAGATCCAGCGCCTTCTCCAGCGACTCGTCGTCACGAAGCCCGCCGGAGAGCTCAACCTTGATGTCCAGCCGGCCCACCACTTCGCGCAGCAGGTCCGCGTTCGAGCCCCGTCCGAAGGCGGCGTCCAGATCCACCAGGTGGACCCATTCCGCGCCCTGCTGCTGCCAGTTCAGCGCTGCCTCCAGCGGCGTTCCGTAGCTGGTTTCACTGCCGGCCTCGCCCTGGACCAGGCGGACGGCCTGGCCGTTCACGACGTCGACGGCGGGAAGCAGTTCAAGTACCGGCAGCTCGTTTTGGCTGGTCATCGGAGGTCCTCAGTTCTTGTAGGGCGCTGTAGTTCTGTGGGCGCTGTTCCCCTGCGCGGGGTCTTCTGCGGCGCAGAGGGCGGGTTGGTTGGTTATTTGCCGGGCAGGGTCAGCAGGTAGGCGGCCAGGAGCGACATGGCGGCCAGCACGTAGAAGCCGATCTGGATCCACAGCGGCTTGTGCTGCTGCCTGAAGGACAGTCCGCCGCCCACCAGGAGGCCAGCCAGTCCCATCAGGAGGATTGACCACATTACGCGTCCGCCGGCTGCCGGGAGCGCGGGCCGCGAAGCCCGTCCACCCAGTTCCTGAGCAGCCGCGCACCGGCGTCGCCCGACTTTTCCGGGTGGAACTGGGTGGCGCAGAGGGGGCCGTTCTCCACGGCGGCGATGAAGGGGCCGCCGTGCTCGGACCACGTGACCAGGGGCGGCGCCATCCGGGGCTGGATCACGTCGAAGTCCCAGTTCTGGACGCCGTAGGAGTGCACAAAGTAGAAGCGCTCACCCTCGACGCCGTCGAAAAGCCTGGACCCTTCCGGGACCTTGACGGTGTTCCACCCCATGTGCGGCACCACTTCGGCCGGCAGGAGCTCCACCTTGCCGGGCCACTCTCCCATGCCTTCGGCTTCGGTTCCGTGTTCCACTCCGGCTTCGAAAAGCACCTGCAGGCCGACGCAGATGCCGAGGACGGGACGTCCGCCGGCTACGCGGCGGCCGATCATCCGGATGCCATCCACGGCCTTGAGCTCCCGCATGACGGTTTCGAAGGCGCCGACACCGGGGACGACCAGCCCGTCGGCGTTCAGCACATCCTCGGGCTTGGAGCTCAGGATGACCTCGGCACCGGCGCGTTCCAGGGCACGCACGGCCGAACGGACATTGCCGGAGCCGTAATCCAGGACGGTGACGGTGGGCTTGCCCTCCGGAGAGGCCGGCTTCAGCGTGGCCGAGGGGTCGATGATCGCGCCCTCGCGCAATACTTTGCCGGTCACAGTGCTCCCTTGGTGGACGGAATGCCTTCGACGCGGGGGTCCGGCTCGACGGCAGCACGGAGAGCCCGGGCGAAAGCCTTAAACTGGGCTTCCACGATGTGGTGCGGGTCCCGGCCGGCGATGACGTTCATGTGCAGGCAGATGCCGGCGTGCAGCGTGATGGCCTCGAAAACGTGCCGGGTCAGCGATCCCGTGAAGTGGCCGCCGATCAGGTGGTACTCCTGCCCGGCGGGCTCGCCGCCGTGCACCAGGTACGGCCGGCCGGAGACGTCAACGACGGCGTGTGCAAGGGCCTCGTCCAGGGGGACCGTGGCCTCGCCGAAGCGGCGGATGCCTGCCTTGTTGCCGAGCGCGGTGCGCAGCACCTCGCCGAACGTGATGGCAACGTCCTCGACGGTGTGGTGGACGTCAATGTGGGTGTCGCCGGTGGCCTTCACCGTCATGTCGATGAGCGAGTGCTTGCACAGCGCCGTCAGCATGTGGTCGTAGAACGGGACCGAGGTGCTGATGTCCGACACTCCGGTGCCGTCGAGGTTGATCTCCACCAGCACGGAAGATTCGCTGGTGGCACGCTCCATGCGTGCAGTCCGTGCCTCGGCAGCCTTGATTCCGGTGTCGCTCATGGTGATAGATGTCCTTTGACGAAGGATGGGGGCGGACCTGACCTGGTCCATGGTCAAGTTTAGGCCGGAAGTGCGGCTTGCCGGGCCAGGATGCTTTCGAGCGCTTCCAGGAAGGCTGTGGTTTCCGTCTCAGTGCCGGCGGTGACCCGCAGGTGGCCGGCGATGCCGACGTCCCGGACGAGCACCCCCGCGTCGAGCAGTTCCTGCCAGACCCCGTGGGGTTTCTCCAGCCCGCCGAAGAAAACGTAGTTGGAGTCGGACGCCGCCGGCCGCAGCCCCATCCGCGTCAACTCTGCGACAATCCGGTCGCGCTGGCGCTTGATGTCCTCGACGTCGGCCATGAGCGCCTCGCGGTGCCGCAGCGCCGCGAGGGCGGTTGCCTGCGTGACGGCCGAGAGGTGGTAGGGCAGGCGCACCAGCCGGAGGGCGTCGGTCACCTCCGGGGCCGCGGCCATGTAACCGAGGCGGGCGCCGGCCAGGGCGAACGCCTTGCTCATGGTCCGGGAGACGATGAGCCGCTCCCGGCCGGGCAGCAGGGTGAGGGCGCTGGGCGTGCCGTCGTGCGCGAACTCGTGGTAGGCCTCGTCCACGACGACGATCGCCTGGCTGGCCTCGCCCGCCTCGTAGACGGCTTCCACCACATCCAGGCCCAGGCCGGTGCCGGTGGGGTTGTTGGGCGAGCACAGAAAGACGATGTTCGGCTGGAGTTCGCGCACCTGGCGTGCGGCCGACTCGGCGCTGAGTCCGTAATCTTCGGCGCGCTTGCCGGCAATGTAGGCGGTATCCGTGCCGCTGGCGAGGAGCGGGTACATCGAGTACGTCGGCGGGAAGCTCAGGAGCGAGCGACCCGGGCCGCCGAAGGCCTGGAGGATCTGCTGGAGGACCTCATTGGAGCCGTTGGCTGCCCAGAGATTGTCCGCACTGAGTCCGTGGCCGAGGTATTCCGCCAGCGCTTCCCGGAGTTCGGTGAATTCGCGGTCGGGGTAGCGGTTGAGTCCCGTGGCGGCCTCGCTTACGGCCGCGGCAATGGCCGCCTGCACGTCGGCGGGCACACCATGAGTGTTCTCGTTGACGTTGAGCAGGATCGGAACGTCAAGCTGCGGGGCCCCGTAAGGGGACAGCCCCCTCAGGTTGGTCCGCAGGGGCAGTCGGTTCAGTCGCTCAAGCTGGTCAGTCACCTAGACAGTTTAAGTAACCCGGAGGGCTGGCCGGAAACTGTGACGGTCCCGAAGCCCACGGAACCGCGCGCCGGTACTATTTGCCGGCGTTATTTGTTGGCACAAGTTATTTGTTGGGCACAAACAGCTGCTGCCCGGGCATGACCTTCCCGGCCTGAAGGTCGTTGAGCTGGACGATGTCCGCAATGACGTCGCGGGGATCGCGGTCCGGATCGACTTTTCCGGCGATGGCCCAGAGTGATTCGCCGGGCTGCACCGTGACCGAAACCGTCGGCGTGACAGACAGGCCGCTGGCACTGTCCGCTGCTTTGGCCGGCGAGTTGAGGAGCCCGGTCAGCGACAGGAGCACGGCGGCGAGCATGACAAGCGGCAGCCCGATGAGGACAATCCGGCCGCGGCGGGTGAGGCGAAGGCGCGGCGGCTTACCGGGCCGGGACACTCCGCGGGACTGGGTTATTGCTGTTGAAGCTGACATGGCGTGAGCCCTCCTGGACCAAGTTGTACTGCCTCGCGTTCGAATAGACAGTTCGAACATCGGGCTGAAAAACCGCCCTCACTAGAACACATGTTCGAACTTTGCTTTTCCTAGTTTTAGCACCTATCAACGAATTAAGTCGAGACTCGCTAGAACAAATGTTTGAAAAAGCCCTATGGCTGGCCTACGTTGGAAATCACAGAACAACCACATCTGCAGTTGATCAGCAGGGTCTGACATTTTTCAGGCCGGAAGTTCCCGGCCACCAGCTAGCGCGGCCGGGAGGAACGGAAAGGCGTTGGCGAACATGGCAGCACAGGCCTCTGACGGCAAGGCTCCCCAGCGCAGCCCGCGGTCTCAGCGGACCCCCAAGGGACTTACGCTCCGCCAGAAGAAGATCCTGGAAACCATCCAGCGCTCGGTCAACGAGAACGGCTACCCGCCGTCGATGCGGGAAATCGGCGACACCGTTGGCCTTGCCAGCCTGTCCAGCGTGACCCATCAGCTCTCCCAGCTGGAAAAGCTTGGCTACCTGCGGCGGGACCCCAAACGACCGCGCGCCATGGAGGTCCTCATGCCGCTGACCCTGGATGCAGGGACGGCCAAATCCGGCGGCGCGGACAAGGCCCCGGCGGTGGGCACGGCAGGCGGCTCCGTGTCCGAACTGCCCAGCGCGATGGACACCGCCATGGTCCCGCTGGTCGGCCGGATCGCCGCCGGCGGCCCCATCCTGGCGGACCAGATGGTGGAGGACCTGATGCCGCTGCCCCGCCAGCTGGTGGGCCACGGTGAACTCTTCATGCTCAAGGTCGCCGGCGACTCCATGGTGGACGCCGCCATCTGCGACGGAGACTGGGTTGTGGTCCGGCGGCAAAGCGATGCGGTTAATGGTGACATCGTCGCGGCGCTGCTCGATGACGAAGCCACGGTCAAGACCTTCCGGCAGCGGGACGGCCACACCTGGCTGCTTCCGCAGAACACGCAGTACGAACCCATCCTCGGCGACCACGCCGTGGTCATGGGCAAGGTGGTTTCCGTGCTCCGCTCGCTGTAGCAGCTGGGGCTTGTCGGCACAAAACGTTCTGCCCCGGGCTGCTACAGCCCGGGGCGTCCTTATGCCTGCGCGCCGGCGAGCCTTTCGAGGGCCGCCACGGCAGTCTTCCGGTCTGTCGTCGGCCAGAACGGCGGCAGTGCGGCCCGCAGGAACCCGCCATAGCGTTCCGTGGACAGCCGGGAATCCAGCACCGCCACCACGCCCTTGTCAGACGTGGACCGGATGAGCCGTCCCGCCCCCTGGGCAAGCCTGATCGCCGCGTGCGTGGCGGATACGGACATGAAGCCGTTGCCGCCGGCCTGGGCAACGGCCCGGGACCGTGCGGTCATCAGCGGGTCGTCGGGGCGCGGGAAGGGAATCCTGTCGATGACCACCAGGCGGCATGATCCTCCCGGCACGTCGACCCCCTGCCACAGCGACATCGTCCCGAACAGGCAGGTATCGGGCTCGTCGGCAAACTGCTTCACCAGGGCAGTCATGGTGGATTCACCCTGACAAAGGATGCTGACATCCAGCCGGGTGCGGAGGGCGTCGGCCGCTTCCTCGGCGGCCCGCCGTGAGGAGAACAGGCATAGCGCTCCCCCGCCGGAGGCACGGATGAGTGATTCGAGTTCGTCCAGCGCCTCCGGCGAAGTGCCGCGACCCGGCTTTGGCAGGTGGCCTGCCACGTACAGGATGCCCTGACGGGGGTAGTCGAAGGGCGACCCCACGTCGACGCCGGTCCAGCTCGGTGCGCCGTCCCCCACCAGGCCCAGCCCGCCGGCCGCGGGCTCGAAGGCAGAGCCGATGGCCAGTGTGGCCGACGTCAGCACCACGGTGTGCCCGGCGAACAGTCCTTCCCGGAGCCGGCCCGCCACACTCAGCGGGGCGATGTTGACCAGCGCAGGGGCAGTCTCGTCGGGCGCCGAATATCCCTGCTGCGGATCAAACGTGCTGTTCCGGGAGAACCAGACGACCTCCCGGTTTTCCCGCGCGGCGACGAGCCGTTCGCAAAGCTCCAAAATCACCAGCAGGCGGGAACGCGCGAGCTGCCGTCCGCCGTCGGCCGTTGTATTGCTGTCCCCCTTGGAATCCGACAGCGCGGCCCGGCAGGCCTCACGAAGCTGGTCCACACAGTCCAGCTGCTCGTCGTTCAGGCCGTTGGGAAGCAGGCCGCTGGGAACGCCGGCGAGAGCCACCTCGAGGTTGGCCGCAGCAGTGTTGAGCGCGTCAACGGTAATGCCAGTGTGCTTGCGGGCGCCGGACGCAGCCGCGTGGACCATGGCCACCGACAGCTGCCCTGAAACGGCGCCGGTCACCCGGTCCTGGAGTTCGTGGGCCTCGTCCACCACCACGACGTCGTACTCCGGCAGCACGGCCAGGCCTTCGAAGGCACTGACGGCCAGCATGGCGTGGTTGGTCACCACGACGTCGGCTTCCGTGGCGTTATGGCGGGCAAGCTCACTGAAGCACTCTTCAGCGAGGGGACACTTCTGCGAACCGAGACATTCCATGGACGTGACGGACACCTGCCGCCAGGCCCGGTCCGTGACACCGGGAAGCAGCTCGTCACGGTCGCCCGTGGTGGTCTGCTCCGCCCATTCGCGGAGCCGGACCACCTCCTTGCCAAGCTGCGACGAGGGGCCGCCCACCGACGCGGCGAAGTGCGGGACGCTGGTGTCCTCGCCCAGCGAGAAGAGCTGTCCCTCGGAGGGTTCCTCGGAGGGAAAGCCGCCCTCAAGCTTGTGCCTGCAGACGTAGTTGGCGCGGCCCTTGACCAGCGCAATCTTCACAGGCCGGTCGAGTGCCGGTTTGAGGCTTTCCAGCAGCCGGGGAAGGTCCCGTCCCACGATCTGGGTCTGCAGCGCGAGGGTGGCAGTGGAAACGAGCGCAGGCTTGTTGCTCTCGAGCGAGTGCGCGATGAGCGGGACCAGGTAGGCCAGCGACTTGCCGGTTCCCGTGCCGGCCTGCACCAGCAGGTGGTCGCCCGTTTCTATGGCGCGCGCCACCTGACGGGCCATCTCGTGCTGGCCGGTGCGGCTTTGGCCGCCCATGCCCGCCACGGCACGGTCGAGCAGGTCAAGCACATGCTGCTCACCGGCCGTGGCCGCGGCACCAGCGGCGGGCGCCCCGTCAGTCATTGGTGCTGAAGGATTCCAGTTCAGCCGCGAGGCCTTCCCGGACCATGACCACGGCGCGGGTGCCGCCCTCCTCGTGATCCAGGCTCAGGATCTCGGCGTCGGAGTCATGCAGCTTGCTGATGAGATCGCCGCGGTGGTACGGGACCAGGAGCTGCATCTTGACGTTGGGCCGCGGGATGGACTCGCTGATGGCCGTGAGCAGCTCGGCGATGCCCTCCCCTGTGCGTGCCGAAACCACCACATGCCGCGGTTCGCGCTGCTTGAGCCGCTCCACCACAAACGGGTCGGCGGCGTCGGCCTTGTTCAGGACGATGATCTCAGGCACCTTGCGGGCATCCACTTCGGCGAACACCGAGCGCACCGCGGCGATCTGGCCCTCCGGGTCAGGGTGGGACACGTCCACTACGTGCAGGATCAGGTCTGCATCCGCCACTTCCTCCAAGGTGGAGCGGAAGGCCTCCACCAGCTGGGTGGGAAGGGACCGGACGAAGCCCACGGTATCGGCCAGCGTGTAGCCTACCCCGTCCGAGGTCTCGGCCTTGCGGACAGTGGGGTCCAGGGTGGCGAACAGTGCGTTCTCGACGAGGACGCCGGCGTCGGTAAGTCGGTTCAGCAGCGAGGACTTGCCTGCGTTGGTGTATCCGGCAATTGCCACTGACGGGACTTCATTACGACGGCGGTTGGCCCGTTTGGTCTCCCGGGCCGGCTTCATCGCGGCGATCTCGCGCCGCAGCTTGGCCATCCGGGTGCGGATCCTCCGCCGGTCCAGTTCGATCTTGGTTTCACCGGGACCACGCGAGCCCATGCCGGCACCTGCGCCGCCCACCTGGCCACCGGCCTGGCGGGACATTGATTCACCCCAGCCGCGGAGGCGCGGGAGGAGGTATTCGAGCTGTGCCAGCTCCACCTGGGCCTTGCCCTCGCGGCTCTTGGCGTGCTGGGCGAAGATGTCCAGGATGAGGGCCGTTCGGTCGATGACCTTCACCTTGACGATGTCTTCAAGGCCGCGCCGTTGGGACGGGGCAAGCTCCGCGTCCACTACGACGGTGTCGGCGCCGGTGGACATGACGACGTCCTTGAGCTCCAACGCTTTGCCCGCCCCGAGGAAGGTACCGGGGTCCGGCTTGGCCCGCCGCTGGACCAGGCCGTCGAGGACTTCCGAGCCCGCCGTTTCGGCCAGCGCGGCGAGTTCACGCAACGAGTTCTCGGCGTCAGCCAGCGTGCCTTCGCTCCAGAGGCCGGCGAGAACAACGCGTTCCAGGCGCAGCTGGCGGTATTCAACCTCGGTGACGTCTTCGAGTTCGGTGGACAGCCCGGCCGTGCGTCGCAGTGCCCGGCGTTCCTCGAGGTCCTGCTGGTCGCCGTCGAACGTGCTGTGCTCTTCGGCGAGCTGCGAGATGGCCTGCGCCTTGCCCAGGACACCCTTGCTGTCGGCGCGGCTGCCGTCGGCTGCGGCTGCGTTCCTGGCCGGGACATCCTTGGCGAGGATCCGGTCGATGACAGCCTGGATCTCCTCGGGACTCATGTCCTGGGCTGCTGGCTCGGATCCGGAATTATGCTGATTGGTCATGGTCTCCTTTGAAGGTTCTGCATCTTCAGAATAGTGCTGATTGCCGCCCTTGGCTGCGGTATTCGCGCTGGGCTGACTGCGAGGGGTCATGGAGGTGCTCCTGACATGCCGGCAGCGGACATGCTGGGCCGGCGGGAAGTGGACTGATCGAGTGCTGTTTTGGGCTGCCCTGCGTGCATCCAGCTGCGCTGTGTTTGCAGTTGCGCCGTGTTTGCAACTGCGCTCCGGCGGAAGGCGGTTAGCCTGCATCGCGTCGGAAGGGAGCCCCGGGCCGGTACCGGCGGCCGAAGGCCGCGGGCAAAGAAAGCCGGCTACTCAAAAATCAGGAACATGCGTTCAAGGATAGCAGAACCGCAGCACCGGATTTCGCAGCTAGCCGGTTTCCCATCGGGCGGGCGGCCCACTAATCTGGCCAGTTATGGAGTCTGCCCACTATTTCAGCGCCTCACCTGCGGGGCCGTTCACCCGCAAGCCCCTCACAGTGGAACTGGCCGGTGAAACGCGGAAGCTGCAGACCTCGTCAGGCATCTTCAGCCCGGACGGCATCGACAAGGGGACCGCCGTCCTGCTGGCCGAGGTTCCCGCACCTGCGCCGCAGGGAAACCTGCTCGATATCGGCTGCGGCTGGGGACCCATCGCTCTGACCATGGCGCTGCGGGCACCGCACGCCCGGGTCTATGCGGTGGACGTCAACGAACGCTGCATTGCGCTCACGAACGGGAACGCCGAACTGCTTGGACTGAACAACGTCGTGGCCAGCACGCCGGAGGGCGTGGACCCCGAAATCCGCTTCGACACCATCTGGTCCAATCCCCCGATCCGGATCGGCAAGGATGAACTGCACTCCCTCCTGCAGATGTGGCTGCCGAGGCTGGCGCCAGGCGGGTCGGCGTGGCTGGTGGTGCAGAAGAACCTGGGCTCGGATTCGCTTCAGCGCTGGCTGGCGGAGGTGCTGGATGATTCCTTCACGGTGACGCGGGAAAGCACGTCCAAGTCGTTCAGGATCCTGCGGGTCAGGAAAGCGTCCCGGTAGCAACGATCGTTGCCGGGCCGCTGAGTTCAACATGCTCGCGGCCGCCGGCGACGGTGAAGAACTTCACGCCCACGACGCCGCCCGGCACCTTTACCTGCCAGGCGTCCGGGGCGCCCTGCCCGGCCCAGTGGCGGATGGCCACCGCCGCCGCGCACGCTCCGGTACCGCAGGACTGCGTTTCACCAACACCGCGTTCGTGGACCCGCATGGTCACGGTGCCCACGCCGTCATGCACCAGCGGCTCCGCGGGGACAACAAACTCGACGTTGGTGCCGTTCGCGGGAGTCGGGTCGACGTGCGGGGCAGTGAAGAGCCGGGTGTCCCGGAGCTCGGACAGCTCGGCAAGCGCGACGACCGTGTGGGGGTTGCCCATGCTGACGGACAGCGCCGGCCGCGGCACCTCGAGTCCGTCTGCGCTGACCAGCGAATCCATGGCGCGTGCCGCTGCCTCATCCGGGAAGATGAACTCCCAGGGGCCCATGTCGACGGCGTAGCCGTCACCCGTGCGGACAATGGTCTTGACGCCGCCACGGGTGCCGATGGTCAGCGAGCCGCCGGCGGGCAGCGCAGCCAGGCCTTCGGCCAGGAGGAAGTGGACGAACACGCGCACGCCGTTGCCGCACATCTCCGACAGGGAACCGTCACCGTTTCGGTAATCCATGAACCACTCGGCGTCGGGGTTTTCGGCGAGAAGCTGCCGGCCCTCGTCAATGAGACGGGACGGGACGGCGCGAATGAGGCCGTCACCGCCGATGCCGCGATGGCGGTCGCACAGCTGGGCGACCTGCTCCGGGGAGATGGCGTGCACGCCCTCAGGGTCAGCGACGAGGACAAAGTCGTTGCCCGTTCCATGGCCCTTGGAGAACCGCAGTCCGCTCAGCGTAGAGCCCGGGGCTGGGGCGGCGGGCCGGGCTGTTTCGGAAAGGGTTTCATTCATGGTTCAAGGTTACCCGCCCGCCGGCGGCGCCAGAAAAACGGCTGGGATCCTCCGCGCGGACCGCCGGCGCTGGTCAGGAGGATACCGGCGACGAAAATCACACCGCACGATAGCTGCGCAAAAGTATAAGGGTGGCCCAGCAACCCGAACGCACTCAGTGCGATCAGCCATGGCCAGCCGGCCAGCACCTGACGCCATTGCGGGCGCTCCACCAGCTGGGCGATGGCCAGCAGCGGAACCAGGGCGAGCGACCAGCGCAGCAGGACCAGGCTGAGAGGGTCGATGCTCTCCACCGCGCCGGCCCCAACAATGTGGTTGCCGGCCCAGAACAGCGTCCCCCGAGCAGCGAGGCGATCGCAACAGAGAGGGTCCGCCCGCGAGGAGCGCTTTGGCGTGGTGGCAACGGCGAGGGTCACAGGGTTTTCTTCGTGCTGGGTGCGGGCTCAGCGGCAGAGGCCGACGGCCTTTGCAGCCAGCTCAGGGTCCTGCCAGTCCAGCCAGCTGATGCGGGGATCGGCCCGGAACCACGTCAGCTGCCGGCGGGCGAACTGCCTGGTGGCCACGATCGTTTCTTCGGCTGCCTGCGCCACGTCCGCTTCGCCGTCGAGCACTTTGAGGAACTGGGCGTAGCCCAGGGCACGCGGTGCGGTCTTTCCGCGGCGCAGGCCCCGGGCGTCCAGCCGTTCGACTTCCGCCAGCAGCCCCCGCTCCACCATCCGGTGCACGCGGACGGCGAGCCGGTCCCGCAACTGCTCACGGTCCACTTCCAGCCCGACCTGGACGGCCGGCTGGTGGTACTCGCGGGTTGGCATGAAGGAGCTGAAAGGGCGTCCCGTCAGCTCGAACACCTCCAGCGCCCGAATGATGCGGCGGGCGTCGCCGAGGCGCCCGGCGGAGACGGGATCCACCGCCCCGAGCCGGTCCAGCAGCACCGCGGTCCCTGCCTCGGCGTTCTGCATTTCGAGCCGGGCGCGGATTGCCGGATCGGTTCCCGGAAAATCCAGCACGTCCAGTGCGGCGCGGACGTACAGGCCCGACCCGCCCGCCAGGACGGCGCGTTTGCCCCGGCCGTGGATGTCGGCGATGGCGTCCCGCGCCTGCTGCTGGAAGTCGGACACCGACGCCTCCTGCGTCACGTCCAGGATGTCCAGCAGGTGGTGCCGCACGCCCCGTTGTTCGGCTTCCGTGACTTTGGCGGTGCCGATGTCCATGCCGCGGTAGAACTGCATGGCGTCGGCATTGATCACCTCGCCGTCCAAGGCCAGGGCAAGTTCGACGGCGAGGTCGGACTTCCCTGATCCGGTGGGTCCGACGACCGCTATGACGGGGGGCTGGCCCGCCACCGGGTCAGCGGCTCCGCACCGGGAGCGCGGGCATGCCAAGCGACACGCCGGTCCTGCCCGCTGCAGCACCGGGTGCCGGCGCGCCGCAGGAGTCAGCCTGTGCCCTGTCCCAGGCATCGCCGGCGCGGGACCGGCGCAGTGAGTAGTCGGCTGCGGTGGCCGGATCGGCGACCAGGTGGAAGGCAGCCGCTTCGGTAATTGTGACGGTCACCAGGTCCCCGGGACGCGGGGCAGGAGCGCCTTCGGGGACTGTGAAGTGGACCAGGCGCTGGTCCTGCGAACGGCCCGAGAGTCGATGGGTTTCCTCGGACTTGCGGCCGGAGTGGGCGGTGACCATCACCTCGACGCGGCGTCCCAGCTGCTTGGCGTTCTCCTCCGCGGCGATGCGGTCCTGGAGCGCGGTCAGGCGCTCAAAGCGCTCCTGCACCACCGCCTTCGGCAGTTGGTCCGGCAGGTCCGCGGCAGGCGTGCCGGGCCGCTTGGAGTACTGGAAGGTGAACGCCGTGGCGAAGCGTGACTTTTCGACGACGTCCAGGGTCGCCTGGAAGTCCTCCTCCGTCTCCCCCGGGAAACCGACGATTATGTCCGTGGAGATCGCGGCATGCGGCATCTTGGCGCGGACCTTGTCCAGGATCCCAAGGAACTTCGCCGACCGGTAGGAACGCTTCATGTCCCGCAGCACCCTGTCCGACCCCGACTGGAGCGGCATGTGCAGCTGCGGCATGACATTGGGCGTCTCCGCCATGGCGTCGATGACGTCATCGGTGAACGCAGCCGGGTGCGGGCTAGTGAAGCGCACCCGTTCGAGGCCCGGGATCTCACCGCAGGCGCGCAGCAGCTTGGAGAAGGCCTGGCGGTCGCCGAACTCCACCCCGTACGAGTTCACGTTCTGGCCGAGGAGCGTCACTTCGATGGCGCCGTCGTCCACCAGGGCCTGGACCTCGGCGAGGATTTCCCCGGGCCGGCGGTCCTTTTCCTTGCCGCGGAGGGCAGGGACGATGCAGAAGGTGCAGGTGTTGTTGCAGCCGACCGAAATGGACACCCAGCCCGAATAGACCGAGTCGCGCTTGGTGGGCAGCGTGGACGGGAAGACGTCCAGCGACTCGAGGATCTCGAGCTGCGCCTCGCTGTTGTGGCGCGCCCGGTCCAGGAGGGCGGGCAGGGCGCCGACGTTGTGCGTGCCGAAGACCGCATCGACCCAGGGCGCCTTCTTCAGGATGGTTTCGCGGTCCTTCTGGGCGAGGCAGCCGCCCACAGCGATCTGCATCCCCGGGTTGGCTGCCTTGATCGGCGCCAGCTGGCCGAGGTTGCCGTAGAGCTTGTTGTCCGCGTTTTCCCGCACCGCGCAGGTGTTGAAGACCACGACGTCGGCCTGGGCACCGTCCGCCGGCACGTAACCGGCGGCCTCCAGCAACCCCGCCATGCGCTCGGAGTCGTGAACGTTCATCTGGCAGCCAAAAGTGCGCACCTGGTAGGTCCGGTGCACAGCGGGGTCACCAGCTGATTCGTTTTCGGTGCCGTTTGCGGGGGAAGGGTAGGTCAGACTCACCCATTAAGGGTACCGGCTGCGCTCACTCCCAGTGAGCGCTGGCGTCGGCATGGTCCTCGTAGGTGTGCTCGGCGGCCGCGGCACCTCCGGCTCCAGCGTCCAGGACCTCGGCAACGATCCGGAACGCCTGCGAGGGCTGGTACCCCTTGCGGGCGAGCATGGACGCGAGCCGACGCGTGGTCTTGTCCCGTTCCGCCCGGTCGGACAGGTCTGTCCCGGGCCGCAGCTTGCGTTCCACGAGATGGCGCGCGGCGGCTTCCTCCTCCTCGTCGCTCAGCTGTTCCAGGGCCGAGTCAGCCGTGTCACCGTCAATGCCCTTGTCCGCGAGTTCCCGGCGCAGGGCTCCCTTGGCCAGCCTGCGCGACTGGGACCGGCTCCGCACCCACATATCCGCGAATTCGGCGTCGTCAACGAGCCGGACCTCTTCGAAGCGGTCCAGCACGGCCGCGGCGACGTCCTCCGGAACGTTGCGCTCAGCCAGCTTGCGTTCAAGCTGCAGCCGGCTCTTGGGCGATGCCGTCAGCTGGCGCAGCACGATGGCGCGCGCCACCGACGCGGGATCTGCGTCCCGGTCCTCTTCGGCTACCGGACCGGGTCCTGCTTGGCGGTCCTCTCCGGCCTTGGCGAAGGCCGGAGAGGACCGGCGTTTGCTAGAAACCGTCAACGGCCTTCAGCTTCGGTGAGGCTTCGGCATCGGCGGCGGGCTTGGTTCCCACGCCGAGCTTTTCCTTGATGAGCCGTTCCAGTTCCGCGGCGAGTTCGGGGTTGTCGCGCAGGAAGCGGCGCGAGTTCTCCATGCCCTGGCCGAGCTGGTCGCCGTCGTAGGTGAACCACGAACCGGACTTCTTGATGATGCCGTGCTCCACGCCCATGTCGATGATGCCGCCCTCGCGGGAGATGCCCTGGCCGTAGATGATGTCGAATTCGGCGATCTTGAAGGGCGGGGCCATCTTGTTCTTGACGATCTTGGCCTTGGTGCGGTTACCGACGGAATCGGCACCTTCCTTCAGGGTCTGGATGCGGCGGACGTCGATACGCACGGACGCGTAGAACTTCAGCGCCTTACCACCGGTGGTGGTTTCCGGCGAGCCGAAGAACACACCGATCTTCTCGCGCAGCTGGTTGATGAAGATGGCGGTGGTCTTGGTCTGGCTCAGCCGGCCGGTGATCTTTCGCAGGGCCTGGCTCATGAGGCGTGCCTGCAGGCCGACGTGGCTGTCGCCCATGTCGCCTTCGATTTCCGCGCGCGGCACCAGGGCTGCCACGGAGTCGATGACCACGATGTCCAGCGAGCCGGAGCCCACCAGCATGTCCATGATCTCCAGCGCCTGCTCACCGGTGTCCGGCTGGGAGACCAGCAGGGCGTCCGTGTCCACGCCGAGCTTGGCGGCGTACTCGGGGTCGAGGGCGTGTTCGGCGTCGATGAACGCGGCGATGCCGCCGGCGCGCTGGGCGTTCGCCACGGCATGCAGGGCCACGGTGGTCTTACCCGACGATTCCGGGCCGTAGATTTCCACGACGCGTCCGCGCGGGAGACCTCCGATTCCCAGTGCGACATCCAGCGCGATGGAGCCGGTGGGGATGACCTCAATGGGAGCGCGCGTCTCGTCGCCCAGCCGCATGATCGATCCCTTGCCGAACTGCTTGTCAATCTGCGCGAGCGCTGCTTCAAGCGCTTTTTCACGATCCGGGGCTGCCGCCATGGTTCACACCTCTAATGCTTTCTCGCTGTGGAGGGGCCTCTGCGGCCCTTTGTCTGTCATCACCGACGCTAGCGCCACCCGCTGACATTCTTACCGGGCGGGTGTGCGTATGTGGATAACCCGCTGCCAAAAAGCATAGTCGCACCCGAACAGATATTCGAACAATCGGTCGGCGTGTCAGCAGCTTCCCAGGCCGGGCAGGGAACGCTTCAGACCAGGTCCGGCCCGTTCTTCCGGGGCTTGATATCGCGGCCGAGGCGGCGCTCGTCGGGGACGTCCTGCACATCGCACACCGCGAGCCAGATGTCGCGCGGACTGACGCCAGCTGCGAGGGCCTGGTCCGCAGTCCGGCCGCCGACGCCGGCGAGGACGAGGGAACCGCCCAGCACGCGCGAGTAGCCGGCCCCGAATTCATCGTCCATCAGCCGCCAGAAATCACTAATCCTCACTCAATACAGTCTCTCACGGACGCTGACTCTAGAATGGTTGCCATGAGCAACCCCGCTGAAGCCCCCGGAGCCGCTGCCCCCTTCGAGGACACTCTTGATACGGCACTGACCAACGTGGAGCATCAGATCAGCATTTTCTGGCGACGGGCCCGTTCGGTGTCGCAGCAGCTGTCGCGCGAAGTCCATCCGGATATGGAGCCCGCCGCCTACGGGCTGCTGACCGTGATCCGCAAGAACGGCCCCATCCGGCTCACCGAGCTCGCATCCTGCATCGGCGTCGGCAAGCCCTCCGTCAGCAGGCAGATCGCCTTCCTTGAAAGCATTGGCCTGGTGCTCAAGGAGGCCGACCCGCTGGACGGCCGGGCGCAAACGATCCGGCTCACCGCCGAAGGCGAAGAGAGGATGCACCAGGTGCAGGACGCCCGGCGGCAGGTGTTCCGGGAGCGTCTGGGCGAATGGCCGGTGGAGGACCTCGAGACGCTGGCCGCCTACATGGCCAAGCTCAACGCCACCTACGAGCGCGACGGATTCCCCAAGGACAGCGCCTCCTAGCAGTAAATTTCAGGGCACGACAAATTTCAGGGCACAGCAAAGGCCTCCGGCACAATGCCGGAGGCCTTCGCTGCAGTTATCTGGTCCGGGTTACCGGATTCCGTTACCGGGCGCCCTTCTGTTAACGGGCCCCGGAAAGCATTTCCGTGGCGAGCTCGTTGTTAAGCTCGCTGCTCAGGTCGCGCTCAAGGTCCCGGCCGTAACGCTGGGAGAATTCCTGCGGGACGGTGTCCGGCACGGCAACGCCTTCGGCGACAGCCACGCGGTCGCTGACTTCACGGAGCATGCTGGAAAGCGGGACATCCAGCGCCGAACAGATCGAGGACAGGAGTTCCGAGGAAGCTTCCTTCTGGCCGCGTTCCACTTCACTCAGGTAACCCAGGGAGACCCGGGCGCTGTGCGAGACTTCGCGGAGGGTGCGCCCTTGACGCTGGCGGACATCGCGCAGTACATCACCGATTTCGTGACGAAGTACAACCATCTTGCGCTCCTTCTGTTCGCTCTTGGCCTGATCGGCGAGGCCCACGTCCTTCCAGCGGACAACGCCGTTTACGGACACGGGCTGCTTTACCATCTGTATCGCCTTGCTCCCTCATGGTTCCGGTTCACTGTGACGTAAACCGCATATGTTCTCTTCATCCTAGGCGCCTCCCTCAGGCAGAGGCGACACAATGTGACAACTATTCGGACTCGCTTTTTGTTCCCGGCAACCTTACTCCGGGTAGCTTAGCGCAGTCACGGAGCCAGGTCAGCGAAGCCGGAAACTCAGCTTAACGCAGCCAGGGCCTCGTGAAGACGTTCCAAGGCAGCGCCACAGGCGAGCCCGCGGATCTCTGCCCGGGTGCCTTGGAAGTTATAGGGAAAGGTCTGCACGCCGGCAGCGGTGGCGACGCCGACGAACACCGTTCCCACGGCCTTGCCGTCATGCGCGTCGGGCCCGGCCACACCCGTGGTGGAAACGGCGAGGTCCGCGCCGCAGACCCGCCGGGCGCCTTCCGCCATGGCCGCGGCCACCGCTTCATCCACCGACCCGACGGCGTCCAGCAGTTCCTGTGGAACGCCAAGAACGTCCCGCTTCACGGCATTGTTGTAGGAGACTACGCCGCCCTGCAGCATGGCGGACGCCCCAGGGGTGTCCGCCAGTACCGCGGCGACCATACCGGCGGTCAGTGACTCCGCGGTGGCGACGGTGACGCCCCGTCCCACAGCCGCAGCGACGGCCTCCCCGGCGATCCGGTGCAGATTCGTCACGGCTGGCCCTCCTCGTTTTCCTGCTGGCCCGGACCGGCAGCGCGCCGCCGGAGACCCTCCGCCCTGACTTTCAGTGCCTGAACGACGTACTCGACGCCGGTCCAGACGGTGATCAGCACGGCTGCCAGCATCACGGCGAAGGCCACCCAGGTCAACCACGGCGCGATGGATGCCAGTGGAAGGAGGTAGAGGAAGATCGCCACGGTCTGGACCACCGTTTTTAGCTTGCCGCCGCGTGATGCCGGGATGACGCCGTAGCGGATCACGAAGAACCGCAGCGCAGTGACGCCCCACTCACGGACCAGGATCACGATCGTGATCCACCATGGCAGCTCACCCAGCACGCACAGCATGACCAGTGCGGAGCCGGTCAGCAGCTTGTCCGCGATTGGGTCCGCGATCTTGCCGAAGTCGGTGACCAGTCCCCTGCTGCGGGCGATGTCGCCGTCGAGCTTGTCCGTGTAAATCGCGACGGCGAACGCCGCCACGCCTGCCCAGCGCCAGGCCCCGGATTCGCTGCGCAGGCCGGGGGCATCGGCGATGAGGAACCACACGAAGAACGGCACCAGCACAATGCGGAGCATCGTGAGGATGTTGGGAAGATTCCAGATCCCGGAGCTGTTCGAGCCGGCCGCGGTCGCTTCGGTGCTAGTCACCCTTCTAGGCTACCGTCTTCGGCACTGCCGGCTTCCTGTTCATCACCTTGGGACTACCGGCCGGTGAGGGACCAGGCGTCCTCGGAGCCGTCCTCGTCGTCCCCGGAACTGTCGGCGCCGTCGTAGTAGTCGATGCTCTGGGTGCGGTTGTCCAGATCGGCGGCAACAAGGTCCTCCGCGTAACCGCCCTGGGCGATGTTGGCGTTGGCGTTGTCGCTGAGCGCGGCGGTCTGCGAATCGGCCGTAGCCGGCGCGTCCTGGCCCTTCATCGCAGCCAGCACGGCGGCGAGGTCGTCCGGCTTAACCAGCACGTCGCGTGCCTTGGAGCCTTCCGACGGACCAACCACGCCGCGTGATTCGAGCAGGTCCATGAGGCGGCCGGCCTTGGCGAAACCGACGCGGAGCTTGCGCTGCAGCATCGACGTCGAGCCGAACTGGGTGGTGACCACCAGCTCCGTGGCCTGCAGCAGGACCTCGAGGTCGTCCCCGATGTCGTCGTCGATCTGCTTCTTCTGCGCTTCGGGTGCGACGTCGTCACGGTACACGGCCTGGAGTTGGCCCTTGACGTGTTCGACCACCTTGTGGATCTCCGACTCCGTGACCCAGGCACCCTGCACACGCATCGCCTTGGAGGCACCCATCGGGAGGAAGAGGGCGTCACCCTGCCCGATCAGCTTCTCCGCACCGGGCTGGTCCAGGACCACGCGGGAGTCGGTGACGGAGGAGGTGGCGAAGGCCATGCGGGAGGGCACATTGGCCTTGATCAGGCCGGTGACCACGTCAACGGACGGGCGCTGCGTCGCGAGCACCAGGTGGATACCGGCAGCGCGGGCCAGCTGCGTGATGCGCACGATGGAATCCTCGACGTCGCGCGGCGCCACCATCATCAGGTCGGCGAGCTCATCGACGATCACCAGGAGGTACGGGTAGGGGCGGATGACGCGCTTGGAGTCGACAGGCGGCTGGACCTTGCCGGCACGCACCGCCTTATTGAAGTCGTCGACGTGCTTGAAGCCGTAGTTGGCGAGGTCGTCATAACGGGCGTCCATCTCTCGGACCACCCACTGGAGCGCCTCGGCCGCCTTTTTGGGGTTGGTGATGATGGGCGTGATGAGGTGGGGCACGCCCTCGTAGGCGGTAAGTTCCACGCGCTTGGGGTCCACCATGACCATGCGGACCTCATCGGGGGTTGCGCGCATCAGGAGGGACGTGATCATGGAGTTCACGAACGAGGACTTACCGGCACCGGTAGCACCGGCCACCAGCAGGTGCGGCATTTTCGCCAGGTTGGCCACGACGTAGCCGCCTTCGACGTCCTTGCCGACGCCCATGACCATGGGATGGTCCGTGCGGCGGGCGTTCTGGCTGCGCAGGACGTCGCCCAGCGACACTGTCTCACGGTCCGTGTTGGGGATCTCGATGCCGATTGCGGACTTGCCGGGGATGGGGCTGAGGATGCGCACATCACTCGAGGCGACCGCGTAGGAGATGTTCTTGGACAGGGCGGTGACCCGCTCAACCTTCGTGCCGGGCGCGAGTTCGATCTCATAGCGGGTCACGGTCGGGCCGCGGCTGAAGCCAGTCACGGAGGCATCCACGTTGAACTGCTGGAGCGTGTCCGTCAGGGCGGCCACGACGGCGTCGTTCGCTTCCGTACGTTCCTTGGGAACGGATCCGGGCGTCAGCACATCGGACGACGGCAGCGTGTAGGTGACGTCGCCTGCGAGGGACAGCTGTTCAGTGCGCTGCGGAATGGGGGTGGGCAGCGGCGCAGGCGCCACAGGCTTGGACGGCACCTGCACGGCAGCACCGGCAGTGGCACCGGGTGCGTTCGCGGAGCCGGCCATGCCAGGGACCACGAGCGGAATGGCTTCGGTGGCGTTCTCGGCGTCGGCGCCCTTGGCGCCGAGCCCCTGGGCTGCCTTGATCTTCTCGACGGCGATCTCCGCCTGGGTGGGGCGCCGGACTCCGGGGGCCACGGCAGGGGTTCCCTTGCCGCCAGCATCCGGTGACGGGTCGTCGTCGTCGACTACGGCATGCTCAAAGGCTTCGTCTCCGACGTAGCCCTCCAGCCGGGGATCGGCGTCCTCGTCCTTGCCGAAGAGCCGCCTGCGCTTCTTCTTCGGGGCAGGAGGGCTGTTTTCGTAAAGATAGCTGCGGTCGTGGGAGTCGCCGTCGTTCTCCTGAAGGTCGATGCCCATAAGGTGCTCATAGGCGCCGCGCAGCCGCCGCGGAATCGCACCGAACGGCGTGGCCGTGACGATGAGCACGGACACGAACGCCAGCAGTCCGTACAGGACCACCGGGACGGCTGGGTGAATGGCGGCCAGCGGGGAGGCTGCCAGGAATCCCAGCATGCCGCCGGCCTGCCGCAGCCCGTCGAAGCCCTCGCTGACGGTCGGCTGGCCGCCCACGATGTGCGCGATGCCGCAGCCGGCGAACGTCATGATGAGGAAGCCGATCCCCACGCGGTTGTTTCCGCGTCCGTCAACAGGCTGCCGGAACAGCCGGCACGCGCACACGAAGAGCATGAGCGGCAGGATGAGCGACATCCAGCCGAACGTGCCGTTGATCACGGCGTAGACAGCGTCCGGGAACCAGCCGCGGAAACCCCACCAGGCGAACGTGGCAATGAAGACCGCCAGGGCCAGGTTGAACAGGGCAGCCCCGTCGCGGCGGTCTTCGGGTGCGATGTCGCTGACGTCCTGGCCGATGCGGCGCACTCCCCCGCCCACCAGGTGGCCGATGCCCAGCCAGGCCCCGCCGGCAACGCGCAGCAGCCACGGCTGCCGGTGTTCGACGGCGGGAAGCTGGCGCGTGCGGGCGCTGCCGCCTGACGATCCGGCCCGGCCGGATTTGGCCGCCGGGGAGCCGCTGCGGCCTGCGGATGCGCCCGTTTTACTGCTGGAGGTACGTTTTGGCGCGGGGGAAGTACGAGTGGCCATATCTGCCACGGTACTCCACCGCAGCCGCGGAACCGCGGATTTCCGGGCCTTCGGGGGCTGTGTTCAGCGATGGTCAGCACCGCCGGAACCGCCGGAACCGCCGGTCAGGCCTCCAGAACCACCGGGATGATCATGGGACGCCGGCGCAGCTTGCGGTTGACCCACGTGCCGATGACCCGGCGGACGATCTGCTGCAGCTGGTGGTTGGTGTGGTCGGCGTTGCTGAGCACGGCCTCCTCCAGCGCGGCGTTGATCTTGGGAATGATGTCGTCGAAGACCGAGTCGTCCTCGGCCACGCCGCGGGCATGGATCTCGGGTCCGGAGACAACCTTGCCGGTGGCCCGGTTGATGACCGTGATGATGGAGATGAAGCCTTCGTCGCCCAGGACGCGGCGGTCCTTGAGGTCCGCGTCAGTGATCTCGCCGACGCTGGAGCCGTCCACGTACACAAAGCCGACCTCGACCTGGCCGACGATGTCGGCCTGGTGGTCCCGCAGGTCGATCACGGTGCCGTTGTCCGCAAGCAGGATGCTGGCCGCCGGAACACCCGACTCCTCCGCGATCTTGCCGTTGGCGATCAGGTGGCGCGTCTCGCCGTGCACCGGCATGGCGTTGAGCGGCTCGAGGATGTTGTAGCAGTAGAGCAGCTCCCCCGCCGCGGCATGGCCGGAGACGTGGACCTTGGCGTTGCCCTTGTGGATCACATCGGCGCCGAGCTTCAGCAGGCCGTTGATGATGCGGAAGACGGCGTTCTCGTTGCCGGGAATGAGGCTGGACGCCAGGATGACAGTGTCGCCTTCCCCCACCACCACGCGGTGGTCGCCGTTGGCCATGCGGGACAGCGCGGCCATGGGTTCACCCTGGGATCCGGTGGACATCAGCACCACCCGGTTGTCCGGCAGCGTGTCGATGTTCTTCAGGTCCACCAGGATGCCGTCCGGCACGTGCAGGTAGCCGAGTTTGGCGGCGATGGCCATGTTCCGCACCATGGAACGTCCCACGAAGGCGACGTTGCGGCCGTGCTTGGCCGCCGCGTCCAGGACCTGCTGCACGCGGTGGACATGCGAGGAGAACGATGCCACGATGATGCGCTTGCTGGCCTGGCCGAAGAGCCGGTCCAGGGTGGGGCCGATCTCCTTCTCCGCGGTGGTGAATCCCGGGACGTCGGCGTTGGTGGAGTCGGACATGAACAGGTCCACGCCCTCTTCACCCAGCTTGGCGAAGTGCCGGAGATCGGTGATGCGGCCGTCGAGGGGCAGCTGGTCCATCTTGAAGTCGCCCGTGTGCAGCACGGTTCCGCCGGCTGTGCGGATGAAGACGGCCAGGGCGTCCGGGATGGAGTGGTTGACTGCCACAAACTCGCACTGGAACGGGCCGAACTGCTCCACCTGCCCCTCGGTGACGGACAGCGTGTAGGGCCTGATCCGGTGTTCCTGCAGCTTGGCTTCAATCAGTGCCAGGGTCAGCTGGGAGCCAACGAGCGGGATGTCGTTGCGGAGCCGCAGCAGGTACGGAACGGCTCCGATGTGGTCCTCGTGGCCGTGCGTGAGGACCACGGCGACGATGTCGTCGATCCGGTTCTCGATGTAGGAGAAATCGGGCAGGATCAGGTCAACGCCGGGCTGGGTTTCCTCGGGGAAGAGGACACCGCAGTCGACAACCAGCAGCTTGCCGTCGATTTCGAACACAGCCATGTTCCGGCCGATTTCGCCCAGCCCGCCCAGCGGGACAATCCGCAGGGTGCCCTGGGGAAGGCGGGGAGGCGTAACGAGGCCGGGGAGGGCTACTTGGGTCATAATGCACTTCTTTCCAGACGGAAGAGTGCCGGTCTCAGTCCGTCAGGAAAAGACCAGCCCTCCCTCCGCCAAGTCCTCGCGGATGGTTTCGATCTCGGCTTCGTCCGGCTCCACGAGGGGCAAGCGGACAATCGAGTTGGGCAGGACTCCCTGCCATTTAAGAATTTGTTTGGCTGCAACGGCACCCTGGACACGGGTCATGGTTGCGCGTATTACCGGCTCAAGCTCGAAGTTGATCTTGCGGGCGGTTCCGAGGTCGTTCGCGTTGACCGCGTCGATGAGCTCCCGGAAGCGGCGGGTGGCGACGTGCGTGGTGACACCCACGAGGCCCACGGCGCCCAGGGCCATCCACTGCAGGGTCAGGCCGTCGTCGCCGGAGTAGAAGGCAAGATCGGTCTCAGCCAGAACGCGCGTGGCCGCAGCGAAGTCGGCCTTGGCGTCCTTGACGGCCACGATGTTGGGGTGCTGCGCCAGCCGGATCATGGTGTCCGGGGCGATCTCGATGGAGGACCGTCCGGGGATGTCGTAGAGCATGACGGGCAGGTCCGTGGCGGAGGCGACCGTCTCGAAGTGTGCCCGGACGCCGGCCTGGCTGGGCTTGTTGTAGTAGGGCGTGACGATCAGCAGGCCGTCGACGCCCAGCTTGGCGGCTTCCTGGGACAGGTGCACGGAGTGGGCGGTGTCGTTGGTGCCGGTGCCGGCGATGACGGCGGCACGCCCGCCAACAGCTTCCATCACGGCGCGGAACATTCCGAGGTTTTCCTCGTCGGTGAGGGTGGACGTCTCGCCGGTGGTTCCCGTGACGACGAGGCCGTCGCAACCGTCGTCAACGAGCTTGCTGGCCAGTTCCGCGGCCTGCTGGTAATCGACCTTGCCGTCAGTGGTGAACGGGGTGACCATGGCGGTCAGGAGGGTGCCCAGGGCAGGAATGTTCGCGGAAGTGTTTGCCATGGGAAAAACGTTACCCTGTCACGTGCAGGTTAGGACAATGGCCGCCGCGTGATGATCGTCAAATTCCGGCGCGGACGCTACCCGCGGTACCGATCCAGGGAACCCCGCCGCAGCACAGCGGTAACCACTTCCGTTCCGGTACTCCCCGCCTGCTGCATGGACAGCCCGTCCGGCCCCCAGAAACCGCTCAGGCCGCAGGACGGTCCCAGCGGCGTGCGGCCACCGAGGTTGGCAAGGACGCCGTACATGCGGTTGTCCATGGCCCGGGCCCCGAGGTGCAGCCCCAGCCGGTGGCCTTCCTCCTGCGTATAGAGCGCCGAGACGGCATACACGTCGGCTCCTGCCGCGGCGGCACCACCGGAGTGTGCCGGATGGGCAGCATCGAAGCAGATGGCCAGTGCGATCTTCCAGCCGTCCACGTCCAGCAGGAGCGGTTCCCGGCCCAGTTCAAGCGCAGGCCCGCCAACAAGCCCTGCATGGGATTCGTAGCCTGGCCCAGCTTCGAACAGTGCCTGTTCGTCGCCGTGAAGGTGCGTCTTGAAGCCGGCTTCTTCCGTGCCGTTGGGGTGGACGGCCAGAGATGCGAGCCGCGGCGTGCCGTCCCCTTCCCGGAGGGGCGCCCCGACGACGGCGGTGATCCCGGTCCTGCGGCAGATCTCCCGGATGGGGTCCAGCCGATGGTCCCCGGGCGCCACCCACTGGTCCCCGCCCGAGTGGTCGCCGCCCCGCTGGTCCCCGCCGCGGAGCAGCGGCAGGTCGTACCCCGTGAGCGATAGCTCGGGAAACACCACCAGCCTGGCACCGTGCGAGTCGGCGTCCTCAATGAGGCGCACATGCTCAGGCACGTTGGCGTCGATGCCGCCGCCCAGGGCCTCGTACTGGATGGCGGATACGGTCAGCGGGGCGGTCACGAGCCCATCCTAATATGTGACGGATTCTGTCAAGTGGGCAGACGGCTGCGGGCCCGGGGGGTGTGCTGTCCGGCGGGCTGGTTGTTTGTTGTGGGGCCG
>NZ_JBHTXX010000053.1:0-4785 GCF_042791415.1 Arthrobacter sp. NPDC056691
CCCACCATTCCGGTGGGCGGCCGCCGTCGGCGTTTAAGCCCACACCCGACGTGCCGCCGCGGTTTCGGCGCACACCCGTGCTAAAAACAAGTGTGCCGAAAATCGTGGACGCCGCGCAGCGGCGGCAGGAGATCGTTGGCGCCGTGTGCAGGATCATCGCCACGGACGGCCTGGAACGTGCGTCCCTGCGGGAGGTGGCGGAGGAGGCCGGCCTCGCGGTGGGCTCCGTGCGGCACTACTTCGACAGCAGCGACGACCTGCTGACCTACTCGTTTGCGGCGGTGTCGGACCGCATCCTGACGCGCCTTCATGCAGCCCTTCCCGGGCTGGGCCCGGCAACCGATGGCCCGGACAAGAGCCAGGCGGTATTAACACTCCTGGGCGAATTCCTGCCCCTGGACGAAGAACGGGCCCTGGACGCCTGCGCCTGGCTGGCGTTCAGGAACGCGGCACGGATCCGGCCCTTCCTGGCCGCCGAAGCGGACAGGAGCCACCGGGCCGTGGCCGTCGTCGTCGGCCAGGTCATCACCGGACTGCTGCATGAGGACAATGCTGACGGGTCCGACGGCGGGCCCCACCTGGTCACTGCGGCCGAACACCTGCTGGCGACCGTGGACGGGCTGGCCATGCATGCCCTGCTGCAACCGGACTGGATGTCCCCGGAAATGTGCCGTGACGTGCTCGAATGCCACGTTGACGGGCTTCGCAGGCGGGTCGGTGCCAGCCATTAACCTCCCCGGGCTGGGGGAATAGACTGAAAGCCGGAGAGCGGGTTGCCGGCACAACGGGGTGGAAGACAAGATGCCAAGGAGGCATGCGCATGCAGCACACAGGCGGTCCAGGCTGGCGAATCACGATGGACACGTCGGGGCCCATGCTCATTGCCATCTATATACGGGACGTTGCCGGGCTCGACGGCGCAGGCTTTCCGGCGCTTTCGCATGCCGCACCAAAGGTCCGCCACGTGGACCATGCCCACCTCACCGCCGAGGTGGGCGGCATCAGCGCCCTGAAGACGGAGTGGGAAGCCTGGTGGCAGCAGCTTCTCAAGGCCCACCCGCAGATGTCCCCTGAGCTGTCACCCCCGGGATTCCGGTCCTTTGCCAACTCGCCGGCGCTGCGCAAGGTCCTGCAGGCGCACTTCGGGGCAGCCCTGACCTGGGCCAGGGAACGGCGCGCGGAGTATGCCGAACTGGAGGCCGAACGCGTGGCCGGGGGCTCCGCGCACCTGCTCGAGGACATCGTGGAGGACCGGCTCCTGGAGGTAGGCCGGGATTCCCGGGACTTTGCGCTGACCATCATTGAACTGCCGCTCGATGAGCAGCGGGCGTGGTACCTGGAGCCGGACAAGATCATCATGAGCCACGAGCTGCTGTCCCAGCCCGAAGTGTTCCGCAGCTACGTGCAGCCGGTTGTGGAGATCCTCGTCTAGCCAGCAAGCGTGATGGCCACCCGGCCGCCGGCGTCCGGCGCATCCTGCCACCCGTTGCGGGCCTTCCTGTCCCACCGCTTTCCGTCCACGTCCACGCGTTCCACGGAAAGTTCCTTGGCGTTTGCCACCGCCCAGTGGGCCACGGACCAGGCATAGCTGTCGCTGACGTCCACCTCGAGCGTCTGGCCCGTGGTCGTTGTGGGGATGCTGCCGTAGGAGGCTTCCAGCTGAGTGAGCAGGGCCGCGGGGTCGCCGGCGGCGTCCGGTGAGCGGAGCGTGCAGTTCAGGGCAGCCGGGGACTCGCCCGTCAGGGCGGAGGCGAAGGACCGTCCCATCGCCTCGTGATCGGCGTACGCAGCCGGGTAGGCCGAGCGCTGGACCCGCTGGGCGGCGTCGGTGATTTCGAGGGTGGCATAGCCGGGCACCTTCACGAGGGCATCGTAGAAGGCGTTCGTGGCATAGACCGGGTCCATGACCTGTTCCTGGGTGCCCCAGCCCTGGGACGGGCGCTGCTGGAAGAGGCCCCTGGAATCCGGACCGGCGAGGTCGCCGTGACCGATGTTCCGAAGCTTGGATTCCTGCATGGCGGTGGCCAGGGCAATACTGGCTGCCCGCGGCGGCAGCCCGCGGCGCACCGAGACAGCCGTGATGAGCGCCGCGTTCGCTGCCTGGTCGGTGGCGAGATCGGCCCGCTGCGAGCCGACGGCGGCGGTGCACTCCTCGGTGATCAGCTGCTCGGAGCGCTGCACCAACGAGACCGCGGTGTAGATGCCGCCAGCCACCAGAGCGAGGGAGAGGCCGGTGATGAGAGTCCTGCGCAGCCTGCGTCTGCGTGTCACGTGGTTACTCCAGCAATCTGCCGGCACGCCCGTGGCTGTGGCGTGCCGGCTATGTCCGCATGGTCAGTTGTCGAGCGGTCAGTCGGCCTGCACTCAGTTGGCGTGCAGGGCGTCGTTCAGTTCCACGGTCTGGCCCTGGCGGGGCAGCACTTCAACTTCACCGGTGGTGGAGTTGCGGCGGAACAGCAGGTTCGGCACGCCGGACAGCTCAATGGCCTTGACGATCTTGCTCGTGTCCTCGCCGTCGGCATCCTTGGGGCCGGCAACGCGGACGCGGGTGCCTGCTGTGACGTACAGCCCGGCCTCCACCACGGAGTCGTCCCCGATGCTGATGCCGACGCCGGAGTTGGCGCCCAGCAGGACGCGCTGGCCCAGGGATACCTTTTCCTTGCCGCCGCCGGAGAGGGTGCCCATGATGGAGGCGCCGCCGCCGACGTCGGTGCCGTCGCCGGCTACAACACCGGCGGAAATGCGGCCTTCAACCATGGAGGTTCCCAAGGTGCCGGCGTTGAAGTTCACGAAGCCCTCGTGCATGACGGTGGTGCCTTCGGCGAGGTGGGCGCCCAGGCGCACACGGTCGGCGTCGGCAATGCGGACGCCGGCCGGAATGACGTAGTCCACCATGCGCGGGAACTTGTCCACGCCGTAGACGGTGACAGCACCGCGCTTGCGCAGCTTGGCGCGGGTCAGTTCGAACCCGTCCACGGCGCACGGGCCGAAGTTGGTCCAGACGACGTTCGGGAGCTTGCCGAAGATGCCGTCCAGGTTGATGCTGTTGGGCTGGACCAGGCAGTGCGAGAGCAGGTGCAGGCGCAGGTAGGCGTCGGCGGTGTCGGCCGGGGCCTCGTCCAGGTTGATCTGGACGAACACTACCTTCTGCTCCGTGCCGCGGTCGGCGTCGGTGCCGGCGGCTGCGATTTCTGTGAGGGTTTCGTCGGCGTTTTCCACGGCGCGGAGGCTTTCGGCGGCCACACCGAGGGCGGGGGCGGGGAACCAGGCATCCAGCACAGTGGCTTCGCCGTTCCGCGTGGCGATGGTGGCTACGCCGAATCCATAGGCCGAACGGGATTCGTCGGACAGGGTCTGGGCAGCGGGCACGGCGGAAGAAGCGGTTTCAGTCATGCGCCAAGTCTATCGAGACGAGGTGCACGCACCGAAACCGGTCCGTGCGTACCTGAGTCGCATTTCAGGGCGTTCCCGGCGCTGGGAACGCCCTGAGCTGCCACCCAGTTGGGATGGGCAGCTGCGGGATACAGTGGGATGGTGATTGCCGAAACAGCCCCCATAACCCTTGACCTGCGCCAGGACGTGGCACTGCTGACCGCAGCGCTGATCGACATCAACAGCGTCTCCGGCAACGAACGCCAGCTGGCGGACGCCGTCGAGTCGGCACTCCGCCAGCTGCCCGGCCTCGAACTGGTACGCGACGGCGACTCCATCATTGCGCGGACCAACCTCGGCCGGAGCGAGCGGGTCATTCTGGCAGGCCACCTGGACACCGTGCCGCTGCCGGTCACGGACGACTCGCTGGGAACGGTGCCGTCCACCTGGCCGTCCGGCGTCCCCGGCGACGGCGTCCTGTATGGCCGCGGCGCCACGGACATGAAGGGCGGCGTTGCCGTCCAGCTGGCACTGGCGGCTTCAATGTTCGACGGCGGGGCGGAACCGGGCAAGGACGTCACGTTTGTGTTTTACGACCACGAGGAGGTGGAGGCCGTCAAGAGCGGGCTGGGCCGGCTGGTGCGGAACCACGGCGGACTCCTCGGCGGCGACTTTGCCATCCTCCTCGAACCGACCGACGGCACCGTGGAGGGTGGCTGCAACGGCACCATGCGTTTCCACGCCACCACCTCCGGCGAAGCCGCACACTCCGCCCGGGCCTGGATGGGCCGGAACGCGATCCACGCCGCCGCGCCCATCCTGGAACGGCTCGCGGCGTACAGCCCGCAGACCGTGACCGTCGACGGCCTGGATTACCGCGAAAGCCTGAACGCGGTCAAGATCCACGGCGGCACCGCCGGCAACGTCATCCCGGACCGGTGCGTCGTGGAGATCAACTACCGCTTCGCCCCGGACAAGACCCCGGACCAGGCCGAAGAGCACGTGCGCGCATTGCTGGACGGCTTCGACGTCGTCCGCACGGACAGCGCCGCCGGCGCGCGGCCGGGACTGAACCACCCCGCCGCCGCGTCCTTCGTGGCCGCAGTGGGAGGCGAGCCCAAACCCAAATACGGCTGGACCGACGTCGCGCGCTTCAGCGAACTGGGCATCCCGGCCGTGAACTTCGGGCCCGGTGATGCGCTGCTGGCCCACAAGGACAACGAGCACGTGGAGGCCGAAGCCATCCGCCTTTGCCTGCGGGCACTGCAGACGTGGCTGTCCTGACTACCAGACAAGTTCCATAACAGGGAAGGTCCGCAGCCGGAGGGCTGCGGAGCGACGTGTTTGTTGGAGTGCCCGGGGGGGGCCGCGTACGACATCAACGCCGTGGTGACACCCGCGGGGGGGGCCGGG
>NZ_JBHTXX010000053.1:4795-27223 GCF_042791415.1 Arthrobacter sp. NPDC056691
GGCCTACCCCCTCCGCTTTGCCGGGGGGCCACGGCGGCGGGGGGGGTCCTCACACCCTCACACGTCCCAACCCGGGTTGGGCCCCCCGCGGGGGGGGGCCGCCCCTTCTGTTTTGTGGCTGTGCCCGTGGCGGGCAGCTTCCTACTTCACCGCGGTGGAGACACCGGCGGTGGGGGCCTTGGCCACCCCGCCGGCCGCCTTCTTGGACCCGCGCCGCTCAATCCAGATGGCCAGCCGGGACACTGCCAGGTTGATGGCGATGTAGATGGCCGCGGCCACGAAGAACACCGGGAACAGGAACTGCGGGCCCAGGAAGTCCGCCATCACCTGCACCGCGCGAAGCAGTTCGCCGTAGGCCACGATGTACCCCAGCGACGTGTCCTTCAAGAGGACCACGAGCTGCGCCACGAGGGACGGCAGCATGCGGCGGACAGCCTGCGGCAGTTCGATGCTCAGCCGGGACTGGAAGCTGGTCAGGCCGATCGCCAGACCTGCCTCGCGTTGGCCGCGGGGGAGGGACTGGATGCCTGCCCGGATGATCTCCGCGAAGATCGCGGCGTTGTAGAGCACCAGGCCGGCCACCACGGCGATGAACGAGCTGGTGGCAAAGACCAGCAGCACGAACAGCATCATCAGGACCACGGGCATGCCGCGCAGGAACTCGAGCACGATTCTGGTGGGAACCCTGATCCAGGCGACGTCCGAAATGCGCATCAGGCACAGCAGGAGTCCCAGCGGAAAGGCGATGACAGCAGCGATCGCGGCTGCGCTCAGCGTCGCGCCGATGCCGTTGGCGAGGAGTGTCCAGACGTCAGCCTGGCCGAAGATCGCCCAGCGCTGCGCCTGGAAGATTCCTTGCTGCGCCAGCGTCATCACGGCCCAGGCCAGCAGGGCGGCGATCAGCACGACGCCGATCACGGAGCCGATCAGTGAGATGCGGCGGGCCTTGGGCCCCGGAACGTCGTAGAGAACCGAACTCATCGGGCGATCGCCACCTTTCGTTCGACCTGGTGGGCAAGGATGCCCAGCGGCACGGTGATCAGGAGATAGAAGATGGCAACGCCCACCAGCACCCACATGACGGCGTCGCCATGATCGTTGGCGAGCTGCTTGCCGTAGCCAAACAGCTCCAGCACGAAGAAGGCGCCGGCCACCGAGGAATTCTTGACCAGCGCGATGAGGATGTTGATCAGGGGCGGAATCACGGTACGCAGGGCCTGCGGCAGGATGATGAGCGAGAGCACCTGGCCGAACTTCATGCCGATGCTGCGGGCGGCCTCCGCCTGGCCGACCGGAACACTGTTGACGCCCGAGCGCACCGCCTCGGCAATGAACGCGGCGGTGTAGGCGCTCAGGGCAATGATGGCCGCGACTTCAAACTGCTGGAAGGTCACGCCCAGCCGGGGCAGGACCACGGCCGCGAAAAAGAACGCGATAGTGAGCGGGGTGTTACGCACCACCTCCACGTAGGCCATGCTGAAACCGCGGAGGGCAGCCACAGGGGAGACCCGGGCGGCGGCCAGCAGGGTGCCCACCACCAGGGCGATGATGCCGGAAACGGCGGCCAGGAACAGGGTTCTGAGAAAGCCGTCCCAGTATTGGGGGAGGCTTTCAATGATGACGTCCATAGGATCCTTCAGCTGCGTTCAGGGGAATGTGCGGAAAACGGAAGCGGCGGCTACCGGCAGGCTGTGGCATGCACACCCGCCGGTAACCGCCACGATCGTCCTAGTAGCGGTCGATGGCCGGAAGTTCCGGTGCCGTCTTGATGACCGCGCCTGCGGTGGCCTCCCACGCCTTCTTGTAGGAGCCGTCCTTGGCGAAGCCCTCCAGCTGGTCGTTGACCCAGTTGCGGAACTCGGTGTCGCCCTTCTTCAGGCCGATGCCGTAGGGCTCCTTGGTGAAGGTCTCCTCGGATGCCAGCTTGAACGCGTCCGGCTCCTTGTTGACGAAGCCTGCCAGGATGACGTTGTCGGTGGTCACGGCCTCAACCTGCTTGTTGCGCAGCGGTTCGAGGCAGGCCGAGTAGGTGGCTGCCGGAACCAGGACCGCGCCGTACTTCTCCACGATGGTGGAGGCCGGGGTGGAGCCCGTCACGGAGCAGACGTTCTTGCCCTTGACGTCCTCGGGCTTGGTGATGGAGGTGTTGTCCTTGTTCACCATGAGCGCCTGGCCGGCTTCGTAGTACGGGCCGGCGAAGTCGACTTCGGTCTTGCGCTTGTCGTTGATGGTGTAGGTGGCCACGATCAGGTCCACCTTGCCCTGCTTGATGAACTGCTCGCGGTTGGCGGAGACGGTTTCAACCCATTCAATCTTGTCCGCGGGGATGCCCAGCTTGGCGGCCAGCAGCTTGCCGATTTCGACGTCGAAACCGACCGGCTTGCCGTCCAGGCCCTTCTGCCCGAACAGCGGCTGGTCAAACTTGGTTCCGATGGTGATCTTGCCCGCGGAGGCGAGCTTTTCCATGGTGGTACCCGCAGCGAAGCTGGGCTTCTCGACCGGCGCGGGGTTGGAGCCGGTCCCGGTGCCGCCGCCGCCGCAAGCGCTCAGTGTCAGAGCAATGGCTGCGGATGCTGCTGCCAGAAGGGATTTCCTTCGGGTCAAAAATGCCTTCATGACATTCCTTTCATTGGGCGGCCGCCCATGACGGCCTGGGTGCGAACTCGGTGATCTGGAAGCCGGCGGGGTCTGCCGGTTGTCAGTGCGTGAGCAGCTTGGACAGGAAGTCCTTGGCGCGGCTGCTCTGGGGATTGGTGAAGAATTCCTCGGGAGTGGCGTCCTCAACGATTTGTCCGTCCGCCATGAACACCACGCGGTCGGCGGCCTTGCGGGCGAAGCCCATCTCGTGCGTGACCACGATCATGGTCATGCCCTCCTTGGCCAGCTGGATCATGACATCCAGGACCTCGTTGATCATCTCCGGATCGAGCGCCGAAGTGGGCTCGTCGAACAGCATGACCTTGGGCTTCATGGCGAGGGCGCGTGCGATGGCCACACGCTGCTGCTGGCCGCCGGAGAGCTGCGCCGGCAGCTTGGGCGCCTGGTGGCCCACACCCACGCGCTCAAGCAGTGCCATGGCATCCTTGTCCGCCTCCGCCTTGGCGACGCCCTTGACCTTGATGGGCCCAAGCGTCACGTTTTCCAGGATGGTCTTGTGCGCGAACAGGTTGAACGACTGGAACACCATGCCGACGTCGGCGCGCAGCCGGGCGAGCTCCTTGCCCTCCTCGGGCAGCCGCTTGCCGTCAATGGCGATGTCGCCGTCGTCGATGGTTTCCAGCCGGTTGATGGCCCGGCACAGGGTGGACTTGCCCGAACCCGAGGGGCCGATGACCACAACCACCTCGCCCTTGCGGACCTGGAGATTGATGTCCTTGAGAACGTGCAGCTGACCGTAATGCTTGTTAACGGCATTCAGGGAGACGAGTGCGTCGCCTGGCAGTTGAGTAGTCATAAGAATGAATCTAGCGAATATTGCCCGGTTATGACCGCAATCACTCCAACTTCCCGTTGATCGTAATTCAAGAGATACCTGCAGGTCAGCAGGTTAGCCTTGGGGGATGAGCATCAACGCAGATCCGTCAAAATCAGTACAGCCCCGCCGGAAAGGGCCCCTAGAGCTGCGCCGCAAGCAGGCTGCGGTGGAGATGTCGGACCAGCGGTTGCTCGACACCAAGGGCCCCGGCCACTTCATCCACACCGATCCCTGGCGCGTGATGCGGATCCAGAGCGAGTTCGTGGAAGGCTTCGGTGCGCTCTCGGACCTGGGCCAGGCGGTCAGCGTGTTCGGCTCAGCACGCACCAAGCCCGGCAGCGTGTTCTACGACATGGGCGTCGAAGTGGGCCGCAAGCTGGCTGAAGCCGGCGTGGCCGTCATCACCGGCGGCGGCCCCGGCTCGATGGAAGCGGCCAACAGGGGAGCGGTGGAGGGCAATGGCGTCTCCGTTGGCCTCGGCATCGAACTGCCGTTCGAACAGGGCCTGAACCAGTGGGTGGACCTCGGCATCAACTTCCGCTACTTCTTCGCGCGGAAGACCATGTTTGTGAAGTACGCCCAGGGCTTCATCGTTCTTCCCGGCGGCCTCGGCACCCTGGATGAGCTCTTCGAAGCCATGGTCCTCGTCCAGACGCAGAAGGTGACCTCGTTCCCGATCGTCCTGCTGGGTGCGTCGTTCTGGGGTCCGATGATCGACTGGATCAGGGGAACCCTGGTGGCAGAGGGAATGGTCTCGGAAAAGGACCTGGACCTCATCCAGGTAGTGGACACCCCGGAGGAAGCCGTGAATCTGGTCCTCCACGGCCACGTCCGGGCTCCCTCCACCAACGGCGACCAGCGGCCCGAGTAGAAGCTGCCCGGGTAGGCGGCAGCCGCGGCTGCGTCTGGCACGATTGGTGGTGTGAGTTTCTTCCTCGTTTTCCTCGCCATCGTCCTGATCGGAGTCACCGCCCTCATCGGGACCGACCTCGGGCCGGGCATCCTGCGGAGGAAACGCGCCCGCGCGCCCCTCGCCAGAGTCGGTTTCAATGACGGGTTCGATGAACCCGTGGCGTCCCTGCCTCCGGTGCTGCTTCCCGACGACGCCACGCCGGCCGACGTCGACCACGTCCGGTTTGCGCTGGGGCTTCGGGGTTACCGGATGGACCAGGTGGATCAGGTGCTGGACGACCTGCGGGACCAGCTGGCTGCCAGGAACGCCGAAATAGAGAGCCTCCGCGAGCAGCTGCGCGCCTCTGCCGGACAGTTGGCCGCCGCCGAACAACCGGCTGCCGAGGACCGGACGTGAGCTCGCCACTGCCGCAGCCGGGCCCGATGCCGCCGCCAGGGCCGGCGCCGGCATCAACAGTCGAACCCCCGCCGTCGAATCGCGGGACACGGCTGGACGGGGCGTTCCGGACTGCCGCGGCACGGCTCGGCGGCCGCCTGGCGCGCTGGCCGTGGTGGGCCCAGGTGGCGGCGGTCTACGTGGCCGCCCGGCTGGTCAGTGCCTGCATCTTCATGTCGGCCGCCCTGCATCAGGGATTCAACCCCTGGTTCCCGGCCAAGCCCGACTATTGGAACTTCATCAATATCTGGGACGCGCGGTGGTACGAGTCCGTCATGACCGGCGGGTACCCGTCCGAACTGCCGGTGGATGCGGCCGGCAACGTGCAGGAGAACACCTGGGCCTTCTATCCGCTGTTTCCAACGCTGGGGCGGATGCTCTCCGCTGCCACGGGCATGAGCCCCGCTGCCGCCCTCATATTCATTGCCATGCTCGCCGGACTGGCGGCCTCGGTAGTGGTGTACCTGCTGTTCCGCACCAAGGCAGCCCACGGGCCGGCCGTGTGGGGCACCGCATTCTTCTCCACCTTCCCCGTCTCGCCGGTGCTCCAGGTGCCGTACGCGGAATCCCTGAACCTCCTGCTGCTTGCCGCATCGCTGCTGCTGGTGGTCCGGCGGCACTACCTGTGGGCCATTCCAGTGGTTCTGGCCATGTGCCTTTCCCGGCCCACGGGAGTGCCGTTTGCTGCGACCATCGGGATCCTCTTCCTGTACCGCGCCGGTGAGGCGTGGCTCGAGGCGCGGAACCGCGGACTGGCCGCCAGGGGGCGCAGGGTCCACAGCCGGAACGAACTGTGGTCCCTCGCCGGTCTCACCGCCGTCAGCGGTGCAGGCGCCCTCGCCTGGCCCGCGGTCGCCTGGGCTGCCACCGGCGACATCGCCGCGTACACCAAGACCGAAACCGTGTGGCGCGGAGACGACCTCGTGCCCTTCAAACCCTGGTTCGACACCGGCGTCCTGCTGTTCGGGCCCGTCCTGGGGCTCGTGGCACCGTTCGTTTTCGTGGCGGCCTTCGGGCTCTTCATGGCCTCCCCGCCGGTGCGCCGGCTCGGAACCGAGCTCCGGCTGTGGTGCGTCTGCTACCTGGGGTACCTCGTGGTGTTCCTGCACCCGCAGACCAGCACGTTCCGCATGCTGCTGCCGTTGTTTCCGCTTGCGCTGGCCGCCGCACTCGTTTCCCGGTCGCGCGCCTACCGCGGCGCCGTGGTCACGATGTTCGTCCTGCTGCAGATTGTCTGGGTGGTCTGGCTGTGGGCGTGGGCCCAGCTGCCGGGCGGAGGGGACTATCCGCCGTGACAGGCGCGGGGTTTCCCCGGATCAGCCTGCGGCAGGGCGCAGGAATCCGCACGTGAACGAATTGTCCATCGATTAGCTACAGACGGGTAATTACAGGATAATAGGTACTAAGCAAGGACAAAAAGCATTCGGATTGTTCAGCCATGGCGGCTGCCGAAAGGACCGCCAGAGCGGCTTTGTTTTGACCACGCGGACTCAGCCCGGCCGGGCTCGGTCCTGGGACTACTGGAGGGGATATTCCTCATGGCGGCTATGAAACCACGCACCGGCGACGGCCCTATGGAAGTAACCAAGGAGGGCCGCAGCCTGATCATGCGTGTGCCGCTCGAAGGCGGGGGCCGGCTCGTGGTTGAACTTAATGCCACAGAGGCGGCCAACCTCAAGGACTGCCTCGTCGGCGTCACCGAATAAGAGTAAAGGCAGGGCCCGCAGCCGGAAGGCTGCGGGCCCTGCCTTTTTCGTATTCCTGGCCCGGCCGGGCCGGCTTGCCTCTGTCCGGCCAGCCTATTTCTTGACCGCTACCAGCAGCCCGTCACCGGTGGGAAGCATGGCAGAAGCCAGCCGGTCGTCGTCGCGCACGGCCTTGCCCACCTGGCGGAGCACAACGGTGGTTGCGTCGCGGACCGCAGGGTTGGACACCCGGTCCTTGTCCAGGGCGTCATTGACGATCAGCAGGCCGCCGGTCTTGAGCAGGCGCACGGCCTGCTCCACGTAGCGGGGAAAGTTGGGCTTGTCGCCGTCGATGAAGACGAGGTCATAGGCGGCATCGGTGAGCCGCGGCAGGACGTCGCCGGCACGGCCGGAGATGGTGCGCGTGCGGTTGGCCGGACTGCCGGCTTCCTGGAACGCCTCCCGCGCCGCCTTCAGGTGCTCCACGTCCACGTCGATGGTGGTGAGCACGGCCTGCGGGCCCAGGCCGCGGAGCAGGCAGACGCCCGAGACTCCGGCGCCGGTGCCGATCTCGACGGCGGTCTGCGCCTTGGATGCAGCGGCCAGTACAGTCAGTACGGCACCAACGCCACGGCCGATGGGTGTCACGCCAAGCTCGAACGAACGCTCCCGGGCGCGCAGCAGGACCTCATCCTCGGCAGGCAGATCTTCTGCATAGGACCAGCTCGTGGACTTATCGGCGCTCATGGATTTCGCTTTCTGGGCGGCAAGGGGGCATGTTCTTACAGCGTACTTGGTTGGACGGCGCCCGACAGGCAAGTGACAGCAGCAACGCCTGTGATGGCGGATACTCCCACGCTGTGCGGTGAATCGTGACGACAACCCGCGGAAACCAGGCAGGAAAATCCGGGTAAAAAGTTGCGCCTTGAGCAAAGAAGGGCACTGCAGTCAGGAAATTCCCAGCCAACTTTGACATGATAATAATCCGCTCATCCAAGTGGTGACCGGCGCCGAACCAATGATGTAAAGCACGTCAGGCGTTATTACATCCACGAGGGGAGTGGACGATGTCAGCATCCGTTGCGGCACCTGTCCCTGCAACTGAAGAGCAAGCCGCCGAGTGGGCCATGCCCACGTGGGAGGAAGTGGTCACCAACCACTCCGCCAAGGTGTACCGGCTCGCCTACCGGCTTACCGGCAACAAGTACGACGCCGAGGACCTCACCCAGGAGGTGTTCGTCCGGGTCTTCCGTTCCTTGGAGAACTTCAAGCCGGGAACCCTGGACGGCTGGCTGCACCGGATCACCACCAACCTCTTCCTGGACCAGGCGCGGCGCAAGAGCCGCATCCGCTTTGACGCGCTGGCCGAGGACGCCGAATCCCGGCTGCCCGGCCGGGAACCCGGCCCCGAGCAAAGCTTCGAACTCAACAACCTGGACCTCGACGTCCAGGCCGCCCTCGAGGAGCTGCCGCCGGACTTCCGTGCCGCCGTCGTCCTGTGCGACCTTGAGGGGCTGTCGTACGACGAAGTCGCCGAGGCCCTGGGCGTGAAGCTGGGCACGGTCCGTTCACGCATTCACCGCGGCCGGACCATGCTCCGCGAAAAGCTTGCCCACCGCGATCCGCGACCGCTTCAGGCGCGCAAGCCGCGGCTGAAGATGCCCCGCATCGCCGGCGTTCTCTGATCGGCGACATGCGTCAGCTACATCGCTTGCTGGAGGGGCTCAGGAAGAACGCAGGGTTTCCGCCGCTTGCCGGTGCACGGCACCCGCAGACGACGGAACACATCCGGGCGTGCGCCGAATGCGCCGGCGCGCTGCACCGGCAGCGGCAGTACATTGAGCGGCTCCGTACGGCCGCAGTCCCGGCCGCCAGTGACGAACTGACAGCGCGGCTCCTGCTCCGCACCCAGCAGTTGGCCATGGCGCCGGCCCCTGTTTACCGGCCCAGCCGGATGAGGCTGGCGGGGCTGGCCGGAGGGGTAGCCGTGGTGGCGGCCGGGGCCGTGGCCGCCGGAGCCTACACGGTTGCTGGTGAACCCAGGCAGTACGCCGCGGGTACCGCCTCCCTGTATGGCCAGTCCGGGCATTCCCCGGGAACGGACAGCCGGCTCGCCGCGCTGCGGTCCTCCGGCTGGACGTGCCCTGAACTGCGGGCCATGGGCTTCCATCTTGTTTCCGCCAGCACAACGGTACTGGCGGGCCAGGCCACGGTGGAGCTGCGGCTTACCGACGGGCAGCACACGGCACGGATTCTGGAACAGCACCAGGGATCGCCGGCAGCGCCCTGGCCGGTCAACCCGCTGACCGGCCACCCGGCGGGAAGCGACGGGTATGTCGCCGCTGAGCTGCCGGGAACGACGGCGGACGGCCAGGTCTGGGTCAAGGCGGGATCGCCGTGGAGTGCGATCTACCAGACGTCGCGGAGCACCTTCACCTACGTGTCGGACCTGCCCGCCGCCTCGGCCGACGACGCCGTGGCGATGCTCGCGGGGGCCGGAGGTGCGGCCAGCCCAGGTCTTGCCGCCGGGACGGCCGCGGCCAGTGGCAGCGCCGGAGTTCAAGGACCAGCGCAGGAAACTGCCGTCGACCGGGTCGAACGCGGCCTGCGTAAAATAGCCCGCCAGTTGGGGCTTTGAGGAGCCTCCCCGGCCCCGCAGCATGCCCTCACCGGACGCTGGCCGGGTCGAAATCGTCACTGCCTCCCCGGAGAGGGTAATCTTCCTAAAGTGTTTGGAATCAACGGCCCGGAGTTTATCCTTCTGCTGCTCATCGGCATTCTGGTGATCGGCCCCCAAAGGCTGCCCGAATACACCCAGAAACTGGCAAACCTGGTCCGTGAAGTGCGCCGGATGGCCTCCGGCGCGCGGGATCAGATCAAGGAAGAGGTCGGCATCGACATCGATGATGTCGACTGGAAGAAATACGATCCCCGCCAGTATGATCCCCGGCGCATCATCAAGGAAGCGCTCCTGGAGGACGACACCAAACCGGTCAGTGCCGGCGGTCCCGCGGCAGTGGCCGCTGCGGCGTCGGCCGCCGCTTCCTCCGCGGAGGAGCGGCCGGCGCGCATCATCGAGCAGCTGCCATACGGCGAAGCGGCGCCGTTCGATTCGGAAGCCACCTAGCCCGGTTTCGGGGGGCTCTGCCAGCGGGCTTCGACAGGATCAGCCAGCGGGCGTGGTCAATCAGCGGGGCTGGACGTCCAGCTTCATCCCGGCCAGTCCCCGCGGCCTGGCCGCGAGTTTCCCGGCGATGCCGGACAGTGCCGCCGCGGCAGCCGTGTCCGGGCCGCCCAGGACGATGGGCGTGCCTGAGTCGCCGCCTTCCCGCAGCAGAATATCCAGCGGAATCTGGCCCAGCAGCGGCACGTCCGTGCCGGTCGATGCGCTGAGCCGCTCGGCGAGCACCTCCCCGCCGCCGGTGCCGAACAGGTCCATCCGGCCGCCGTCGGGCATCTCCAGGAAGGACATGTTCTCGATGACCCCGGCCACCGTCTGCCCGGTCTGGGTGGCAATGGCGCCCGCGCGCTCCGCGACGTCGGCCGCGGCGGCCTGGGGAGTGGTGACCACCAGGATCTCGGCCTTGGGCAGCAGCTGCGCCACCGAGATGGCGATGTCGCCGGTGCCCGGCGGGAGATCCAGGAACAGGGCATCCAGGTCGCCGAAGTAGACGTCGGTGAGGAACTGTTCCAGTGCCCGGTGCAGCATCGGCCCGCGCCAGGCCACGGGCTGGTTGCCGGTGACGAACATGCCGATGGAAATGACCTTTACGCCGTAGGCCACCGGCGGCAGGATCATGTCGTCCACCCGGGTGGGGGCCTGGGTGATCCCCATCAGGGCCGGCACCGAGAAGCCGTACACGTCCGCGTCCACGATGCCCACGCGCAGTCCCTGTGCCGCGAGGGAGCAGGCGAGGTTGACCGTCACAGAGGACTTTCCCACGCCCCCCTTGCCGCTGGCCACCGCGAAGACCTTGGTGAGGGACCCCGGCTGGTTGAACGGGATGCCCCGTTCGCCGCCGGGGCCGCGCAGCTGCTCCTTCAGCGCATCGCGCTGGGCCTGGGTCATGACCTTCAGGTCCACTTCGACGGCGGTCACGCCGGGAACGTCCAGCAGTGCCGCCTCGGAGTCCCTGGTGATGGTGCCGCGCAGTGGGCAGCCGGCAATGGTGAGCAGCACCGCCAGGCGGACGGTCCCGTCGTCGGAGATCTCCACGGAGTCCACCATGCCCAGTTCGGTGATGGGGCGCCGGAGTTCCGGGTCGATGACGGTTGCCAGGGCAGCGTTGACTGCCTGAACGAGGGTGGTGCTCATGCCGTGGTGCTCAGCTTTCGGGAGTGGTGGGTCGGTGGGCTGCCCGGCCGTGCCGCGTTTTTTCAGACTTGACCTTGGGAATCTGCTGCGTGCGGGGGTTGCGTTGTTTTTCCCGCTTCTCCTTCAGTTTTTCCCGGACCAGTTCGCGCGGCGATTCATGGATTCCAGGTCCGGAAGGCTCGTGCGTGCGGAGCTCCTCCTGGGCTTCCAGGAGGTCCTCGAGCAGGCTGCGCAGTTCCGCCCGGACGTAGTCGCGGGTGGCCACTTCACGTAGCGCGATCCGGAGCGAGGCCAGTTCCCGGGTCAGGTATTCGGTGTCCGAGAGGTTGCGCTCGGCCCGCTGGCGGTCCTGCTGCAGGGAGACCCGGTCGCGGTCGTCCTGGCGGTTCTGCGCGAGCAGCAGCAGCGGCGCGGCGTAGGAGGCCTGCAGGGACAGCATCAGTGTCAGGAGCGTAAACCCGAGTTCGACCTTGTCGAACTGCCATTCCGTGGGGGCGAAGGTATTCCAGGCCAGCCAGAATACACAGAACACCGTCATGTAGACCAAGAACTGCGGCGTGCCCATGAAGCGGGCGAAGCCCTCCGTTGCGTGGCCGAAGGCATCGGGGTTTGGCGAGAACTTGGGGAGGATGCGCTGGCGGCCGCTCAGCGGCGTGTCCAGGCTTCCCTGGGCTGCCGGCTTTCCGCCGGGACGGGTTCCCTTTGCCGTGTTCTCAGCCAATGCGGCCACCAAGCTTCCTGACCGGGGCCTCGCCGTCGTTCGCCCGCCAGTCATCAGGCAGCAGATGGTCCAAGACGTCGTCCACCGTCACCGCGCCCACCAGCCGGCCGGCCTGGTTGACCACCGGCAGCGAGTTCAGGTTGTACGTGGCGAGCGTCCGGGCCACTTCGCTGATGTGGGCCAGGTCCGAGAGCGGCTCAAGGTTCTTGTCCACAAGGTTGCCCAGCGACTCGAACGGCGGGAAGCGGAGCAGCTGCTGGATGTGCACCACGCCGAGGAAGCGGCCGGTGGGGGTTTCCAGCGGCGGACGGGCGATGAAAATTGACGACGCGAGGGCGGGGGAGAGTTCCTCGCGCCGGACGTGGGCGAGGGCCTCGGCCACCGTGGCTTCCGGCGGCAGGATGACCGGAACGGGGGTCATGAGGCCGCCGGCTGTGTCCTCGTCGTATTCGAGGAGGCGGCGGACGTCCTCGGCGCCTTCGGGCTCCATCAGCTGAAGGAGTTCCTCGGCCTGGGCGGTCGGGAGCTCGCCGAGGAGGTCGGCGGCATCGTCAGGGTCCATCTCCTCCAGGACGTCGGCGGCGCGCTGGACGTCGAGGGCGGAGAGGATTTCCACCTGGTCGTCCTCGGGCAGCTCCTGGAGGACGTCCGCGAGCCGCTCGTCCTGCAGCTCGCTGGCCACCTCGAAGCGGCGTTTGTCGCTCATCTCCTGCAGTGCCTCGGCGAAGTCCGCGGGCTTGAGGTCCTCGTGGTTGGCCACGAACTGGGTGGCCGCCTGGGGTTCCGTCTTAGCACCCTGATGCGCGTCGGCCCAGTCAATGATCATGGTCTCGTTGCGGCGCAGCCTGCTCAGGGGCGCCAGGGAATGCCCGCGCCGGACGAACAGCTTGCTCACGAACCAGTCGCCCGAGCGGTGCTGGTCCATGGCGATGTCCTCGATGGTGGCGTCGCCGCTGCCGTCCGTGAGGGTGACCCGGCGGTCGAACATTTCGGCGACCACCAGGGTCTCGGCACCGCGCTGTTCGAAGCGCCGGAGGTTCACCAGGCCGGTGCAGATGACCTGCGTCTGGTCGATCGAGGTGATGCGCGTCATCGGGACGAAGACGCGCTTCTTGCCGGGAACTTCGACGACGATGCCCACCACGTGCGGGGCGCCCCGGGTCCCGCGGGAGAGCACGACGACGTCACGCAATCGTCCCAGACGGTCACCCAGAGGGTCGAAGACGTCCAGTCCCAAGAGGCGCGCGACAAAGACGCGGGTAGGATTCGTGCTCACCTCTACAGGCTACCGAGTCTGCTCTCTTTTAGCTGAATTTTCAGCTCGCACCCATCCTTATAGGCAAGAATGAAGACATGGCGAATATTTTTGGTGCTCCCAAGGCTGGACCCAACGGCTCGGACGAATCGAAGACGGTCCCCACGGGGGACACCGTCGGCTCGTATACCTCCTACCTGGACGCCCAGAAGGCCGTGGACTACCTCGCCGACCAGCAGTTCCCGGTGCACCTGGTGTCCATCGTGGGGAACGACCTCAAGATGGTGGAGCGGGTGACGGGGCGCCTCAGCTACCCGCGGGTGGCGCTCTCCGGTGCGCTGAGCGGCATGTGGTTCGGCCTGTTCGTCGGGGTCATGCTGTCCTTCTTCACGCCCGCCGGCGGGACGTTTTCCATCATCAGCTCGGTGCTGATGGGTGCGGCGTTCTTCATGCTGTTCGGGATCGTCACCTATGCCATGCAGCGCGGCAAGCGCGACTTCACGTCCACCAGCCAGGTGGTTGCCACCAATTACGACGTCGTCGTGGCCTTCGAGGCGGCCCACGAGGCGCGCCGGCTGCTCCAGCAGTTGCCGATGACGCCTTCCGACGCCACCCCGGGTGGGGGCCCGGCGTCGCACACCCAGCACGATTACCAGAACCAGCACGATTACCAGAACCAGCCCTACCAGCAGCCGGGCCGGCACCAGGGACCGCCGCAGGGCCCGTCCCAGGGCCAGGCGCCGCAGCGGCCCGCGGGCTGGAACGACCCCTACGGCCAGCGCGGCCAGGACGACAACGGGCACTACGGTACGGCCCAGCACGGGCAGGGCGGACAGCCGCAGGACCCTAACCAGCAGTATGGCGCACGCCAGCAGGGCCAGGGCACAGAGGGCGCGCCGGCAGCGGACCAGCACCAGGCGTCGTCCGTCCGCTACCCGGACCTGCCGGACGGCCGGCCGCAGTACGGCGTACGCGTTGATCCGAACCAGGCCGAGAAGGGCCGGGACGGCCAGCAGCAGTAGCAGGCAAAGCAGAAGGGACGGCCACCGGATCATCCGGTGGCCGTCCCTTTCTGTGTCGGTCCGCTTAGCCCTTGGCGTCGATTTCCTGGTAGATGCCGGCCATCCAGGCCTCGACGTCGTCCGCGGTGCGGGGCAGCGCCGCGCTGAGGTTCACGGGCCCCTCGGCGGTCATCAGGATGTCGTCCTCGATGCGCACGCCGATGCCGCGGTACTCCTCGGGAATGGCGAGGTCCTCCTGCTTGAAGTACAGGCCAGGTTCGATGGTGAAGACCATTCCCTCGCGCAGCACGCCGTCCAGGTAGAGTTCCCGCCTGGCCTGGGCGCAGTCGTGGACGTCGAGGCCGAGGTGGTGGCTGGTGCCGTGCGGCATCCAGCGCCGGTGCTGCTGGCCGTCCTCGCCGAGGGCCTCCTCGACCGGGACGGGGAGCAGGCCCCATTCCGCGAGGCGCTCCGCGAGGACAGTGGTCGCGGCGGTGTGGATGTCGCGGAACTTCACGCCAATCCGGGCGGCCGCGAAGCCGGCATCGGCCGCATCCAGGACGGCTTCGTAGATCTTGCGCTGCACGTCCGAGAACCGGCCGTTGGCCGGAAGCGTGCGTGAGATGTCCGCGGTGTAGAGCGAATCGGCCTCTACCCCGGCGTCCAGCAACAGGAGCTCACCGGCGTTGACCTTGCCGGTGTTGCGGGTCCAGTGGAGCACGGTGGCATTGTTGCCGGAGGCGGCGATGGTGTCATAGCCGAGCTCGTTGCCTTCCTCCCGGGCACGGGCAAAGAAGGCGCCTTCCACCACGCGTTCGCCGCGGAAGTGCGTCAGCGCGCGGGGCAGGGCCTTGACCACTTCGGTGAAGCCCTCCACGGTGGCGGCCACCGCGATCTGCATCTGCTCGATTTCCCACTCGTCCTTGGTCAGGCGGAGCTCGGAGAGCGCTTCGGAGAGCTTCTCGTCGAGGGCGTCCAGCACGCCCAGGTCCAGGTTGTCCGGGTCCTTGGCGGTGTTGTAGCGGGCGGTGTCCACGAGGGCGTCGATGTTTTCGTCCACCTTGCGCACCAGACGGATGGAGACGCCGCCGATTTCGGGTGCGCCGACGTTCTTGGTGACGGCCACCTCGAGTTCATCGATGTGGGCCGTGGGGATTCCGAGCCGGGCCTCAAACTCGGCCAGCGTGGGCCGTGCCCCGATCCAGAATTCACCCGACCGCGCGTCGGCGTAGAACTGTTCGGTGTCCCGTCCGGCCAGCGGCCGGAAGTAGAGCGTGGCGCGGTGGTTGCCGCCGTCGTCGCCCTTTCCCTCCCCAACAGGCTCAAAGATGAGCACGGCGTCGGGCTCATGGTCCAGCCCGAGGCCGGTCAGGTGGGCGAAGCCGGAGTGCGGCCGGAAACGGTAGTCGCAGTCGTTGGACCGGACCTTCAGCGGCCCGGCCGGAAGCACCAGGCGTTCGCCCTTGAACTGCTCGGAGATGGCCCGCCGCCTCCTCGCGGCGTGGCCGGCCACGGTGTCCCGTTCAGGGGTCACCTGCGGCGCGGGCGCCCAGTTGCTGGCCATGAAGGCCTTGAAAGCCGGGGAACTGGGCCGCTGGGAGCGGTTGTTGACGCGCTCTTCCAGGGGCTGGGAAGCTGTGTTTTCACCGTTGTGGGTGTTGTCTGCAGAGTTCACCGTCCCATCGTCTCACCAGCCGAGCGGCTTAGGCCAACAGTGGCGCGGGATGCATAATCATGCCCGTCCCGGCCACAGGGGCGCGCCATCTACTAGGCTGGGCTGGTGAGGATAGATCTGCATGCCCACTCGAATATTTCCGACGGCACGGAAACACCGGCCGAGGTCATGGCGGCCGCGGCGGCGGCAGGGCTGAACGTCATTGCGCTGACGGACCATGACTCCACGGACGGCTGGGAGGAAGCGTCCCGGGCGGCCATTGACAACGGCGTGGCACTGGTGCCCGGCATGGAGATTTCCTGCCGGACGGAGCGCGGGATCAGCGTCCACCTTCTGAGCTACCTGCACGACCCCACGCACCCGGGCCTGCTTGAAGAGATCACGAAGGCCAGGGAAGCCCGCCTGACGCGCGCCGAACGCATGGTCACGCTGCTGGCCGAGGATTACCCCCTGAGCTGGGATGACGTGATCCATCATGTGGCACCGGGGGCTACGCTGGGACGGCCGCACATCGCCGACGCCCTGGTGGCGGCGGGGGTGGTGGCGGACCGTTCCGAGGCCTTCACCTCGATCCTGACCTCCCACTCGCGCTACTTCGTGCAGCACTACGCGCCGGAGCCGGCCTTCGCCGTCGAACTGGTCCGCGCAGCCGGCGGCGTTCCCGTGTTTGCCCACCCCGTCGCCTCCGCGCGGGGGCGCATCGTGGGCGAAGGCACGTACCACAACATGATCGACGCCGGCCTGGCCGGGCTTGAGGTCAACCACCGGGACAATCCGGAGGAGGGCCGGGAATTCCTGCGGAAGCTGGCCGCCCAGCACGGGCTCCTGGTGACCGGTTCCTCGGACTACCACGGCCTGGGCAAGCCCAACCGGCTGGGCGAGAACCTGACCGCGCCGGACGTGTTCGCGCGGATCGAGGAGCTGGGCACGGGGACCCCCGTCGTGCGGTAAACCCAGCTGGGTAGCACCTCAGGGCGTTCCCAGCGCTGGGAACGCCCTGAGGTGCTACCTAGTTGGGCGGGTAGGACGCGATCTCGGCGTGCGCCCCGAGGCGCTTGGCCATGACGTCGATGGCCGGCTGGTTCTGGTCCACGCAGACGAACCTGCGCCCCAGCTTGGCCGCGACGGCGCCGAGCGTGCCGGACCCGGCGAAGAAATCGAGGCACCAGTCACCCGGGCGGCTGGACGCGGCCACCACGCGGCGCACCAGGCCCTCGGGTTTCTGCGTGGGGTAGCCGGTCTTTTCCTTGCCCGTGGGGGAGACGATGGTGTGCCACCAGACGTCCGTGGGCAGCTTGCCCAACTCACGCTTGGCCGGAGTCACGAGCCCCGGCGCCATGTAGGGCTCCCGGTCCACCTCGGCGCTGTTGAAGTGGTATTTCGCCGGGTTTTTGACGTAGACGAGGATGTTGTCGTGTTTGGTGGGCCAGCGGTTTTTGGCCCTCGCACCGTAGTCGTAGGCCCAGATGATCTCGTTGAGGAAGCATTCCCGGCCAAAGATGGCGTCCAGCATGACCTTGGCGTAGTGCACCTCGCGGTAGTCCAGGTGCAGGTACAGGGTGCCGTCGTCGGCGAGAAGCCGCCACGCCTCCACCATGCGCGGCTCGAGGAAGGACCAGTAGTCGCTGAAGGCGTCATCGTAGCGGTGCAGGGCGCCCTTGATCGTGTCGTAGGAACGGCCCTTGAAGCCCACCCGGTCGCCGTCGCCGTCGGTGTTCAGCACCATCTTTGTTTCCTGGCGCTGCTGGGCCCGGCCCGTGTTGAAGGGCGGGTCCACATAGATCAGTGTGAAGGCGCCGTCCGGCAGCGTGGGGAGGAAGTCCGCGTTATCCGCGTGCACCACCAGGTTGCTGCCGTCCGGCGCCCAGACAGTTTCAGTCATTGAGGTTATGGGGCCTCGGTGCCGGGCTGTGAGCCGGTTGCGGCAGATTCGCTGCCGGAGACCACTTCACCGTTGCGGCGCCGCGTGCGGGTGCGGTTGCGGCGCGGGCGTGCCGGCTGCTCACCCTCAACGGTCGCGGTGGCGGCGGCAGCTGTTCCGGTCTCCGCACCGGACTCTGAAGCGCGGCTGTCTGAAGAACGACGGCGGCGCTCGCCTGAACGCTTGCCCGCGTCACCGGCGCGGCGGCTGCCTTCCCTGCTGCCGGAGCGGCCGGAATCGCGGCCACCGGAGCGGGTGTTCTTCTTGCCGGTCTCGCCCAGGTCCTCCAGGACCTCGGCGTCGACGCCGGCGAGGGTGCGCTTGCTGCGCGGCAGCCGGCCCTTGGTGCCTTCCGGGATGTCCAGTTCCTCATAGAGGTGCGGCGAGGAGGAGTATGTTTCGACGGGCTCGGGAACGCTCAGGCCGAGCGCCTTGTTGATGAGGCCCCAGCGCGGCATGTCGTCCCAGTCCACGAACGTCACGGCCGTGCCCTTGTTGCCGGCGCGGCCGGTGCGGCCAACGCGGTGCAGGTAGATCTTCTCGTCCTCGACGCACTGGTAGTTGATGACGTGCGTAACGTCGTCAACGTCGATGCCGCGGGCGGCGACGTCGGTGGCCACCAGGACATCGACCTTGTTGTTGCGGAAGGCCCGCAGCGCCTGCTCGCGGGCGCCCTGTCCGAGGTCACCGTGGATGGCTGCGGCGGCAAAGCCGCGGTCCACCAGTTCCTCGGCCACCTTCGCGGCGGTCCGCTTGGTCTTGGTGAAGATGATGGTGCGGCCGCGTCCGCGCGCCTGCAGAATCCTGGCGACCACTTCGGTCTTGTCCATGCTGTGGGCGCGGTAGATGAGCTGCCGGATGTCGCGCTTGGTCAGGCCTTCGTCGTCCGGATCGGCGGCACGGATGTGGGTGGGCTGCGTCATGTACCGGCGGGCCATCGCGATGACCGGGCCGGGCATGGTGGCGGAGAACAGCAGGGTCTGGCGGACCGGGGGAGTACCGGCAATCAGGGTCTCGACGTCGGGCAGGAAGCCGAGGTCCAGCATTTCGTCGGCCTCATCGAGGACCACTATCTTGACGTTCTTCAGCACCAGGTGCCGCTGCTTGTAGAGGTCGATCAGGCGGCCGGGTGTGCCGACGACGACTTCCACACCCTTTTGCAGGGCATCAATCTGCGGCTCGTAGGCGCGGCCGCCGTAGATGGTGGCGATCCGGGCGTTGCGCTTGCGGGAAGCGGCCTGCAGGTCGTTGGCCACCTGGACGGCAAGTTCGCGGGTGGGAACGATCACCATGGCCTGCGGGGCGCCGGGTGCTGGCAGCTTGTCGAAGCCGGCGTCATCCCGGCCAACCACGCGCTGCAGGGCGGGGATGCCGAAGCCGAGGGTCTTGCCCGTACCGGTCTTCGCCTGGCCGATGATGTCGTGGCCGGACAATGCGACAGGGAGCGTCATGGCCTGGATGGGGAAGGGGTGTGTGATGCCGGCGTCCGCCAGGGACTCGACGATGTCGGCGCGGACGTCGAAGTCGGCGAACGACTTTTCGGCTATTTCGTGCGGCTTCTCGTCCGAGATGATGGTCTCTTCCGGCTCGATGGTCTCGGTGCCGGTGTCGTCGGAGAGTAGCTGGTGGGTATGCAATTCACTCACAGGGGAGTTTCCTTATTCATTTAGGCATTGGCGCCGCCTGCTCAACGGGGCGGGCGCGGGGCCGTTCCGGAGCACGCTCAGGCGCGCAAGCAATTCCAGTGGAAGCCGATCGCGGGCTATCTAATTGCCGGCACTGGGGACCGGCGGGTGTGACTCAAGATCGCGTAGGGGCGGGCTTGTTGAATTCAAATCAAGGAAATCAACGACCGGGCATCCATTACTACCCACCCAGTCTACTGGCAAACCCGTGTTTTCCTTGACTCAGGCCGCCGCAGGGGCCGTGGCGGGGGCCCGGCGGGGATCAGTCGACGAGCTCGAGGTGGATTTCCCGGGTGATGATGTCCGAGGAGATGAGCCGGACCCGGACCCTGGTGCCGGGCTCCATTTCGCCCTCACACCTGGCTGTCACGGCCGGTTCGGCGATCTGGACCACCCCGGACGGGCCTGATCCGTTGGTCCCCTTGCCGTTCAGCCCCTTGCCGTTGTTGCCGTTCCCGTGGCCGTTTCCTGCGCCGTTGCCGTTGCCGTTCCCGTTTTTGGCCGGCTTTGACCCGGAGATCACCACGGCATCGAATTCCTGTCCGATGTGGTTGATCAGCAGCGCGGCTTCCACTGTGTCCAGGGCAAGGCGTTCCATCCGCGCTGCCAGCTGGTCCGAGTACGCCATGATTTCCGGCAGCGAGGGAAGCGCCTGGCGGGCCCAGGCCGGCACCGGCCGGTTGTTGCTCAGCGCCTCACAGATGACCAAAACAAACCGGTCAACGAGGCGGCGCAGCGGCGCGGTGGTGTGCGCATACGCCGTGCCGATGGCTGACTGGACGGCGTCCTCCGGAACGGTTCCGTCGAAATGCGTGTACGCGGCTCCGCGGAAGAGCATGCCGGCCGAATGGAGGATGGCCAGTTGCCGGTGGTCGGTGGGGTCGAGGGTGCGCAGGTACTCGCCGTAGGTTTCCTCCCCGTCCCACGGTTTGCCCAGCGCGGCGGTCTGGCGCTTGAAATGGCTGAGCGAGCGTTCATCCGGGGCCGGCATGGTGCGCAGGATGCCCACCTTGCCGTTGAGCATCAGCGAGGCGGCGGCCATCCCGGTCATCAGCGAAATCTGGGCGTTCCAGTCCTCCACCGGAAGCTGGGGGACCGCCACGATCCGGTAGCCGCCGTCGGGAAGCTGGACGATCTCCTGCTCCGGCATGTTCAGGCTGGCCCCGCCGCGGGCCCGCTCCAGGTCCACGCGCTTGCGCCCCACCTCGCGCAGTAGCTGCAGCATGGGAGGGGCCGTGCCGGCATCCAGGTCCGCCTGGACGCCCTTGTAGTTGAGCTTGGCCCGGCTGCGCACGGAGGCCCGGCGCACCACCACGGACACCACTTCGGCGGCGGCGTCGAGTTCAAATTCCCAGACGAAGGCGGAGCACAGCTGCCCCGCCAGCAGGCTGCCGGCGTTTTCGCTGATGACCTCCGGATGCAGCGGAATCCGGCCGTCGGGGGCGTAGAAGGTCTGCCCGCGGCGGCGGGTCTCGGCATCGAGGGCGCCGCCCGGATGCACGAAGGACGGAACGTCGGCGATGGCATAAAGGATCCGGTAGCCCTCGCCGCGGCGCTCGATGAACAGCGCCTGGTCAAGGTCGGTGGACGACGGCGGATCGATGGTCAGGAACTCCACACCGGTCAGGTCCAGGGCCGGGAAGTCCCGGCTGGCCACGGCGGCTTCGGCTTCCTTGAGCACGTTCTCGGGGAATTCCCCCGGAAGCTCCAGTTCCGTCCGCAGCGCGCTCAGGGCATCCGCGAGCGCGTTGGTCTGCTCGTGGACGCTGGGCGAGAGCCGATGATGTGACACGAAAATCAGGTTAGCCCGAATTGCGCCGTTAGTCTTGGATTATGGGCACATCCTCGGCTGGCACCGCTCGCTACGACCGCTTTGTCGCAGACCTGTTCGGCGTGATGGCGTACGGCGAACTGTCCGCGTTCGAACGGCTGTCCTCCGACGCCCGTTACTCGCCCACGCTGCACGACCGGGCCGTGCTCGGCAGGATCGCCGTCATCGAATTCCAGCACTACGAGCTGGTGAGCGCCAAGCTGGCGGAGATGGGCGTCGACGTCGAGGACGCGATGTTGCCGTTCCAGTTGGCCGTGGACCATTTCCACGAACGAACCCGCCCGGCGGACTGGTACGAGTCCCTGATGAAGGCGTACGTGGTGGACACCGTGTCCGCCGATTTCTACCGGGCGGTGGCCCGGTTCGTGGATGCCGGAACGCGGGATATCATCCAGCAGATCCAGTCGTCGGAAGAGGCCACGGCCGTGCTCCGGGAGCGGCTCAGGGGAGCGCTGGCGGACGACCCCCGCCTCGCGTCCAGGCTTGCGCTGTGGGGCCGCCGGCTCCTGGGCGAAGCGATCACGCAGGCCCAGCGCGTGGGCCACGAAAATGCCTTTCTGAGCGCGCTGTTTGTCGAGGCGGAACCCGGCGCCACGGACGCCACCGCACGGGAGCTGGTGCGGGGCATCACTGCCGACGTCGCGGAACACCATTCCCGGCGGATGGTCCAGCTGGGACTCAGCGGCTAAGCGGTTTCTCCGCCTAGGAAACGGCTGCCGGCGCCGTTGCGTCCAAGGCGTCGAGCAGTTCTTCCGCAGCGGCCGTGGGGTCTGCCGCCTCGGTGATGGCGCGCACGACGACGATCCGGCTGGCTCCGGCCGCCAGGACCTGCTCCACATTCGTGCGGTCGATCCCGCCGATCGCGAACCAGGGCAGCAGCAGGCCGCCGACCCGTTCCTCGTTCGCGGTGCGGACAGCCTCCGCTGCGTAGCGCAGCAGATCGAGCCCGACGGCGGCGCGCCCGGGCTTGGTGGGCGTGGCCCACAGCGGACCCACGCAGAAATAGTCCAGGCCGCTGCGCCCGTGGGCGGCGGCGACGGCGGCGTCCACCTGATCCGTGCTGTGCGTGGACAGCCCGATCACGGTGGCGTCGTGCAGCAGCTTCCGGGCGGCGCGCAACGGCAGGTCCTTCTGGCCGATGTGGAACACCGGAGCGCCGGCGATGGACGCGATATCGGCACGGTCGTTCACGGCCCAGAGCCGTCCGTGTTTGCGGGCGGCGGCATGGACGATTTCCAGCAGCTCAAGTTCCTCGGCCGCTTCGATGCTCTTGTCCCGCAACTGGATGATGTCCACGCCGCCGGCAAACGCCGCGTCCACGAAGTCCGCAAAGTCGCCGCGGTCCTTGCGGGCGTCGGTGCAGAGGTACAGGCGGGCGGCGGTGTGGGCAGAGTGCTGGGTCATGGCAACCACCTTAGTTCCTCTGACATGAAAATTAACGGTTGTGGTTTCTTAGCCGGCTTGTTGCAAGGGTTCGAGAATGACTTGGTAGCCCAGGGACTCGAGCTGTCCGATC
>NZ_JBHTXX010000054.1:0-19415 GCF_042791415.1 Arthrobacter sp. NPDC056691
CACTGGGAACGCCCCGAACTGCTACCTGGGCGGGAGATGAGCGGAAGCGCGGCTGGGACGTAGGCTAGAGCGCATGAACACTGCACCCAAGCGCCCCGTGACCGCCGTGATCCTTGTCGCCGCCGGTTCCGGGCAGAGGCTGGGTTACGGCATGCCGAAGGCCGCCGTGCCGCTGGGCGGTGAACCGATCCTGATGCATGCACTCCGCGGGATCGTCGCGGCCGGAGTCGCCAGCCAGGTGTGCATCGCGCTTCCGGCAGGGGAAGAGGAGCTTCGCCGGCTCTGCGAGGACTTCCGGGTGGAACTGGTGGACGGCGGCCCGCTCCTGACAATGGTCGACGGCGGGGCCTCCCGGGCGGATTCCGTCCGTTCCGCTCTGGCTGCTGTGGAGGACGGCACGGAAGCGGTCCTGGTCCATGACGCCGCCCGTGCCCTGACGCCGGAGCCGGTCTTCCACCGCGTGGCCCAGGCCCTGGCCGCCGGCGCCGACGCAGTGATTCCGGTGATTCCGGTGGTGGACACCGTCAAGACTGTCGCCGCCACCGAGGGCCCGGCTGCGGACATCGCACCCGAACTCGTCACCGGAACCGCCCCACGGGAGGAGCTCCGGGCCGTCCAGACCCCGCAGGGTTTCAAGCTCTCCGTACTGCGGCAGGCGCACCAGGCAGCCTCGGGCTTCGATGAGCGCCAGGCAGCCGCAGTCACCGACGACGCCATGCTGGTGGAGCTTCTTGGGGTACCGGTGCATGCCGTCCGCGGGGCAAGCCAGTCCCTGAAAATCACCACACCGCTGGACCTCATCATCGCCGAGGGGCTGCTCGAAGGCCCCCTCGGCGCCCGCTGGGTGGAAGGCTGACACACCACATGACGGAAGGCGCCATGACAGACAACGCTTCGCGGATCCCTGTGCTCCTGCCCCGGACAGGCATCGGCATCGACGTACACGCCTTTGCTCCGGACAGCGACCCGCAGCCGCTCTGGCTGGGAGGCCTCTTCTGGGAGGGGGAGCGGGGCCTCGCCGGCCATTCCGACGGCGACCCCGTGGCGCACGCCGCAGCCGACGCACTGTTCTCCGCCTGCGGGGTCGGGGACCTGGGCACCCACTTTGGCACCGACCGGCCCGAATTCGCAGGCGCTTCCGGAGTCACTCTGCTGGCCGAAGCCGCCCGCATTGTTCGGGCGGCAGGCTTCGAGATTGGCAATGTCGCCGTGCAGTTCGTGGGCAACAGGCCCAAGTTCGGCCCGCGCCGGGAAGAGTCCCAGCGCGTGCTCACCGAGGCCGCGGGCGCCCCGGTCAGCGTCACCGCCACCACCAGCGACGGTCTCGGCTTCACCGGCCGCGGCGAAGGCATTTCCGCGGTGGCCACGGCCCTGGTCTACCTGGCACCGTAGCCAAATCACCTACGCTGGAATAAGCCCCAGTACCGCAATCCCAGGAGACCCGCCGTGAAAAAGTTGCTTCCCGCCGTCGTGATCGCAGGGATGCTTCTGGCCGGCTGTGCCGGCAGCCCCCGCATGAGTGTTGAGGAGAGCTGCAAGTTTCTCCAAGGCGACACGTTCAAGCCCACGGGCAACCAGCAGCAGCAGGCCGACCAGATCGCCAAGCATTACCAGGAGGTCGCCGACAAGGTGGCCCAGGACGTCGCCGACCCCATCCAGAAGATGGCCGACATCATGAAGCAGGTGGCCAGCACCTCGCTGGGAACCAAGAGCTCGGAGCAGACGACTGAGCTCGCCAAACAGAACAACAGGATCGGCGAGGTCTGCAAGTAAACGGGGACAATGGCATCGGCTAATCTGGAGCGGTGACCCTGCGCTTTTACGACACTGCATCCGCCGAAGTCCGCGACTTCGTTCCCCTGGTACCGGGCAAGGTAAGCCTGTATTACTGCGGTGCCACGGTGCAGGGCATGCCGCACGTGGGACACATCCGCTCCGCCATTGCCTTTGACCAGCTCACCCGGTGGCTGGAATACCGCGGCTTCCGCGTCACGGTGGTCCGGAACGTCACCGACATCGACGACAAGATCCTCGCCAAGTCCGAGGCCTCCTTCCACCCGGACTTCGAGCAGGAGCCCGGCTCCGTGCCGGAAGAGGAATGGTGGGCGCTGGCCTACCGGTATGAGCAGGAGTTCCTCAAGGCCTACGACACCCTCGGCGTCTCCCGGCCCACCTACGAGCCGCGGGCAACCGGCCACATCCCGGAGATGCACGCGCTCATCCAGCGGCTCATCGACCGCGGGCACGCCTATCCCGCCCTGGATGACTCCGGGGACGTCTACTTCGACGTGCGGTCCTGGAACAAATACGGCGCCCTGACGCGCCAGAGGATTGACGACATGCAGGGTGCTGCCGACGCCGACCCGCGCGGCAAAAAGGACCCCCGGGACTTTGCCCTCTGGAAGGGTTACAAGGAGGGGGAGCCGACGACGGCCAGCTGGGTTTCGCCGTGGGGCACCGGCCGTCCGGGCTGGCACCTTGAATGCTCGGCGATGGTCACGAAGTACCTCGGTACCGAGTTCGACATCCACGGCGGCGGCCTGGACCTGCGTTTCCCGCACCATGAAAACGAGATGGCGCAGTCCCAAGCGGCGGGCCACGGCTTCGCGAACTTCTGGATGCACAACGGCATGGTCACCTACCAGGGCGAAAAAATGTCGAAGTCCGTCGGCAACACAATCAGCCCGGCGGAGATGCTGGAGCTCGCGCCGCCGCGCGTGGTCCGCTACTACCTCGGCCAGGCACAGTACCGCTCGGTGCTGGACTACCAGCCGACGTCACTGCAGGAGGCGGCTGCCGCCGTCGAACGCATTGACGGCTTCGTTGCCCGCGCCTTCCGGGCGCTGTCCTCCGACGGCGCCCTGCTGTTTGGCAGCCACGGCACCGTTCCGGAGGCGTTCGCCGTTGCAATGGACGATGACCTCAACGTGCCGCAGGCCCTCGCGGTGCTGCACGACACGGTCCGCGCCGGAAACTCAGCGCTCACCGACGGGGATATGGAGGCAACGCGGCATGCGCTGGTCAGCGTGACCGACATGCTGCGCGTGCTGGGAATCAGCGCCGCCGCGCAGCCCGCCATCGACGACCAGGCCACCAGCGCTCTCGGCACGCTGATAGAAGCGCAGCTCGCTGCACGCGCCGAAGCGCGTTCCAGGAAAGACTGGGCCGCCTCGGACGCCATCCGGGACACCCTTGCGGCAGCCGGCGTCCTGGTGGAGGACAACGCCGACGGCGCCACGTGGAGTCTCCAGCGCAGCTAGGCTTGGCGGCTCAGCGCCCGCCCGATCAACGATTTGAGGCCAGTCAGTAGACTGGAGTCCAGACTTACTCAATACAACCAAGGGTGGAATTCATGGCCAACAAAGGTCGCCCGGGCGCAGTCCGCAAGCTCAAGAAGGGCCCCACCACCGGAACCGGTGGCCACGGCCGCAAGGCTCTCGAAGGCAAGGGGCCAACCCCCAAGGCCGAGGACCGCCCGTACCACAAGGCGCACAAGAGCAAGCAGCTCGCGGAGCGCTCCGCAGCCAAGCGACCCGGCGGTGCCGGCGGTGCCCGCAGTGCCGGAGCCCGGTCGGGCCCGAAGGGGCGCGCCACCGAAGAGGTCGTTACCGGCCGCAACTCAGTCGTGGAAGCGCTCCGTGCCGGCATTCCGGCCAAGGCTCTGCACGTTGCCATCCGCATCGAGATGGACGACCGTGTCAAGGAATCGCTGAAGATCGCCGCCGAACGTGGCATCCCGCTGCTGGAAACCGGCAAGCCCGAGCTGGACCGGATGACCGACGACGCCGTGCACCAGGGACTCGTGCTGCAGATCCCGCCGTACGAGTACCAGGACGCCTACGACCTGGCCGAAGAGACCGTTGAAGGCTGGAAGAAGGGGCACATCGCGAACGCCCCGCTCTTCGTCGCCCTGGACGGCATCACGGACCCGCGCAACCTTGGCGCCATCATCCGCTCAGTCTCGGCGTTCAGCGGCCACGGCGTCATCGTCCCCGAGCGCCGCTCCGTCGGCGTCACCGCAGCCGCATGGAAGACCAGCGCCGGCGCGGCCGTCCGCGTTCCGGTGGCCCGCGCCTCCAACCTGAACAACGCCATCAAGCAGTTCAAGGACATGGGCGTCTTCGTGCTGGGGCTCGACGGCGACGGCGACGTCTCGCTGCCGGACCTCGCCGTCGCCACCGAACCCGTGTGCATCGTGGTCGGTTCCGAGGGCAAGGGCCTCAGCCGCCTCGTCCGGGAGAACTGCGACCAGATCGTGTCCATCCCCATCGACTCCGCGATGGAATCCCTGAACGCCTCCATGGCCGTGGGCATCTCCCTGTACGAAGTCTCCCGCCAGCGCGCCGCCAAGTAAGCCTGCCAAACGCTCCGTCAGCTTTCGCAGCGAAACGGCAGACGCTCCATCAGCTTTTGCAGCGAAACGGCAAACGCTCCTTCACGTCGTGAAGGAGCGTTTGCTTTTGGCCTGCAGGATCTGAAGGAGCGTTTGCTTTTGGCCTGCAGGATCTGAAGGAGCGTTTGCTTTTGGCCTGCAGGACCTGAGGAAGGGTTTTTTGCTTAGAACTCGCGGCGGTTGGCCAGGACCGGGAGTTTGGTGCGGGCTTCCTTGACCACGGCGGGATCCAGGTCGGCGAACAGGAGGCCGGGGGCGCCGTCGAGCTCCTGGAGGACCTCGCCGAAAGGCGAGACGACGGCGCTGTGCCCGACGCCGGTGGGTGCTGCGCCGCGGGGTTCGATGCCCTGGGTGGCGGGGTCGCCCTGGCCGCAGGCAAGGACGTAGGTGGTGGTGTCCACGGCGCGGGCCCGGGCCAGGAGCTGCCACTGGTCCACTTTTCCGGGGCCGGAACCCCACGAGGCGCAGACGATGTTGGCGACGGCTCCGCGGTCGGCGTTGGCCGTGAAGAGCGCGGGGAAGCGGATGTCGTAGCAGGTGGCCAGGCCAAAGGTGAGGCCGCCGACGTCGAACGTTACGGGCCCTGTCCCGGCGTCCACGGTGTCGGACTCCAGGAATCCGAAGGCGTCGAACAGGTGAACCTTGTCGTAGCCGGCGTCCACGCCCGGCCCGGTCACCAGCAGCGTGTTGCGGACTTTCGGCTGCCCGTCGGAAACTGATGAACCCGGGGTGAACATTCCGGCAACAATCACAATCCCCAACTCGTCGGCAATCGAGCGGACGCGCCTGGCCCAGGGGCCGTCCAGAGGCTCGGCGATGTCCAGCAGGGAATTGCCGAATGCGCGCATGGTGGCCTCGGGGAAAACGACGATCTCCGCGCCGCCGTCCTTGGCGCGGCGGGCATATTCCTCCACCACGGTGAGGTTCCCGTCCACATCCCTTCCGGTGATGATCTGGGCCAATGCAATCTTCACGAAAACCTCCAGTCGGTGCGTCCTTACAGCGTTCAGCTGCGCCGCCACGGTGCCGCACGCGTAACATGCGGGAGAAGACTGGCTATTTGGACGTGACGGCTAAGCTTTAATTGATGGTAATGCCCCTTTTAGACACAGCCTTGACGGTGGATGACTCCCAGGCCTTTCCCCTCGGGGTCAGCGAAGCGCGCCAAGGCCCGGGGGGTACATCAGGCAGCCGTGCGAACGTCGCCGTTTATGCTCCGGGCATCGCGACGCTCGAGGTGGCCTATCAGGCGCCCGGCCAGAACTGGCGGCTGCAGACCCTCTCCAGCCTCACGAACGGTCTCCACCACGGGGTGGTTGACGGTTTTCCCGTGGGATCCCGGTATGGCTTCCTCGCGGCCTCCAAGGGCGACGCAGCACCAAAGGGCGAAGAGGTGCTGCCGCTGGCGGTCCCCACTGTTGATTTTGACGACGACGGCGGCCGGCAACCGCTGTTGCTGGACCCTTACGGGCGGGCCGTCGATGAACGCGACGGATTCCTGACCAGTGTCCGGACATCGTCAGACTTCGACTGGGCCGCGGATGAGAAGCCGAACACACCGTGGCGCAACACCATCGTCTACGAGGCACACGTGCGCGGGCAAAGCATGCTCCATCCGGACATCCCGGAGTCGCTGCGCGGCACGTATGCCGGCATGGCCCATCCCGCGATGATTGAGCACCTCACGGGTCTTGGCATCACCGCCCTGCAGTTGCTCCCGGTGCATTTCCACCTGGACGAGCCCCACCTCCAGAACCTCGGACTCACCAACTATTGGGGTTACAATACGGCGGCGTTCTTTGCCCTGCACGCCGCGTATGCCACCAAGTCGGCGCAGGAAGCCGGGCCGCAGGCCGTCCAGGACGAGTTCAAGGGAATGGTTAAGCTGCTGCATGCGGCCGGCATCGAGGTCATCCTCGACGTCGTCTACAACCACACGGCCGAAGGCGGCCCAGACGGGCACACCCTGGGCTTCCGGGGCCTCGGCGAGCAGGAGTACTACCGCACCGACGGGCACGGAAAATATGTGGACACCACGGGCTGCGGAAACACACTCAACTTTGGCGAAGACCGCGTTGTCCAGATGGTGCTGGACTCGCTGCGGTACTGGGTGGATGAATTCCACATTGACGGCTTCCGCTTCGACCTCGCCGTCACCCTGTGCCGCAACGCGGCCAACGAGTTTGATCCCCGCCACCAGTTCCTTGAGAAGGTTGCCGCGGATCCCGTGCTCTCCCGCGTGAAGCTGATCGCCGAACCGTGGGACATTGGATACGGCGGCTGGCAGACCGGCCGATTCCCCGCTGGATGGGTGGATTGGAACGACCACTACCGCGACGCCGTGCGCTCCTTCTGGGTTGCGGACCGTGCTGCCCTGGACAACGGCGGCCATGGCGGATCCGTGGCGCGGCTGGCCGATGCCCTGTCCGGCTCGGCGAGCCTGTTCGAACCGTCGGGCCGTTCCCGGCTGGCCTCGCTGAACTTCATCACCGCCCACGACGGCTTCACCATGACCGACCTCGTGTCCTACGACCGCAAGCACAACGAGGCGAACGGCGAACAGAACCGGGACGGGCACGGCGACAACCGCAGCTACAACCACGGCTTCGAGGGACGCACCGAGGACGAGGCCATCCTGGCCCGCCGCGCCCAGAGCAAGCGCAACCTCATGGCCTCGCTCATGATTTCCCTCGGCGTCCCCATGATCACTGCGGGCGACGAGCTTGGCCGCACCCAGCAGGGCAACAACAACGCCTACTGCCAGGACAACCCGCTCACGTGGGTTGACTGGACCAGCACGCCGGAATCCCATGCCATGCTCCGCAGCACCAAGCGCGTCATCCGGCTCCGGCGCGAGTTCCTGACCGCCCAGCCGCACGACTACCCCGTCCGCGACGCCCGCTCCTACCTGTACTGGTACGACCGGACCGGGCAGCCCATGTCCATGGAACGGTGGAACGACAACGGGAACCGCGTGGTTCAGCTGCTGCTCGGCTCCGATGACGGGCATGTGGCCGGGCTCATCGTGGTCAACGGCGGACCTGAGGACATCGAGGTCACCCTGCCACAGGTCACCAACGACGACGGCACCGGCAGGCGGCTGTTCGACCTTCGCCTCACCACGTCCGAGCTCCACGACCGGCGCCAGGGCACCCTCGTCGCGTCCGGCGAGCCCGACGAGGTGCAGGCCTACACCATCAACATCTACCGCACGTAAACTTCGGGGAATCAGGCATGCGCAGGCGTTGGACCATCGGAACGCTGCTGTTGGGGCTCGCCGTGGCTGCCCTCGCGGTCTTCAACCTTTTCATCGCACCGGGCGGCGCACCGCCCGCTGCGGGACCGCAGGGAACGACGACGGCGGCACCCACCTTTTCGACGTTGGCTCCCACCTTGGCGACGTCGGCACCCGCCTCAGCGTCGTCGTCGGCCGGCAAGGCAACGGGCGTGCCGAACCTGTCCGGCCTCGCGGCCATCCGGGAATCCCAACTGCCGGCCGAAGCCCGGCGGACCCTCGCCCTGATCCGGCAGGGCGGACCCTACCCTTACGCCCGTGACGGCGTGACTTTCGGCAACTTCGAGCGCATCCTGCCGCGCAAGGCGGGCGGGTACTACAAGGAGTTCACGGTTCCCACGCCCGGCGAGTCGGACCGCGGAGCCCGGAGGATCGTGGCCGGACAGGCCGGCGACAACTACTACACGGCAGACCACTACGAATCGTTCAAGTTCATAGCAGAAGGCAAATAGCACCATGAAGATCTATTCCGGCGACACCTGGACCCTCGGGGAACTCAAGGACCAGGTGGCGGACGCCGGCCGCCGCAGCCTGCTGGTGCCGGCCGCCGACTCCAGGAAGTCCGTGCTCGCCGCCTTCGGCGAGGCCCTGGATTTTCCGGAGCACTTCGGCGTGAACCTGGACGCGCTCAACGACTCACTGCATGACTTCGCCGACGCCATATCCGACGACGGCGCGAAGCCCCTGACCGTCATCTGGCAGGTCCCCGCAGCCTTCCGCGGAGACCGCTCGTTCGGCATCATCTGCGAGATCCTGCAGGACGCCGAGAGCTACGCCGGCACGGACCTCGCGGTCATAGCCGTGCTGCTCTAAACAAGGCAACGTGGAGAGCCCGCGGCGCAACCCGACTGGCTAGGCGTTGACGATCAGCCCCAGCTCGGCCTTGGACGCGAGGGCTTCATGCGTCGGGAGCACCCGCACGGTGTAGCCGAAGGATCCGGAGCGGTCGATCACGATGGACCCGGCGAAGAGGTAGCGGCCGTTGCCCAGTTCCTCCTTAGCCTCCAGCTCCACCATGGTCACGTTGGCCAGTTCGTCGCTTTCGGCTGCCTGCCCGTAGGCCACCTCCACCGCCACGTCCTGCGGGGACAGGTTGTGCAGTCCCACGTAGGCATGCACCTGGAGGGTGTCGCCGATCTGCGGGTCCTCGGAGACGCCCAGCGAGTCCACGTGCTCCACATGCAGCTGCGGCCAGGCCGCGCGGACCTTGGCGACCCATGCCGCAAGCGCCTTGGCCTGCGCGTAGGAGCCTGCCACCGCTTCGCGTCCCGAAACCGCTGCCGGCCGGTAGAGGACATTGACGTAGTCCTGCAGCATCCGCTCGGCCGAGACTGCCGGGCCGAGGTGGGCCAGCGTGTGCTTGATCATGGAGACCCAGTGCGTGGGGATCTTTTCGTGGCCGGACTCGGACGGCCCTGCGGCGCCGGCGGCTTCGGAGACGGTGTTGCCGTAGAACCGCGGCGCCACCTGGGTTTCGAGCAGCTCGTACAGTGCCGCGGCCTCGATGTCGTCCCGCTCGTCGGCGGATGCGCCGTTGTTGGCGGTGGGGATCGCCCAGCCGTTTTCGCCGTCGTACATTTCATCCCACCAGCCGTCCAGGACGGACAGGTTCAGGGATCCGTTGATCGCGGCCTTCATGCCTGAGGTGCCGCAGGCCTCAAGCGGACGCAGCGGGTTGTTCAGCCAGACGTCGCAGCCGGGGAACAGCGTGCGGGCCATGGCGATGTCGTAGTTCGGCAGGAAGACGATGCGGTGCCGGACCGCGGGATCGTCCGTGAAACGGACCAGGTCCTGGATCATCTTCTTGCCGGCGTCGTCCGCGGGGTGGGACTTTCCGGCGATGACCAGCTGGATGGGGTGTTCCTTGTGCAGCAGCAGGGCCTTCAGCCGCGCCGGGTCCCGCAGCATGAGGGTCAGCCGCTTGTAGGTGGGCACGCGCCGGGCGAACCCGATGGTCAGGACGTCCGGGTCCAGCACCGAGTCGGTCCATGCCAGCTCGGCGTCGGCGGCACCGCGCTTCTTCCACGCAGCCCGCAGCCGGCGCCGCACATCCTCCACCAGCGAAACGCGCATCTCACGCCGGAGTGCCCACACTTCGGCGTCGGAGACGTTGTAGGCGAGGTCCCAGCGGCCCATCACCTCGGCTTCGGGCCCGAACCGCTCCCGGGCGAGCTTCGCGATGCGGGGATCCACCCACGTGGGCACGTGCACGCCGTTGGTCACGGAGGTGATGGGCACCTCCGAGTGGTCGAAGCCCGGCCACAGCGCCGAGAACATGCCGCGCGAGACTTCGCCGTGAAGCTTGGCCACACCATTGGCGCGCTGTGCGAGGCGCAGGCCCATCACGGCCATGTTGAAGACGAAGGGGTTGCCTTCGCTGAAGTCCTCCCGGCCCAGGTCGAGGATGCGTGAGGTGGGAACGTCCGGCGCCAGGCCAGCCTCGAAGAAGTGCTGGATCTGTGCTGCTTCGAAACGGTCAATGCCGGCCGGAACAGGCGTGTGGGTTGTGAACACAGTGGACGAGCGTCCGGCGGCCAGCGCCTCGTCGAACGTGAGCGCCTGCTCGCCGGACATGAGCTCCTGGATCCGTTCGATGCCGAGGAAGCCGGCGTGGCCCTCATTCGTGTGGAACACCTCGGGCGCCGGCGTGCCGGTGAGCTTCTGGTAGGCGCGCAGCGCCTTGACTCCGCCCATGCCCAGCAGCAGTTCCTGCTGCAGCCGGTGGTCGCCGCCGCCGCCGTACAGGCGGTCGGTGATGCTGCGGGCGGCGTCGTCGTTTCCGGGGACGTTGGAGTCAAGCAGCAGGAGGGGGACGCGTCCGACGTCGGCACGCCAGATATGTGCCGCAAGGTGCCGCCCGTTGGGCAGCGGGAGGGAAATTTCCAGCGGCTTGCCGTTGCCGTCCGCGGCCGGTTCCCGCAGCAGGGTGAGGGGCAGTCCGTCGGGGTCGATGACCGGGTAGGTCTCCTGCTGCCATGCATCCCGGGAGAGCGACTGCTTGAAGTAGCCGGCCTGGTAGAGCAGCCCGACGCCGATCAGCGGCACCCCGAGGTCGGACGCGGCCTTCAGGTGGTCGCCGGCGAGGATGCCGAGGCCGCCGGAGTACTGGGGCAGGACCTCAGTGATGCCGAATTCGGGCGAGAAGTAGGCAATGGAGGCAGGGGCGTCGCTGCCCAGGCCCTGGTACCAGCGGGGCTCGGTGAGGTACCGGTCCAGGTCCGCGGCTGCCGCCTGGACCCTGGCCACCACGTCCTGGTCCGTCGCGAGCCGGTGCATATCTTCGCGGCCAACCAGGCCCAGGAAGCTGACCGGATCGTTGCCGCATTGGGCCCAGACGCGCGGGTTCAGGCTTTCGAACAGTTCCCGGGTGGGACGGTGCCAGGACCAGCGGAGGTTGGTCGCCAACCGGGCCAGCGGCCGGATCGGTTCGGGGAGAACGGTACGGACTGTAAATCTGCGGATTGCCTTCACCTGCGCCACACTAACCGACTGGGTGAACGGCAGGAACCGCTTTTGATTACTTTCCGGTAAATGACGAATCGCTTCATTAATTAAGTTCGCAGGCTTAGCAATCCGCCCCATTTCTCGCTAACGTCGAGCCTGTGACGACAAACACGCGAACCACCGCCCCAGCAAAGCAAACGCCGAAAGTCTCGATCACGGAAGGCCTTCTGTTTGGCCGTTTCCCTATCACGGACGTTCAGCCTGTTGTCGAAGGGGGGAAGTTCCCGGCCAAGGCGCTGCCCGGTGAAGGAATCGTGGTCAGCGCCCGGTCCTTCCGGGAGGGCCACGACCAGTTGGGCGTGAGCGCGGTCCTCCTTGACCCGGAGGGCAACGAGCGCCAGCGGACCCGGCTCCAGCCGCCGTCCGGTGACCGCGGCAAGGGAACCGACCTCTGGGAAGGCCTGCTCAGCCCGGATTCCACCGGAACCTGGTCCTTCGTCATCGAGGCCTGGCACGACCGCTACGGCACCTGGCACCACAACGCCGAGGTCAAGGTGGACGCGGGCATCGACGTCGAACTGATGCTTGCCGAGGGCGCCGCACTGCTGTCGCAGGGCGCCGAGGAACCCGCCCGGAAGGATGCCGACCGGCAGACGCTGCGCTCCGCAGCCACCGTCCTCGCCGACACCTCCCTTTCGCCCGAGGACCGCCTCGCCGCCGGTTTCAGCCGGGAGGTCGCAGGCGTGGTTGACCGCGAACCCATCCGTGAGCTCGTCACCCTCTCCGAGCCGTTTCCCCTGCTGGTTGAGCGGGACCGCGCAGGCCGCGGGTCCTGGTACGAGTTCTTCCCGAGGTCCGAAGGCGCGGTGCGCGACCCCGGCACGGGGGCCTGGACGTCCGGCAATTTCCGGACCGCCGCCAACCGGCTGGACGCCGTGGCCGGGATGGGCTTTGACGTCATCTACATGCCGCCGATCCACCCGATCGGCATCCAGCATCGGAAAGGTCCCAACAACACGCTGATTGCCGGCCCGAACGATCCCGGTTCGCCGTGGGCCATCGGTGCCAAGGAAGGCGGGCACGACGCCATCCACCCGGACCTTGGAACCTTCGAGGACTTCGATGCCTTCGTGGCGCGGGCTAATGAGCTCAACCTCGAAGTCGCACTCGACCTGGCACTCCAGGCTGCCCCGGACCACCCCTGGGTCACCGAGCACCCGGCATGGTTCACCACCCGCGTGGACGGCAGCATCGCCTACGCCGAAAACCCCCCGAAGAAGTACCAGGACATCTACCCGCTCAACTTCGACAACGACCCCGAGGGCCTGTCCAAGGAAATCCTGCGGATCGTCCTGCTCTGGGTCAGCCACGGTGTCAGGATCTTCCGGGTGGACAACCCGCACACCAAGCCCGTCTGGTTCTGGGAGTGGCTCATCGCCGAGGTGAACAAGAAGGACGCCGGCGTCGTCTTCCTGGCCGAGGCCTTTACCCGCCCCGCCATGATGCACGCGCTGGGCAGGGCCGGCTTCCAGCAGTCCTACACCTACTTCACGTGGCGCAACACCAAGAAGGAGCTGGAGGAGTACTTCCACCACGTCAGCCACGAGTCGGCTGCCTTCTTCCGGCCCAACTTCTTCGTCAACACCCCGGACATCCTCACGGAATACCTGCAGTACGGCGGGCCGGCGGCGTTCAAGATCCGGGCCGCGCTGGCGGCAACCGCCAGCCCGCTGTGGGGCGTGTACGCCGGCTACGAACTGTACGAGCACGTGGCCCGGCCGGGTGCTGAGGAGTACATCGACAACGAAAAGTTTGAGTACAAGGCCCGTGACTGGGAGGCTGCCTCCGCCTCCGGCCGGACCCTCGCCCCGTACCTCACCAGGCTGAACGAAATCCGCAGGGCCCACCCGGCGCTGGGTGACCTGCAGAACCTCACCGTGCACCAGTGCACGGACGACGCCACGGTGGTCTACTCCAAGCACAAAACCCTCCCGGACGGCACCAGGGACACCATCATCGTGGTGGCGAACGTGGACCCGCACAGTGCGAGGGAGGGCATGGTGTCGCTGGACCTGTCCGTGCTGGGGCTCGATCCGGCCGACCTCACCCCGAACGGCGGGTTCTGGGTGGATGACCTGATCTCCGGAGAGTCGTGGGAGTGGGGGGAGTACAACTACGTGAGGCTGGACGCGCACGTGGAACCGGTACATGTCCTGAGCATCCGGAGGTAGCCGCCAGTGACCTTCAGTCCGCAGAGCCCCACCCAGCACTTCACCCCCAAGAGCACGTTCGAGCTCAATGCGCCTGGGTTGCAGCATGATCCGCTGTGGTACCGGAAAGCGGTTTTCTATGAGGTGCTGGTCCGGGGCTTTGCGGACGCCAACGGCGACGGTTCAGGCGACTTCCACGGGCTGATCGAGAAACTCGATTACCTGCAGTGGCTCGGCGTGGACTGCCTGTGGCTGCCGCCGTTCTTCCAGTCACCCCTGCGGGACGGCGGCTATGACATCTCGGACTACAACTCCGTCCTGGACGAGTTCGGCACCATCAGCGACTTCAAACGGCTGGTGGCCGAGGCACATGCACGCGGCGTCCGGGTCATCATCGACCTCCCGCTGAACCATACGTCGGACCAGCACCCCTGGTTCCAGGAATCCCGGAAGGACCCCGACGGTCCCTTCGGCGACTTCTATGTGTGGAGCGACACGGACGAGAAATACCAGGACGCACGCATCATCTTCGTGGACACGGAGGAATCCAACTGGACCTTCGACCCCATCCGGCGGCAGTTCTTCTGGCACCGGTTCTTCAGCCACCAGCCCGACCTGAACTTCGAGAACCCGAAGGTCATCGACGCCGTGTTCGACGTCGTGCGGTTCTGGCTGGACCAGGGCATCGACGGGTTCCGGGCGGACGCCATCCCGTACCTCTACGAGGAGGAGGGGACCAACTGCGAAAACCTCCCGGCGACGCACGAATTCCTGCGGCAGCTGCGGAAGATGGTGGACGAAAGCTACCCGGGCCGCGTGATCATCGCCGAGGCCAACCAGCCGCCCAACGAGGTGGTGGAGTACTTCGGCACCGTGGAGGAACCGGAATGCCACATGGCCTTCCACTTTCCGATCATGCCGCGGCTTTACTACGCCCTGCGTGACCAGAAGGCCGCCCCCATCATTGAGACCATGCATGACACGCCGGACATTCCGGAAGGTGCGCAGTGGGGAACATTCCTGCGCAACCACGACGAACTGACGCTCGAAATGGTCACCGCCGATGAGCGGGCCGCCATGCTCGGCTGGTACGCGCCGGACCCGCGCATGCGGGCCAACATCGGTATCCGGCGCAGGCTGGCGCCGCTGCTGGACAATTCCCGGGCGGAAATCGAGCTCATCAACGCCCTGCTGCTGTCCCTGCCGGGCAGCCCGTTCCTCTACTACGGCGACGAGATCGGGATGGGCGACAACATCTGGCTCGAAGACCGTGACGCGGTCCGCACCCCCATGCAGTGGAACCCCGACCGCAATGCCGGGTTCTCCAACGCCGACCCGGGCAAGCTGTACCTGCCGGTGATCCAGTCCCTGGTCTACAACTACGCCATGGCCAACGTGGAGGCCGAAGCCGCGCATTCCGGATCGCTGCTGCGCTGGACACGGCAGATCCTCAGCGTGCGGAAGAACCACCCGGCGTTCGGGCTCGGGGCGTTCAGGCACGTTGAGGCCGACCACGAGGTGGTGCTGGCCTACCTCCGCGAACTTCCGGAGGGCAACGCGGCCGGCGAACCGGCCGAATCCATCCTCTGCGTCTTCAACCTGTCCCAGCATCCGGTGTCCTCCACCCTGAGGCTTCCGGACTTTTCCGGCCGGGGCCTGCGGGACGTCTTTGGCGGCCAGCCGTTTCCCGGCATCAGCGACGACGGGCAGCTGACGCTGACCCTGGGGAGCCATGACTTCTTCTGGCTGCGCCTGCGGTCCGCTGCTTCCAACCCCGCTTCACCCTTTACCCAAGCGATGCCGATACTGTCGATTGAGGGATGAGATGACCCAAACCACACTGACACCCACACTCGAGCAACTGCTCCGCGACTGGCTGCCGGCCCAGAGGTGGTTCCCGGTAAAGACCCCGGACTTCACCCTGGCGCCGGTGGGCGGCCTGGTCCTGAACGACGCCGCCGGCCAGGCGGGCCTGGAGGTGTTCCTCGCGTCCGTCGCGTCTAAAACGGCCGACGGCGTCTCCCGCACCGACGTTGTGCAGATCCCGCTTAGCTACCGCAGCCAGCCGCTGCCGGGCGCCGAACGGGCTCTGATCGGTGAAAGCGACGATGCGGAACAGGGGCACCGCTGGGTCTACGACGCCGTCCACGACCCCGCATTCATTGCCGCATGGCTGGACCTGATCCGCAGACAGGAGACCGCCGGCACCGCCAGCGGCCATGTCTCAGGGGCCGGCCAGCCGCTGCCGCAGGCCACCGGAACAGTCCGTGTCCTGTCCGGCGAACAGTCCAACACGTCGGTGATCGTGGACGACGGCGACTCCGCGGCCATCGTGAAGTTCTTCCGCGTGCTTTCGGCCGGGCACAACCCGGAGGTGGAGGTCGGGGCCGCCCTGTCTGCAGCCCGCACCCCGGAGGTCCCTGCCACGCTGGGCTGGGTCACGGGCGAGTGGTACCCGCAGGGTCAACTTTCCCAGACTGAGTCCGCGCCGGGCGGACCTGTCCAGGGCGAACTGGCGGTGGCCCACGAATTCCTGGCCGGCGGCCGGGACGCATGGCGGCTCGCCGTTGACGCGGCGGCCGGGGGAGTGGACTTCACGGCCGAGGCGCATGCCCTTGGCCATGCGACGGCCACTGTCCACCGGAGGCTCGCCGAAACGCTGGGAGTTTCGGCCGAGGCGGTTCCGGGCAGGGATATTGCCCCCGGAGTAGCCCAGCGCGTGCGTCAGATGTGGGCGGAGGCGGGGCCCGCCGTCGGACCTTACGAAGACGGGTTGGAAAGCCTGCTCAGCCGCCTGGAGGGAACGCCCGCCGGAGCGCTTCAGCGCATCCATGGGGACCTGCACCTCGGCCAGATCCTCCAGGTTCCCGGTTCCGAAGGCGGCCAAGACCGGTGGGCCATCCTTGACTTCGAGGGGGAGCCGCTCCGGCCGATCTCCGAGCGCAACTTCCCCGACGCCCCGCTCCGGGATGTGACGGGCATGCTGCGCTCCTTTGACTATGCGGCGGGTGCCGCCGAACGGGAACAGCCGGACGCCCGCGTTCCCGAGTCATGGGTGGACGACTGCACCGAGGCCTTCCTGGCAGGCTACGCGGAAGTAACGCCCGGAACGGTGGACCGTAATTCGCCCCTCTTTGTGGCATTGTGGCTGGACAAGGCGCTTTACGAAGTCGTGTACGAGTTGCGCAACCGGCCGGGCTGGCTGGCCATTCCGGCGAATGCGGCCAGGCGGCTCCTCAGCACTAAAGGCTCCGGCGAACCGGCCGGAGCAGCAGCGGAAGGTAAGAAGATGACAGGCTCTGCACACACCGACAGCCCCCACGCACCGTTGCACGTGGACGCACACACGCTTTCACGCGTCGCGGCCGGTGAACACCACGCCCCACACTCGGTGCTTGGTGCCCATTTGGACAACTACGGCCACGTGACCATCCGCACCGTCAAGCACCTGGCCGAAGCGGTCAACGTGGTGACCCAGTCCGGAACCGTGCCCATGACCCACGAGGCTGACGGCGTCTGGGTGGCGGTACTCGAGCCGTTGCAGCACGGCCATGTGCCGGACTACCGGCTTGAGGTGACCTACGAAGGTGCCGAACCGACCACCGTGGATGACCCGTACCGCTACCTTCCCACCGTGGGCGAAGTGGACCTGCACCTGATCGGGGAAGGACGCCACGAGACGCTCTGGACCGTGCTGGGCGCCCACATGCAGCACTACAAGTCGTCGCTGGGCGACATTGACGGCGTGTCCTTTGCCGTGTGGGCCCCGAACGCCGAAGCGGTCCGGGTCAAGGGCGATTTCAACGCCTGGGACGGTCGGGAAAACTCGCTGCGGTCCCTGGGCTCCTCGGGCGTCTGGGAGCTGTTCATCCCGGGTGTCCCGGCCGGCGCCTGCTACAAGTACGAAATCAAGACCAAGGGCGGCTACTGGGTGGAAAAGGCCGATCCGCTGGCCTTCGGCACCGAGGTGCCCCCGCTCACCGCTTCGCGGGTTGTCGAGTCCCACTACCGGTTCCAGGATGCCGACTGGATGAAGGAACGCGCAGCACGGGATCCGCACAACTCGCCGATGAGCGTCTACGAGGTCCACCTTGGATCCTGGCGGCTGGGGCTCAGCTACCGCGAGCTGGCCAAGGAACTCGTGGAGTACGTGAAGTGGCTCGGCTTCAGCCATGTCGAGTTCATGCCCGTGGCCGAGCACCCCTTCGGCGGCTCCTGGGGCTACCAGGTCACCTCCTACTACGCGCCCACGTCCCGCTTCGGGCATCCCGATGAGTTCCGCTTCCTCGTGGACTCGCTGCACCAGGCAGGCATCGGGGTGATCCTGGACTGGGTGCCGGCGCACTTCCCGAAGGACAACTGGGCGCTGGCGCAGTTTGACGGGCAGCCGCTCTACGAACACGCTGACCCGAACCTTGGCGAGCACCCGGACTGGGGTACCCTCATCTTCGACTTCGGGCGCACCGAAGTGCGGAACTTCCTTGTGGCCAACGCCCTGTACTGGCTCGATGAGTTCCACATTGACGGCCTGCGGGTGGACGCGGTGGCGTCCATGCTGTACCTGGACTACTCGCGGGAACACGGCCAGTGGCAGCCCAACCGCTTCGGCGGACGCGAGAACCTGGAGGCTATCTCGTTCCTCCAGGAGGCCAACGCCACGGTGTACAAGACCCACCCCGGCGCTGTGATGATCGCGGAAGAATCAACGGCGTTCCCCGGCGTCACCGCGCCCACCAGCCAGGGCGGGCTCGGCTTCGGCCTGAAGTGGAACATGGGCTGGATGCACGACTCGCTCAAGTACGCCTCCGAGGACCCGGTCAACCGCAAGTGGCACCACGGGACGGTCACGTTCTCCATGGTCTACGCGTTCACCGAGAACTTCCTGCTGCCCATCAGCCATGATGAGGTTGTCCACGGCAAGGGCTCCATGCTCCGCAAGATGCCCGGTGACCGCTGGCAGCAGCTGGCCAACCTCCGTGCCTTCCTCGGCTACCAGTGGGCGCACCCCGGCAAGCAGCTGATCTTCATGGGCACCGAATTCGGCCAGGAAGCCGAGTGGTCCGAACAGCACGGCCTCGACTGGTGGCTCGCTGAGATCCCGGCACACCGTGGCGTCCAGCTGCTGCTCAAGGACCTGAACGGGCTTTACAGGTCAACGCCGGCGCTGTACTCCCGGGACAACGAACCGGGCGGTTTCCAGTGGATCAACGGTGCCGACGCCGACCGCAACGTGCTGACCTTTGTCCGTTGGGATACCGAGGGCAACCCGCTTGTCTGTGCCGTCAATTTCTCCGGCGGCCCGCACAAGGAGTACGCACTGGGAGTGCCGTCCACCGGTGCGTGGACCGAGGTGCTGAACACAGACTCCGAGGAGTACGGCGGATCGGGTGTCCTCAACGGCGGCACGCTGGCCGCGGAGGACGAAGGCATCGACGGCCAGCCGGCCACCCTGACGGTTACGCTTCCTCCGCTGGGAGCCGCGTACTTCCGCCCGTCAGATTCCAGCGTGATCACCACGCCCGCCGCGGCCAGGGCCAAAGCCACTGAGGCTGAATCCATTTTTGCTGGGCCCACGGCTGCTGAGACGCAGGCTGCTGAGACGCAGGCTGCTGCGTCGCAGGCTGCTGCACCCGGCGTTGCTGAAACGAAGGGCGCTGAGCCAACGGCTAAGACGGGGAAGTCGGCCTTGCCCGGCGGGCCCCTCGTCTGAGTCCCGGCGGTGCGCTGACGTGAGCCCCGGCGGACCGCAGGTCTGAGACCCGGCCGAGGTCCCCGAGCGGGCGGGTTTCACTAGACGGAGGCCCCGGAATCCCTGAGGATTCCGGGGCCTCCCGGCGTTGCTTTGGCCCAGTTGGCATTCCGCCAAGGTAGTGGTAGAGTTTATTTCCGCGCCGCTCCCCGGAGCGAGTCGGCAAGTTGATCCGGAAGCCACAGGCTGTGCCGGACGGAAACCGCCGATTTGACTCGGATGAAGCGAGCGGGTAAGTTTGAAAAGTTGCTCCGGAGCGATCCTGAATGTTTGGTTTGGGTGGTGCCGGGTGTGTCTGTTGTTTGAGAACTCAATAGTGTGCCA
>NZ_JBHTXX010000055.1:0-18214 GCF_042791415.1 Arthrobacter sp. NPDC056691
CTCACGAGTAAAACCCTGGCTTCTCCACGACACGCGGCTGCTCCTTCACTACAAATGAATGACTCACAACCAGCCTGACGCAGAGGGATATCGCGCCCTGAAGGGGCTTTAGAGGACGATACGTGGACAAAAACTCCAGAGGAAGGGACGAAGGCATTCGAGAAGGGCCCGGAAACTCCAGAGGAGGGGCCGAAGAAGCGGCGTCGGTTGCATCCGGCGTGGGCCGTGGCGGCGGTGGCGTTTTTGGCGCTCGTGGGTGCCGCCGGATTCCGTGCCGCGCCCGGTGTCCTCATGGTGCCGCTGCAGCAGGAGTTCGGCTGGTCCACCACGGTCCTGTCTGCCGCGGTGAGCATTAACCTGGTGCTGTTCGGGCTCACGGCCCCGTTTGCCGCGGCCCTCATGGAGCGGTTCGGCGTCCGGTCCGTCACCGCCGTCGCGCTCGGACTGATCGGTGCCGGCAGCGCCCTGACCGTGCTGGTCAACCAGTCCTGGCAGATCCTCCTCACCTGGGGCCTGCTCATCGGCCTGGGCACGGGTTCCATGGCGCTGGTGTTCGCGGCGACCATCGCCAACACCTGGTTCACCAAGAGCCGGGGCCTAGTGATCGGCATTCTGACCGCCGGCAGCGCCGCAGGGCAGCTGGTCTTCCTGCCGTTCATCGCCTTGCTCGCCCAGGATCCGGGCTGGCGCCAGGCCTCGCTGCTCATTGCCGCCGGGGCGCTGGCTGTGGTCCCGCTGGTGCTGAAGTTCCTGAAAAACTCACCGGCCGACGTCGGGGCGTTGCCTTACGGGGCAGAGGAACCGTCCGGGGCCACCGCCGAAGGGGCGGCCCCCGCCGGGAAGACGGAGGCGGTCCCCGCCGGGAAGACGGAGGCGGCCCCGGAACCCCGCCGCAACGCCGCCGTCCGGGCGCTGCAGGTGCTGCGGACCGCCAGCCGGAACCGCACGTTCTGGGCGCTCGCCGCCGGGTTCGCCATCTGCGGCGCCACCACGAACGGGCTGATCGGCACCCACTTCATCCCGTCCGCCCATGACCACGGCATGCCGGAAACGACGGCGGACGGCCTGCTCGCCGTCGTCGGGATCTTCGACATCCTGGGCACCATCGCCTCCGGGTGGCTGACCGACCGTTACAACCCCCGGATCCTGCTCGCCGTCTACTACCAGTTCCGTGGAATCGGGCTTCTGGTGCTTCCACTGCTGCTGGGCTCCTCGGTCCAGCCCAGCATGATCGTGTTCGTGGTGATCTACGGCCTCGACTGGGTGGCCACGGTTCCGCCCACCGCCGCGATCTGCCGCCAGGTGTTCGGCGCCGACGGCAGTGTGGTGTTCGGCTGGGTGTTCGCGGCGCACCAGCTCGGTGCCGCCGCAGCCGCCCTGGCTGCCGGGGCCATCCGCGACGCCACCGGCCACTACACGTATGCCTGGCTGGGAGCGGCCGCAATGTGCACCATCGCCGCGGTCATCAGCGCCACCATCCGCAAAGACGCCGGACGGCGGCGGCCCACAGCAGTGGCAGTTGCTTCAGTAGACTGAGCGGGGCGCCCCTGGGCGCGGCTCCTTCGGCAGAACGCGCTACGCGTCCCCGAGGCGCACATTGCCGGACTACAGCTGGGGGACACTGAATGGCACTGCTTACTGCCCGACCAAAGGACGACAGACCCGCCGGGGGACCCGGCGCCGATGATCCCGGCCGGGCCTCCGGTCTGCTGCAGCCTGCAGAACCACGGCTCCGCGGCCGCTGGCCCGTCCTGGCCGCCGTCGAACTGGTGGTCCTTCTGGCCGTACTGGCGACGGCCGTTTTCGTCGCGGGCCGCCTGGACGCCTGGGCGGACAAGGGCCTGGACTTCAGCGTCTACTGGTACGGCGGCAAGATTCTTAACGACGCCGGCCCGGCGCCGTCGGGCCTCTACCAACCCACTTTGGACTGGGCCGGCGGACCGGAACTGCCTTTCACCTATCCGCCATTCGCGGCGCTCCTCTTCAGCCTGCTTGCGAAACTGCCGCAGGCCACCGCGTTGCTGCTGTTCAACACGGCCGGCGTGGCGGTGGCCGGCTGGGTGGCGGCGCTCGGTGTCCGGTACTGGAACAGCAAGCCGGGCTGGCGCAGCACCTTTGCCTCCCCGACGTTGCGGTCCGCACTCAACCGGCTCGGCGCCGTCGTGCTTTTTCTTGCTGTCCTGAATCTGGGGCCGTGGCGCGAAACCCTGGTCTTCGGCCAGATCAACATCCTCCTGCTGGGACTGATGACGGCGGACCTGCTGTCCGGCAGCCCCCGCTGGCGGAACGGCGTTCCCGGCAGCGGTTTCCTGGTGGGCGTGGCGGCCGGCATCAAGCTGACGCCCCTGGTCTTCGGCCTGTATTTCCTGGTGCGCAAGGACTGGCGCGGACTGCTGAACATGGGCGCCGGCTTTGCCTTGACGGTGCTGCTCGGCTGGGTGCTCCGCCCGGCCGAATCCCTCAGCTTCTGGCTGGAGATTCTTCCCGACACGTCCCGGATCGGCGGCGCCGGCTACGTGGACAACCTCTCCATCAAGGGCGCCCTGCTCCACTTCGGTGTGCCGGCGGACGTCGTGGACGTGCCGTGGATGCTCCTGAGCCTGCTGGTTGTGGGTCTGAGCGCGGCCGTCATCAGGACCGCCAGCAGCCAGGGCGCCAGAGTGGTGGCCATTTCCGCGACGGCACTCACCATGCTCCTGGTCAGCCCCGTCTCGTGGTCGCACCACTGGGTCTGGATGGCGGCAGTGCTTCCGGCGTTCGCCTGGACCCTGCGCGAAACCCCCCAGCGCCACCGGCTGTCGCGCTGGGGAATGGGCGCCGTCCTGGGCGTGTCCACGGTGGTGTTCCTGTTCTCGCCGAAGACCATCGGCACGGCACTGGGCGCCGAAAACCTTGACCTTCAGACGCCGGGGCCATGGATCATGGCGTCCAGCGCAGGGGTGTTCTGCGCGCTGGCCATCATGGTGTGCTGGCTCGTGGTCCTCCGGCGCGATGCCGTGGCGGAGCTGGCCGAATGAGCACAGCACTGGTCACCGGCGTGGGGCGCCTCGCCGGAATCGGTGCGGGGATCGCCCGCCAGCTGGCCGCCGACGGCTGGGACCTGGTGCTGACCTACTGGCAGGACTACGACGCCCGCATGCCCTGGGGCATCCAGCCGGACGACGTCGGCCGGCTCACCGCCGAACTGGAGGCCATCGGCTCCAAGGTGGTGGCGCTGGCCGCCAACTTCCAGGACCCCGGCGCCGTGGACCGGCTCATGGCAGAGGTGTCCGCGCAGGCAGGAGCTCTTCACGGCATGGTGCTCAGCCACGCCGAATCCGTCGACTCGGGCATCCTGGACACCAGCCTTGAAAGCTTCGAGCGGCACTTCGCCGTGAACACCCGGGCCAGCTGGCAGCTGATCCGCGCCTTCGCGCAGCAGGCAACGGACGACGGCGGCGCGATCGTCGCGCTCACCAGTGACCACACAGCGTTCAACCTGCCGTACGGTGCGTCCAAGGGGGCACTGGACCGGATCGTCATCGCCGCAGCGCGTGAGCTTGGACCGCTGGGCATCAGAGCCAATGTGCTGAATCCCGGGCCTGTGGACACCGGCTGGATGGACGGACCGCTTCGTGAAGAACTGACCCGGCGCCAGCCCGGCGGCAGGCTGGGAACCCCCGCGGACGTGGCGGGAACCGTGGCATTCCTGCTGTCCCCGGCAGGCCGCTGGGTGTCCGGTCAGCTCATTAAGGCCGACGGCGGGTTCTCGGCCTGACGCTTTCGGGGCACCCTTGGGGTGGCCCAGGTCCCGGCCATGGGAAGTGCGTCCTGCCGCTAGAACCGTGTAGTGCCGCGCATCCGGCGGGGCCGGCCGTCCGGGTCCACCACGAGACGGTTTGCAGCGCCTGCCCAGAGACGCTGAAGGGGTGGCACCGGCTCAGGAGTGTGGTGGCGCACCTGTCCCTTGGGACGGGGCGTGCGGCGGCCTGTTGCGTGCCAATGGTCCAGAGCGTCGGCATAGGCGTTCCAGAGTTTCAGCCCGGCCGCCGGGGCGTGGAGCTGAGGGTCATCCTCGTCCAGGCCCAGGTGTTCGGCCCAGAGCTGGAGCCGCAGCCCGTAGGCCAACGGCCGGGAAGCGCCGGAAACCGCGTTTGGCCCTTGCCCAGCGTCTGAAGTGGGCGGTTCCGGAGGAGCGGCAGTGGTGTCGATGACGGCGCAGGTGAGCTCGCTGTCGGTGGTCCAGGAGCGACGGTTGAAGTTGTCCGATCCGCAGGTGAACCAGGCATCGTCGATGATGCAGATCTTGGCATGCACATAGATCGGAGTCCCGGCACGGTTTTCCAGATCAAACACCCCGACCCTGTCGGGCGCAACCCGCCGCATCCTGCTGATGGCACGGATCTGCCCGACCCGCTTGGGCGGTCCCCCGAGAATGCCGTCCGAGTCCGGGTAGCGCGGCACGACGGCGATTACGTTCAACTCGGGGTTGCGTTCCAGGGCCGTTGCGATGCCGGCCGCGACCTCTTCAGACCACAGGTACTGGTCCTCGATGTAGATCAGCGAGCGGGCCCGGGCGAAGGCTTTCGTGTAGGCCCGTGCGATGCTCCGCTCACCGCCAGGTGCGAACGGGAACGGCGGGTGCTTCATACCGTAGGTACGCAGCAGCTGCACGGCATGAGGTCCCGCAGGCGGCGGGGGCGGCGCAGTGGCCGGAAGCGGTTCGGGGTGCCGGGGCATATCGGCCAGACGTTGCAGCAGCATCCGGTACGGTGTCCGGCGGTCCAGGGGATGGGGATCATTCCACCGTTCGGCGAACAATTCCAGCACATCTGCCACGACCGGGCCCCGGAGTTCGAGCGCGGCATCGTGCCACGGCGGTGTTTTTCCATACCGGGAATCCATGGCCACCGCCTGCGGGTCCCCTTCGTGATCGGCATCGTCCCGGCGGCTGTGGGAAAGATCGATCCCGCCCACGAACGCGACGTCCCGCGACGGGTCGTCCCGCCGGCGGATGACGACCATTTTCTGGTGGTGGCAGCCGAAGAGGCGCACCCGCTGGTCCAGCAGCACCTCCCCGCCGGCGTCGTTGATCTGTTGGCTGAGGAGCTCGTTGGACCGCCGGCTCATCGGGGCCGACACGCGCTCGCCGTGGGAACGCCAAATCAGGCCGCGCACTTCCACTCCGGCCCGGGCCACCCCGGCCAGCAACTCACCGATCGTCGGTCCATCCGCCGTCAGCCGCTCGTCGGCATCGCCACGCCAGTCGGTGAACCACACGCGGTCTCCCGGATCCAGGGCCGACAGCTCCTCAAGCAACCGGGCGAAGTAGGTGGCCCCGTGAATGAGGGGCCGCACGAGGTTGCCTTCCGACCACGACGGCGATTCGGCACCGCCGGCATGCACGCTGGTGGCGGCATTCCCCCGCTCAGCGCCACTCAAGAACCAGGCGCCGGTACTGCTGTCCACTCGGTGGTCTCCGGTCCTTACTGGGGCCGGGGGATCGTCAGCGTCAGCCATGTGCCCAGTATGCTCCCGGCCATGCGCCGGGGCGAGAGCTAAACAGCGCCTCAGCGGAACGCCGGCAACCCGGTGATGTGCTGGCCGAGGATTAGGGTGTGCACCTCGTCTGTCCCTTCGTAGGTGCGCACCGACTCGAGGTTGGCGGCGTGCCGAAGGGGAGAATAGTCCAGCGTGATGCCGTTGCCTCCCAGGATGGTCCGGGCTTCCCGCGCCACCTTGATGGCCTCGCGGACGTTGTTCAGCTTGGCCAGCGAGATCTGCTCGGGCCGGAGGTGGCCGGAGTCCTTGAGCCGGCCCAGGTGCAGGGCGAGCATGGTGCCCTTCTGGACCTCGAGCAGCATGTTGACGAGCTTCTCCTGCGTCAGCTGGTACCCGGCCAGCGGCTTGCCGAACTGCTGGCGCTCCATCGAATACCGCAGCGCTGCCTCGTAGGAGTCGCGGGCCGCGCCCATGGCGCCCCAGGCGATGCCGTACCGTGCCTCGTTGAGGCAGCTGAACGGGCCGCTTAGTCCCCGCGCACCCGGCAGCAGTGCCTCCGGCCCCAGCCGGACGCCGTCGAACGTTACATCGCACTGGATGGAAGCGCGCATGGACAGTTTCTGCCCGATGGGGGTGGCGGTGACGCCCGCTGTGCCGGCGGGCACGAGGAAGCCGCGGACGCCGTCGTCGGTCCTTGCCCAGACCACCAGCACGTCGGCGACGGAGGCGAGCCCGATCCACCGTTTGGCGCCGTCCAGGATCCAGCCGGCGTCCTCGCCGTTCCCGTCCTGCCGCGCAACGGTGGTCATCGACGACGGGTCCGAGCCCGCAGTCGGCTCCGTCAGCGCGAAGCAGCCGATCACCTCGCCGGCGGCCATCCGGGGGAGCCACTCCTGTTTCTGGTCCTCTGAGCCCCATTTGTGGATGGCGGTCATCGCCAGGGAGCCCTGGACCGAGACGAACGTGCGGATCCCGGAATCGCCGGCTTCCAGCTCCATGGCGGCCAGGCCGTACTCGACGGCGGACCGGCCTGGGCAGCCGTAGCCTTCGAGGTGCATGCCCAGGACGCCCAGCTCGCCGAGCTGCGCGGGCAGGTGCAGCGGGAAGACGCCCTGCTCGTACCAGTCGGCGATGTCGGGGCGGATCTGCTGGTCGGTGAAGTCCCGGATCCGCTGCCGGAGGACCAGCTCGTCGGGAGTCAGCAGGGAATCGAGCGCCAGGACATCCGAAGGGTCCGGGAGGCCGTACTCGGCCGAAGCTTCCGCAGGATCAAGGGCATCATCGCTCATTGCAGCATCCTACGTGCCTGTGCGGCCGTGCCGGGGGACTACCGGCCCGCGGGAACCTGGTTGCTGCCCAGGAAGTACCCGCGGGTTGAGGGCAGGAACCGGCAGACAGCGGCCAGCACTACGCCGAGGGCCAGCAGCACCACTCCGCTGACGAAGGCCCCGCCGACGCCGAAGATCTGCGTGTTCCCGTAGGCCGGATCCCACATCTGCGCCGCAGAGATAAAGAACGCCGCGGTCAGCAGCAGCGCCCCGAGCAGCGGGAGGATGCCGCGGAACCACAGGTTGCGCGCGGACTTCCGCAGCGTGTCCCGGAAGTACCAGGCGCAGGCAAAGCCGGTGAGGGCGTAGTAGAAGGCGATGAACAGGCTGATGGAACTGATGGAATCGGACAGCAGGTTCTCGCTGAGGTAGCTCATGGCCACGTAGTACACGATGGCCGCGGCGCCCATCACCTGGGTGGAGAAGCCAGGGGTCTGGTTCCGCTCGTGGACCTCCCCGAACTTCGGCGGCAGGGCCCGGTGGACGCCCATGGACAGGGTGCCGCGGGCGGTGGGGAGGATGGTGGTCTGGGTGGAGGACAGCACGGACGCCAGCACCGCCACCACGATCAGCCAGCCCCAGGGACCCAGCACCACGTCCTTCATCGCGAGGAACACGTCGTCCTGGTTGTCGGCGTTGGCCAGCCCGATTCCCTCCGACCCCACGGACGCGTACATCATCACCAGCAGCGCCACCGAGACGTAAATGGCCACCAGCACGAACGCCGAAATAACCGCGCCGCGGCCCGGGGTGGTGGCCGGGTTCTCGGTTTCCTCGTTCACCGCCAGGCACGTGTCCCAGCCCCAGTAGATGAACAGGGCCAGCAGGATGCCGTGCACCACCGCCCCGGGATCGGCGAACGCCCCGGCCGGGTTGAACCATTCGGCGTCGAACGGCTGGCCCGTCGGTGCCCCGCCTGTCAGGCCCGCTATCCGGAGGATGATCGCCACCGCGAAGATGCCCAGCGAGATGTACTGGACGTACGTCAGGGTCCGCTGGACGTGCTCACCCAGCCGGATCCCGCGGTAGTTGACGAGGGTCATGAAGGCGATGAAAACGACGCCGGTGGCGGTCACCACTGCCTTGTTCCCCGCCAGTGACCCGTCGCCGATGAGCAGCCACACGTACTGGCCCGCCACCTGTGCCAGGTTGGCCAGGACCACCACGCCGGCCAGGGCCATGCCCCAGCCGCCCAGCCATCCCGCCCAGGGGCCGAAGGCGCGGCGGGCCCAGATGAACGTGGTGCCGCAGTCCGGCATGGCGCTGTTGAGTTCGCGGAAGGCGTAGGCGATGAACAGGACGGGAACGAAGCCCAGGACCAGGATCAGCGGGGTGTAGTTCCCGTTGACGGCCACGATCAGCCCCAGCGTCGCGGCCAGCGAGTAGACCGGCGCGGTGGAGGCGAGGCCCAGCATCACGGAGTCGCCAAGGTCCAGGATCCCGGCGCGGAGTCCCTTGCCGGGGACGGCACCGCCGGGCTGGTTCGCGGCGCCGCCGGCCGCCGTCGTCGTTCGGGTTTTCATAGGGCTATCCCTGCCTTGTTCGCGTTGGCTTGTGCCGCCTGGACGCTCAGCGGCGCCGGCGCGTCAATGGTGTTGGGGACGAAGCGGCAGAAGTAGTCGGTGACCGGCCCGTCGGACTCGCGGATGCCGCAGCCCACCGATTCGCCGTCCACCACCCACAGGCCCAGGACGGGATGGTTGCCGTCGAAGTCGGGCAGGGAATGGTACTGCTGGTAGCACCAGCCTTCGCGGCCGTATCCGCCGGGCTTCTCCAGGCTGATGCCCTCCGCATGGATCCGGATGTTGTCGCCTTCGCGGCCGTGCAGCGGCTTGGCCACCCACTCCTTCAAAGGTCCGGGGTCGTTGAGGTAGGCGGGCAGCAGGTTCGGGTGGTCGGGGTAGAGGTGCCACAGGGCGGCCAGGAGTGCCTTGTTGGACAGCAGCATTTTCCAGGCTGGCTCCACCCAGCGGGGATTGTGCGAGCGCTGCAGCAGGCGGTGGCCGAACGGCTCCTTCATCATCAGCTCCCAGGGGTAGAGCTTAAAGATGGTGCTGATCATGAAGTTGTCCATGTCCACGAAGCGGTTCAGGTTCGGGTCCCAGCCGATGTCGGACATGTTGATGCCGATGGTGGTCCACCCGGCCTGGCTGGCAACGTCGCGCATGTAGGCGGCCGTCATCCAGTCCTCACCCGATTCCTCGGCTTCGGAGTGGGCCACGTGCAAGGTGCTCATTCCCGTGCGGTACTGCAGCTTCTTCCACTGCCGGATCAGTGCCTCGTGGATGCCGTTCCACTGGTCCTTCTCCGGGAAGACATCCTGCAGCCAGAACCACTGCGCCACGGCCGCCTCGATGAGGCCGGTGGGCGTGTCCGCGTTGTACTCAAGCATCTTGGCCGCGCCGCCCTGGCCGTCATAGATGAAATCGAAGCGGCCGTAGATGTCCTGGTCCCCGGCCTGCAGCGACTCGGCGGCCAGCTCGAGGGCCTGCGGGCCGATGCCGATGGGGCCCATGGCGCCCGTGGCCAGGAACTTCGCGGCCTCCAGGCACATCCTGTGCATGTCCTCGGCCGTGATCTCCAGCGCCTCCACCTCGTCCATGGTGAATTCGTAGTAGGCGGCCTCGTTCCAGTACTCGATCTTCTTGCCGCCGGGAAGGGTGGTGGTGGAGAACACCAGGCCCTGTTCCTCGATCTTCTGCTTCCAGTCCGGCCGGGGCTCCGAGAGTAACCGCTTCACGCCTAGCCTCCCGTGCTTCCGCCCTTGGAGCTGCTGCCGAAGCCGCCCCTGCTGACCGTGCCGCCTTTGCTGCTGTACCCCGAGGACGTCTTGGCCCCCTGTGGCACTGTCCTGGTGAAATTCGGGTAGGCCGTCCGGTTCTGGCCGATGCCCGGGACGCTGGCACCGCGGGCATAGAAGTACCAGGCATAGAGGGCGCCGCCGCGGCCGGCCGAGCTGTTGCACTGGGTGTCCTCGACGCGCTCGCCGGTTTGCTCGTTGAAGCAGACCTGGGCGTAGTCGGGGTCCTGCTCATTGCTGGCCACGATCGCGGTGATGGTGCCCGCCAGAAGGGCCGTGACACCGAGGCCCACCACCACCGTGCGGCGCTGCGATCGCTTCTTCCGGGCCGCCGCGTCGCGCTCGCGGTCGCGGGCGAACGGATCGAAGACGGGGCTGGGCTGGGGGACGCCAGTTTCGCTCGGGTGCCCGGGGCCGGTGGTTGCCTTGCCCCGGGTTCCGCTACGGGGTTTTCCCTTGCCTGGTTTCCCGGGTCCTTCCTGTCCCTGCGTGCCGGGGGCCAGCAGCTCCGGGTGGAGCTCGGGCTTGGGCACCTGCCAGGGCGGCGGCTTGGCCGGACCGCCCGACGGGACGCCCCCGCCGGACCTGCCGTCGTTTCCGCCGGTCACGTCGTCGTGCCGGGGCCCGTCGGCGTCCTTGCTCGGGTCCTTCTCCGGGTCCATGGTTCCCCCTGCTGCTCCATGCTGGTGGTGGCCGGAACGCATGGCTGCGGCCGGCGGAACCGGCTGTCCGTGCAGCCGGTGAATACTGCAGCAAGCCTAGTGGCTGGTGGGTGCTGCGGTGAATAAATTTCCACACCCCACCGTCCCGCCGGAAACACCAAAAGCGCTGGTCAGGCCGAGAACCTAGACTGGTGCCATGCACACAGCTACTCTTCTTGCCGTTTGCCGGGTCCACCAGCTCCTTCCGGACGAGGGAAGCGTGGGCGTCACCGCCATCGACAAGCGCCCCGTGGACGGGCCGGTGAAGGTGCACAAGCTCGGTTTGCACGGTGACGTCCAGGCCAGCCGCATCCACCACGGGGGAGAGGACCAGGCGCTCTACGCCTATTCCCAGGCCGACGCCGACTACTGGATCGGTGAGCTGCAGCGCGAACTGCCGCCGGGGATCTTCGGGGAGAACATGCGCGTCGCAGGGATCGAAACCACTGGCGCCGTCATCGGTGAACGTTGGCGGATCGGGCTGGATGTTGAGGTTGAGGTCACCTCGCCGCGTGTTCCGTGCGCGACCTTCCAGCGGCGCATGGACGAGGCCCAGTGGGTCAAGCGGTTCACACAGGCCGGCCGGGTGGGCGCCTACCTGCGCGTCGTCAAGACCGGATCCGTGCAGGCGGGCGACCACATCCACCGACTCTTCGTGCCCAAGCATGGGGTGACAATCGGCCGCTGGTTCAGCGAGCCCGACGTCGACGCCATCGAGGCCCTGCGCGATGCCGAGGCCGATGGTGAAATCCGGCTGCAGCCCGAGTACCACGACCGGTTCGAGCAGATGCTCCGCCGCGTCGGCGGCTAGACCGGCGGTACTGCCGCGTTTCTGCACCGCTTTCAGCCGGCCGGGGTGGACGCCCTCCTGAATCGGCGCGGGCGCAGGACTGCATCGGCGCGGAAACCGGGGCAAAAATGCCGCGTGTGCGCAAGCTCACCGCCCCCGCCGGGCCCTCGGTTCGTCCGCATGCGCTGTCATGCCCTACACTGGAAACATCCCCCACTCCGGAAATCCCTTATTCCTGCCCAATTTTTGAGGCAGGACTGGCAAGTGTTGGGGCCCGCAAATGTGATGCGGGCAGTTTCATAGGGAGAGCCGGCTGAAGAAAACGCTGTACAGACTGCTGGGATAGCAGCCAAGAGATGCAGTGCGAAGTCCTGCCACGGGATTGCGAAAGCGCCGGACTTCGACGTGACCGGCCGGTCAATGAATGCCCGGCGCCCACGGCACAAGTACTGCGGCTCCGCTCACCTCGGGTTGTGCCGCCTGGCCCCCTATGGATGAGGAATATTTCCCTATGCCCGAAAATCACGACGACGCCACCGAGGCGACCGCCGAAACCGCCAACATCGAATTCACCGAGGCTGCTGTTCCCGTAGCCGAGCCCGCCGAGGCCGCAGCCCCCGCTGCAGCCGAGCCGGAAGAAGAAGGCGTTCGCTTCACCGACCTTGGCCTCGACGGCCGGGTCCTCGCCGCCTTGCAGGACGTCGGCTACGAAAAGCCCTCGCCCATCCAGGCAGCCACCATCCCGCTGCTGCTCGAAGGCCGCGACGTAGTCGGCCTGGCCCAGACCGGTACCGGTAAGACTGCAGCATTCGCAGTACCGGCACTGTCCCGGCTGGCCGAACTCCACGACCTCAACGGCCCCTCCCGCAAGACGCAGGCCCTGGTCCTCGCACCGACCCGTGAGCTGGCGCTCCAGGTTGCCGAGGCCTTCACCTCGTACGCCAAGCACATGGACGACTTCACTGTCCTCCCCGTCTACGGCGGCTCCGCCTACGGCCCGCAGCTGGCCGGCCTGCGCCGCGGTGCCCAGGTTGTTGTGGGTACCCCCGGCCGTGTGATCGACCACATCGCCAAGGGCTCCCTGGACCTCTCCGAACTTCAGTACCTGGTGCTGGACGAAGCGGACGAGATGCTGCGCATGGGCTTCGCTGAAGACGTGGAGCAGATCTTCCAGCAGACCCCGGAAACCCGCCAGGTGGCGCTCTTCTCGGCCACCATGCCGAGCCAGATCCGCCGGATGTCCAAGCAGTACCTGAACAACCCTGCCGAGGTCCAGGTCAAGTCCAAGACCACCACCGGCGCCAACACCCGCCAGCGTTACCTGCAGGTGATGGGCCCGCACAAGCTCGATGCCATGACCCGCATCCTCGAGGTCGAAGAGTTCGACGGCGTCATTGCCTTCGTGCGCACCAAGATGGCCACCGAGGACCTCGCCGACAAGCTGCGTGCGCGCGGCTTCCAGGCTGCCGCCATCAACGGTGACATCCCGCAGCAGCAGCGCGAACGCACTGTTGACGCGCTGAAGGAAGGACGCATCGACATCTTGGTTGCCACCGACGTCGCCGCCCGCGGCCTTGACGTTGAGCGCATCAGCCACGTGGTCAACTACGACATCCCGCACGACACCGAGTCCTACGTGCACCGGATCGGCCGCACCGGCCGTGCCGGCCGTTCCGGCGACGCGATCCTCTTCATGACGCCCCGGGAGAAGTACCTGCTGCGTTCCATTGAGAAGGCCACGCGGCAGCCGGTGGAGCAGATGCACCTGCCGACGGCGGAGACAGTCAACTCGCTGCGCCTGGGCAAGTTCGCTGACAAGATCACCGAGACGCTTGAGTCCGAGGACGTGGCGGCATTCCGCGACCTCATCGCTTCCTACGAGGAGGAACACAACGTGCCGGCAGCAGAAATCGCTGCGGCACTGGCCGTCATGGCCCAGGGCGGACAGCCGCTCCTGGTCAAGGAACTGCCTGCTGCTCCCGAGTTCCAGAAGCGCGAACGTTCCAAGGACGGCTTCGGCTCGCGCGGCCCGACCCGTGCGCTTACCGAAGGCAACGCCACCTACCGGATCGCGGTGGGACGGCGCCAGCGTGTCATGCCGGGTTCCATCGTGGGTGCTATTGCCAACGAAGGCGGAATCTCCTCGTCGCAGATCGGCGGCATCGACATCCGCTCGGACCACTCCCTCGTGGAGCTTCCCGCGGACCTGAGCCCCGAGCAGCTGCGCGCCCTGTCCCGCACCCGCATCGGCGGCGAGCTGATCCACCTTGAGCTCGACAGCGGCCGCAAGCCCTCCGGTGACCGCGGCGATCGTGGTGACCGCGGTGGCTACCAGGGCGGTGGCCGCGGCGGCAACTTCAAGGGCAACGGCGGCTTCAAGAAGGAATTCCGCAAGAACGACGGCGAGCGTTCCTCCGCTGACCGCGGCGGCCGTGCGTACAGCGAGCGTTCCGAGCGCGGCTTCGGCGGCGACCGGGGCCAGTCCAGCGACTCCCGCTTCGGCGGGCACGGTGATGGCGCACGCAAGCCCCGCCACGGCAGCGAAGGCGGCCACCGCGACTTCAACCGCAAGGGCAAGTGGTAACCACCCCCTCGCGGTAATTCGCGCGATGAATGGCGCTGTGGTGAATCCCGCATCCGAATAGAGACAGGCCGGCTGATCAGCCGGCCTGTCTCTATTTAAGCCGTTCCACCTGGCCCGCGTGTACGCTTCGTCACATCTGCGTCCCGATAGGCCCGGGAGGGGCGTCCAGAGGGGGCCCGGATCCCGCTTCGGGCCTGTATTTCCGCGGTTTTTCGGGCCAGGGAACCCCGTTCCGCCGCCGATTTGTTGAGTGTGAAATCTTCGGGTAGAGTATTTACTCGTTGCCCCCCTAGCTCAGTGGTAGAGCGCGTTCTTGGTAAGAACGAGGTCACCGGATCGATTCCGGTGGGGGGCTCGGAATGAGGGCCTGTGTCAAGGCGGTCTTGACCGGCTTGACACAGGTTTTTCTCATTCGTGGCGGTGTAGCTCAGTTGGTTAGAGCGCACGACTCATAATCGTGAGGTCGGGAGATCGAGCCTCCCCACCGCTACCGAATCTGCAGGCCAGAGGCATTCAGCCCCTGGCCTGCTTTTGTTTTTGGCGAGCGCGGCACCAGCCGACTTACGGACACGACGGCGGGCGGCGTGTCCCGTGTCAAAGTGCCCCATCTTGGACTGCTTCCGTCCTGGACCGGCCCCGTGACCCGGTGGCCCTAAGCCTTGGTGACGCTGATGCGCACGTTCGGGCACGAGTCAGCCCATCGGATCAGGGCTGCCTTCTCGGCGCTGTCCGCCCGCAGGCCCCACCGGATCTTCACGGCGATCCAGTTGCCGATGTATTCGCACTTGTTCGCCGGCGGCATCCATGCCTCCGGACCCTTGGCCTGCTTGGCGGAGTTCAGCGAGGCCGTCTGCGCGTTCAGGGACCGGCCGTCGCCGAGGTCGTTGTAGAACGCCACCCGGCGCGCCTGTGACCAGGAGCGGGCGCCGGAGCCCCACGCCTCGTGGACGGGCACCGTGTGATCGATCTCCACGGCTGACGCCACGGTGTGCGTGCGGTTGTCCCACCTGGTGACCCAGCGGCCCGTCCGCACGGTGCACCGGCGCGCGCTGGTGTACGTCGCGGCGGCCTTCGCCTCCTGCAGCAGGACCTCGGCCCGGGTGTTCTGGCAGTCGCGGTTGGTGTCCAGCCACGTGCCGAAGTAGCGGGTCCGGTCGTAGCCGGCATTGTTCTCCGCGGCCACCGCGAGGGCGCGGACAGCGACCGGATCCAAATGCCTGACGTGACGGACGCAGCGTGGGCAGCCATCCGGCGTCGTGCCTGCTTGAACGGCCCAGCGTGCAGGCCGGAGTGATTGATGCAATCCTGTGGGAAGGCTGCGGATGGTTCCGGAACCGGCGCAACCGTTGTCATCCGGGCGGCTTGACCCTAAGGTCGGACTGCACACCGCAGGCGGACAACAGGAGCGGACATGGCCAGGCTGATCTACTTGGGACTCATGTCCCTTGACGGGTACATCGCGGACCGGGACGGCAACTTCGACTGGGCCGAGCCGGACGCCGAGGTCCATACCTTCGTCAACGAGCTGATGCGGACGGCGGGAACCCACCTGCTCGGCCGCCGGATGTACGAGGTGATGGCGGCGTGGGAGCATCCGGAGGACTTCGGCGAGATTCCCGGCTACATCCGGGACTTCGCGGACCTCTGGCAGGCAGCGGACAAGGTGGTCTTCTCCCGCACCCTGAAGGACGTGAGCACCGCCCGGACCCGGATCGAGCGGGAGTTCAGCGCCGACGCCGTCCGGCGGCTCAAAGCCGACGCCGGCCGGGACCTGGCGGTGGGCGGCGCGGAGTTGGCCGCGGCCGCCATCCGGGCGGGGCTGGTGGACGAGTTCCAGATGTTCCTCTCGCCCGTGGCGGTGGGCGGCGGCAAGCGCTTCCTCCCGGATGACGTCCGGCTGCGGCTGGAGCTGCTCGAGGAGCGGCGGTTCGGCAACGGCACCGTGTTCCTCCGCTACGCCAACCGGACTGACTGACCGGATGGGACACAATGGGGGCATGACCCGTATCGCAATCATCGGCGGCCACGGCAAGGTGGCCCTGCATCTGTCCGCCCTCCTCACGGAACAGGGGCACAGCGTCACGTCCTTCGTCCGCAACCCGGACCATTCGGCGGACGTCGCCGCCACCGGTGCATCGCCGGCGGTCCTTGACGTTGAAAACTCGACGACGGCGGAGATCGCCGCCGCGTTCAAGAACCACGACGCCGTGGTCTGGTCAGCAGGCGCCGGGGGAGGGAACCCGTCCCGCACGTATGCGGTGGACCGCGACGCCGCCATCCGTTCCATGGACGCGGCCGCGGAGGCCGGCGTCGGCCGCTATGTGATGGTCTCCTACTTTGGCGCGGGCCCGGACCACGGGGTTCCCGAGGGGCACAGCTTCCACGCGTATGCCGAAGCCAAGGCCGCCGCCGACGGGTACCTCCGCGGCACCAAGCTCGACTGGACCATCCTGGGGCCGGGTACGCTGACCGAAGGGCCGGGGGACGGGCTGATCGACGTGAATCCCGCCGACGCCGGTTCCGGGACGCAGACCTCGCGAGCCAACGTGGCCATCGTCGCCGCCGCGGTGCTTGACCTGCCGGGAACCGCTGGCCGGACCATCGAATTCCGCGACGGCACCCAGCCGGTGGCGGCCGCGCTGGACGCCCTGCGGTAGCCCTGCCCGGGTCCAGCCGGCCTGCCAGCAGGAGCGCGAACGCACACTTGAGCCCCGGCGGGTGCGGGGCTTAACTGTACGTTCGCGCTGATGGTCAGCGGCGGCAGCGCCGCGACGGCGTTCGGCGGCAGCTGCGCCGGGGCAGGCGTAGGGGCCGGAGCGTTCCCGGTAGGGTTGAAAGGCACGGCCGCCCTCCGTGCGAGGCGTGGCGCACTCCGGGGAAAGTGGGCACATGGACCAGTTGGCACTCATCATAGGGCTGCTGCTTGCCACCGTGGTGGCAGTCGGTCTCGGGGACCGGCTGCGGCTGCCCTACCCGGTCCTGATGCTGCTCCTGGCCGTGGCGCTGACGTTCTTCCCGGGCTTCCCGGACATCGAGATCCCGCCGGAGCTGATCCTGCCGATCTTCCTCCCGCCGCTGCTGTTCGCCACCGCCCAGCGGAGCTCCTGGGCAGTCTTCCGGGTCCGGTGGCGCACCCTCATCATGCTCGCCGTGGCCCTGGTGGTCATCTCCACCGCTGTGGTCGCGGGCGCCGCGTGGCTCATGATTCCCGGCATCGGTATCCCGGCCGCCATCGCACTGGGAGCCATGGTGGCGCCGCCGGACCCCGTCGCGGTGGAATCCGTTGCCGGCCGCGTGCACATGCCCCGGCGGCTGATCACGGTGCTGCAGAGCGAAGGACTCTTCAACGACGCAGCCGCCATCGTCATCTTCCAGGCAGCTGTGGCCGCCGCCGTCGGCGGCACCAGGATAGGGCCCGACGTCGTCCTCAAGTTCATCGTGGGGGCGGCACTTGCCGTCGTGGTCGGGATCGCCATGGGCTGGCTGACGTCGCTGATCACCCGGCTGGTGGCGTCCATGGTGGCCCGCAGCGCCGTGACCCTGGTGGTGCCGTTTGCCGCCTACATCCTGGCGGAGGAGTTCCACGCGTCCGGGGTGATCGCCGTCGTGGTCACCGCCTTGGAGATGCAGCGGCACACCCGCCCGCAGGATGCCGCCGAGCGGGTGACCCGGACGGCCTTCTGGGACGTGGTGGAGCTGCTGGTGACGGGGCTTGCCTTCGGGCTCGTGGGGCTCGAGATCCAGGATGTGGTTCGCACGGAAGGTTCAGCGATCTTCGGGATGGCGGGGACCGCCGTCGTGGTCTGCATCCTGGTGTTCGCCGTCCGGTTCGGCTGGCTGGGTCTGCTGGCGGTGTCCGCCCGCAAACGGAAGAACCTGCTGCAGCCGACCTCCGCCAAGGAGGTCCTAATCCTGACCTGGTGCGGCATGCGCGGGCTGGCCACCCTGGCCCTGGCGCTGGCCCTCCCGGTTGCGCTCGCGGACGGCACGCCGTTCCCGGCGCGGGACCAGGTGCTCGTCACGGCATGCGCGGTCCTGCTGGCCACCCTGGTGCTGCCGGGCCTGACCCTGCCGTGGCTGATGAGGGTTCTGAACGCGTCCCAGGACGGCACCGAGGAACGCGACGCAGCACGGCTGCTTGCCCGCCGTGCGCAGGCGGCCGCCGTGGCCGCGCTGAAGGTCAACGAGCTTGTGAAGGAGCTGCCGCCGGAGAAGGTGGCGCTGGTGAAGGAGAAGATGACCCGGCTCCATGCCGAGCTGCTGGATGGCAGCCTCCGCAACGAGAGCCTGGCCGAGAAGCGTGAGCGGGGCCGGGAGCTGGCCATCACGGTCCAGACCATTGCCCTGGACGCCGCGCGGCAGGAAGTCGTCGCGGCCCGCAGCGAACCGGACATGGATCCCGAGGTGGCGGACCGGGTGCTGCGCCAGCTCGACCTGCGGACCATGATCATGCCGGAGTAGGGATCGTGCCGGAGTAGGAGAGCGCGAACGTACACTTAAGCCCCGGCGGGTGCGGGGCTTAAGTGTACG
>NZ_JBHTXX010000056.1:0-16147 GCF_042791415.1 Arthrobacter sp. NPDC056691
TTGATCACCGGACGGTCCACGCCCTGGTCACGGAACTTCAGCTGGTGCAGGACCAGGCCCTCACGCGGGGTGAACCCGACCCGGAAGGACCAGTCAGCCCACCGCACATGGTTCCCGGTGACCTGGAACGAGGCGCCCTCGGGCTGGGTGATCTCGATCGGCTTCAGGTCCGTGCGGGCCGGGCCGACGTACTTGGGCAGGTAGTTCCCGCGCGCGGCCGGGACCGGGATCGCCTGGTCATCCTCGACCCTGACAACCTCACCGGAGGACAGGTCGTAAAAGACGATGAAGTTCTCGATCGGGTGCGCGTACGGGCTGTCGTCCGGCTCGTCCCGGACAAAGACCAGGGCACGCATCAGGCGCCGGCCCTCGGCGTCCTCACCGAAATACCCCACCGACCACGGCTCGAAACACACCAGATCCAGGTTCGTCAGGCCCCGCTTGGCAAGAGCCTCGATGACCTTCGGATCCTTCCGGCACCCTTCCTCACACTCGGCGAACTCATCCAGCATGAACGGCGGCTGAACATCCGCAGCCAACTGCTTCCACGCATCAACCGTGCCGGCCTCAAGATTCACGACCGCCTCGTACGAACGCGCCACGGCACGGTCCACCAGGACCGCGTCCGCCTCACGAACCACCCGCACACCATTGCGCAGATCCTCCTTCGACGGCTCACGCAACTCAACGCTGATAAAACGGAACGACTCCGCCGCAGCCGGCCCCTCCTTCAAAACAGCCACCGCACGCGAAATCTCCGCCCGCGACAACGGATCCAGGGGGTGCGCCACCCCAACAACAGTCGCGGCTTCAGTATCGATAGTCATGCTTTTACTCCTTAACTAGGTCCTTCAACAGGAAGAGGTGCCTATGGCCTGGGAGCCGAAGTGCTCCGGAAACGGGCCTTGAGGAAGCCGAGGGGCAGTCATGCTGGTTGTTGACCCACACACGCACGGCCTGGATCTCGTGCCCGGCCCGGTCGGTGGTGTTGCCGTTGGGGCCAAAAGACACAAAAGTCCCTGGATTCTCAGAACTGTTCGTCCTTGTCAGAACTGTTCATCCCTGGTGCAGATGAGCTCTGCTTCGAGCCCTGGCGGTGTGATGCCGGTCACCTGCATTCCTTTCACAAGCAAAACTACGTGAGGGAATTCAATTAGGCGAGTAATTCATAAAGATTTACTTGAGAAATTCGGCACCATAAATTCCCACTGCAGTTAACATGTTGGAAACATTTGGAAACACGGCCCAGACTGTCGCCGGCGGCGCGGGAATGCTAATGTTCTGCACCGTGGGCCCGAAGACTTGCGTCCCCTCGTGAGCAAGGCAAGCGTGCCCGTCCGAGGGAAAGTTGGTACCCAGTGTCTGCTCGCGGTGATCGCTTCATCACCCCCCGCTCCCCAGTGGAGGGTCTGCGCCGCCGGAGACTTTCCTTCTTGCCGGTCTTCGCGCAGGCAGTCGCAGGCGTGGCACCTGCGGGTGCCATGTCCGTCATTCCGGCTCTTGTCTTTCCGGGACTCGTCTTTGGGTCCAGTGGACCGAACCTCGTGGTCACATTCGGCGCGGCCATGGCGGTCATGGTCCTGGTTTCCTTCTCCCTGCGACCGATGGCACAGCGCATGGCCGCTGTCAGCGGCCTCTACAGCTACACGGCCAAGGGACTTGGCCAGCGGACGGCAATCACCGCCGGCTGGTCAGCTATGTTCGGTTACGGCCTCGTCGCCATGGCGAGTCTGTTGCTTGTGGGCACATACGTCGTCCAGCTGTTCATCAACCTCGGGGTCCCCGTCGCGGACTCCAAGGTCATCACAGTGCCGGTCATTGTTGCCGCCGCGGCCGCGGCCTGCCTCCTCATGGTGAGGGGGATCCGGGTATCGGCGTGGTTCACCGTGTTATTGGAATCCATTTCAATCGGTGTCCTCGCCGTCCTCATGATCGTCTACTTCGCGTTCAACGCACCAAGCGCCAATCTCGGGAGTGTGTTTGCGTGGAACGGAGATTTTGATTCGTTGCCGATCGGCATCGTCGTGGCCGTAAGTGCCTTCGTTGGCTTCGAAAGCCCGACCACGCTGGGCGGCGAGGCACACAGGCCCTTCGTTACCGTGCCACGTGCCATCACGTGGACCCCCATTCTTATGGGCGTGCTGTGCCTTCTTGCAGTAACCGCCCAGGACGCCGCACTCAAGGAGGCACCGTTGAGCATCGCGGCCAGCTCTACACCGTTGTCTGACCTGTTTTCCCAGTCTTCCCCTGTGTCTGCCGCGGTCCTTGACCTGGGAATCGCAGCATCCTGGTTTGGCTGCGCGATCGCATCCGTGAACGCCCTTGCCAGGATATTTTTCTGCATGGGAAGGGAAGGGGTGGCGCCGCGACTGGTCGGCCGGACCCATCCCGTCTTTCGAACTCCCTCGACGGCAATCATGGTAATCATGCCGATAGTTGCCATCGTTCCCATCGGCGTCATCATCTTCGGCGCCAGTCCGGAGCGGGGCCTCGTGAACCTCTTCACACTGGGCGCCTATGGATACCTTGGCTCCTATATCCTTGCCAGCGCGTCAATGCCCTTCTTCCTGCGCCGGATAGGCGAGAGCACGTACTCCAGCTGGATACTGGGAGCCGTGACTACCGTCGCCCTCGGAGCGGTCTTCTGGACGGCCGCGGCGGCATCGATCCGCACTGGCAGTCTGCAGACGGTCATCTACGCCGGTGTACTCCTGGCCAGCGTCCTGTACGCCACGTTCCTCCGCCTCCGGTTACCCGGGCGTCTGGCGTCCGTCGGCATCTACGACGAAACCCGGGAATTGGACCTCTTTAATGGCAGGGCTACCCCATGACCTACAGGCCCACCCACTCCGGACCCAGCACAACGTCAAACCCGCTCAGGATCCTGGAAATCGTGGCCCGGTTCGGTACCGGGACAACGGCTAAAGAGGTCACCGATGCCCTGCAGATGCCGCAGGCGACCGCTTACCGGATTTTGAATTCGCTCGTCGCGGACGAATATCTGGCCCGCACATCCGACCTCCGTGGTTTTGCACTCGGACAGGCGATTTCGGGGCTGATTACTGCCGCGACTCCCCCAACTGTTCCCACCGCAGCCCGCGCCCTGATACAGGAATTCCGCGGCGGGAACCGTTTTGCAGTGCATCTCTTCATGTTCCGGAGCGCTTCCCTCAGGGTTGCCGATGAAGACCCGGATTATCCGCTCCACTCTGTTTTCGAAATGCTCCGGTATCCGCATGCGTCCGCCGCAGGAAAGCTGATGCTTGCTGAACTTGGCGATCCGGCCATCTCACTCCCGAAAGGGCCGCTGGTGAAGCTGACACAGCACACCATCACAAACAGTGGTCAGTTGGAAGAACAACTGGCGGAAATAAGGCTCAATGGCGAGGCCTCGGAAATCAACGAATTAGAACAGGGCTCCGCCAGCCTGGCACTCCCCGTCCGGCTGCCCGACGGCGTGGCCGGCGCAGCCCTGTGCCTGTCCAGCCCCGCGGAGCGGTTCACGGCAACTCGCGAACACGCGGAAGCGGCCCGTGAACTTACGTCACGGCTGGCACCATTCCTGTTCTGATCGCCACTAAGGCGCGCCAGGCATTCCTGGCGCGCCTTAGGCGTGGAGATCCTGTCTTTCTTCTTACTGGGCTGCTTTGGCGAGGGTTTCGCGTTCGGCGGCGATGGTGGTGTTCTCCCCGTGTCCGGTCCTGACGATGGTGTCCGCGGGGAGGGTGAGGAGGCGTTCGCGGATGGAGGCCAGGATGGTGGGGTAGTCGCTGTAGGAGCGGCCGGTCGCGCCGGGTCCGCCGTTGAACAGGGTGTCCCCGGTGAACACGGTGTTCTCGGTTTCGAGGTGGAAGCAGGTGGAGCCGGGTGAGTGGCCGGGGGTGTGGATCGCCTTCAGCACCGCCCCGGCGACCTGGAACTCGTCCCCGTCCGTGATGTCCCGGTCGGGGGTGGTGCCGGGGTAGACCTGTTCCCAGAGGACCTGGTCCTCCGGGTTCAGCCAGATGGGGGCGCCGACGGCGTCGGCGAGTTCGCGGGCGGCGCCGATGTGGTCGTTGTGCGCGTGCGTGAGCAGGATCGCCTGGACCTTCCGGCCGCGGACCTGGTTGATGATCGCGGCGGCGTCGTGCGGGGAATCAATGATCACGCACTCGGTGTCGTTGCCGACGATCCAGACGTTGTTGTCCACATCCCAGGTCCCCCCGTCCAGGGAGAACGTGCCCGAGGTGACCAGATTCTCGACCGTGACACTCATGCGGACGCCCTCTCGGACTGGATTTCGACGACGGAGCTGATTTCAACAACTGAGCGGAGGACTTTGCCCCCGTGCATCGTTTCGAAGGCCCCTTCCATCTGGTCGATGGCGATGCGCTCAGGGACGAATGACTTAAGGTCAGGGTTGCCCCGCCTGTAACGGCCCTCTTGACGGATCTTGGAAATGGCCAGACTGCGAACCGTTTCACCGAAGACCTCGTCGGGGTCCAGGCGGCGGAGTTCTTCGGCGAGGCAGTCGCGCAGGCTGCGACGAGGGAGGGAGATCCGTTGCGCGGGCTGCCCGGGCTGGGTGAGCTCGGCGACGGTGTGTCCAGGCCGAAACAGCCGGATGTCGCCGGAGGTCCGGGTCAGCTGGACGCCACGAATGCCGGTGCCGGCGGGCTCAGCGACGATGGTGACCGGCACGTCCAGGGCCTGCGTGAGCCACGCCGCGAGCAGGATGGTGCTGGGCGAGTCCGTGGCGCCTTCGACGGTGACAGAAGTGATGGGGGTACCGTCTGCCTGATCCAGGACGGCGGCGAGCTTAATCCGCCAGTTGGTCAGCCGGGTCCAGGCGAGATCGGTGTCGCCGGCCTTGTAGGTGTTCCGGATGTTCTCCAGCGCCACCTGCGGCTCGGCCTCGTTCGCAGAATCCGTGATGCGGCGGTGCGCAATCCGCCCGATAGAGGTTTGGCTGGCGTTCTCCGGGGCCCCGTTCGGCCACCACGCCACAATTGGGGCGTCGGGCAGCAGCAGCGCGGCGACGAGGGATTCGCTCTCCTCGGCGAGTTCACCGAAACCGCGCAGCACGATGACCTCGGAGGCGCCGGCGTCCCCGCCGACCCGGATCTGCGCGTCGAGCCGGGCGGGTTCGTCCGGCGAGCCGGCCGCCAGCACGATGATCCGGCAGGGGTGTTCGCGGCTGGCCTCATTGGCCGCCTCGATCGCTTCCTCTTCCAGCCCGGACTTGGTGATAACCACGAGGGTGAGGACGCGGCCGAGGGCGATCACTCCGCCCTGCGCGCGCAGGGACTGGATCCTCTTGGAAACGTTGGAGGTGGTGGTGTTGGGGAGATTTACAATCATGGTCTTCTCTCGGGCTGGTCGGGCAGGGAGGCCCAGTACTTCTCGAAGGGGTCCAGGATCTTCCAGGACAGTTCCACCTCCTGGTGGCGGGGGAACAGCGGCGGCTCGCCCAGGAGCACGTCCAGGATCAGCCGTTCATACGCTTCGGGGCTGGACTCGGTGAACGCGTGGCCGTAGCCGAAGTCCATGGTCACGTCCCGGACTTCCATCTGGGTACCTGGGACCTTGGAGCCAAAGCGGATGGTGGCGCCCTCGTCGGGCTGGACCCGGATCACCACTGCGTTCTGGCCGAAATCGTCATCGCCCTGACCGCGGAACAGCAGGTTTGGTGCCCGCTTGAAGACGACCGCGATCTCGGTGACCCGCCGGCCCAGCCGCTTCCCGGCGCGCAGGTAGAACGGCACGCCATTCCAGCGCCGGGTGTTAATGTCGACGCGGATCGCGGCGAAGGTTTCGGTGGTGGAGCCGGCCGGGATGCCCTCTTCTTCCAGGTACCCCTTGACCTGTTCCCCGCCCTGCCAGCCGCCGGCGAACTGCCCGCGGGCGGAATGCGTGGACAGGTCCTCCGGGAGCCGGACCGCGGCGAGGACCTTTTCCTTCTCGGCGCGCAGGTCATCGGCGTTGAAGGAGATCGGCTCCTCCATTGCCGTCAGCGCGAGGAGCTGCAGCAGGTGGTTCTGGATGACGTCGCGGGCAGCACCCACGCCGTCGTAATACCCCGCGCGGCCGCCGGTGCCAATGTCCTCGGCCATGGTGATCTGCACATGGTCCACGTAATTGGCGTTCCAGAGCGGCTCGAACAGCTGGTTGACGAAGCGCAGGGCCAGGATGTTCTGGACCGTCTCTTTGCCCAGGTAATGGTCGATCCGGAACACGGAATCGGGTGGGAACACCGATTCGACAATGTTGTTGAGCTGCCGGGCCGATTCGAGGTCGTGGCCAAACGGCTTTTCAATGACCACGCGCCGCCACTTCTCGCCCTCGGCCTGCGCCAGGCCGTGCTTCGAGAGCTGCCGGCAGACCAGTTCGAAGGCCTTTGGCGGGATGGAGAGGTAGAACGCGTGGTTTCCGCGGGTACCGCGCTCCTCGTCCAGTTCGGCCAGAGTGGCCGAAAGCCGCCCAAAGGCGGCGTCGTCGTCGAACTCGCCCTGGACGAAGCGGATGCCCTCGGAAAGCTGGCTCCAAACCGCCTCAGAAAACGGCGTCCGGGAATATGCTTTGACGGACTCTTTTACCGCGGCCGTGAGATCCTCATTCGTCCGGTTCTGCCGGCCGAAGCCCACCAACGCGAAGCTTGGCGGCAGGAGTCCCCGGTTTGCGAGGTCATAGACGGCGGGCAAAAGCTTCTTGCGTGCCAAGTCTCCGGTTACGCCAAAGAGCACCAGGGAGCATGGGCCCGCCACCCGGGACAGCCGGCGGTCGCGCGGGTCCCGGAGCGGATTCTGCCCGGACCTCACACTCGAATCAGGGTAAGTAACAGACATTGTTTGCCTTCTAACTTTCGACAGGCAGTGTGCCGTCAACCGACGGTCACGAGAGAACTAGCTCGCGAGTCTCCCCAAAGGGAACGGTGTCGCTGAGCGTAAGCGTGTACCGGCCGGGATCATGGCGGGTGACCAGAATGCCGGCAAACCGCTGCGGCGCCCGGCGGAGCAAGGCCTCTGCATCGTCGAGTAACTCGTAAAGTCGAACAGGGTCGTTAACGAGGACTTCCACGTACTCGGCTACCTGACTAGACATGATGAACAGCTTCCTTCCCAGGGATTAGGGTCCCCCAATATGCAACCCCTCATCCTCGGGGGTGCCGTGTCTTAACTCCGTTGTCTTAACTCCGTAGGTGGCGTCCCGCGGCCGCAAGGGCACGGGACGCCACCGTCAATCGGCGACCTAGACGATGGCTGCGCGGAGTTCCTTCGCGGCCACTGCGGGGTCGGCTGCACCGTAGATGGCGCCGCCGGCGACGGCGACATCGGCGCCGGCCTTCTGGACGTCACCGATGGTGGCGAGCTTCACGCCGCCGGCTACGGAGAACGGAACGCGGGCTTCGGCGCCGGCGCGGAGCAGACCGTTCAGGTCGAAGCCGGGCTTGGCCTGCTCGTCCAGGCCGGCGTGCATCTCGACGAACTTCGCACCCAGGGCGCGGACTTCCTTGGCACGGGTGACCTTGTCGGCGATGCCGATCAGGTCAACGACGACGCCCTTGTTGTGGGCCTTGGCTGCCGTGACGGCACCGGCGATGGTGGAGTCATCTGCGGCGCCGAGCACGGTGACCAGGTCAGCGCCGGCCTTGAACGCGATGTCGGCTTCAAGCTCACCGGCATCCATCGTCTTCAGGTCAGCGAAAACGATCTTGTCCGGGTGGGCTTCCTTGACCGCGGTGATGACGGAGAGGCCCTCGGCCTTGATCAGCGGCGTGCCGAGTTCGATGATGTCAACGTATTCGGCAACCTTGCCGGCCAGCTCGAGTGCGGCTTCGGTGGTCAGGAGGTCGATAGCAACTTGGAGCTTCATGGTGTTGTTTCTTTCTGTAGGGAACTGCAATTGGGTGTGGAAAATCGGAAAATATTGAAGTGGGCCCGGGCTACCCGGGGCTGGCGGTTACTCGAGGTTGGCGTGGCGCAGCCACAGCTCCTCCGCCGGCTGGGCGTCGTTATCCCAGAGCGACTGGAAGACTGCCTCGGTGGCGAGGAACAGAACCTGCTCGAAGAGGGACCCGGCGTACTGGCGCGACACGCTGGAGCCGTGGTCGGTCTTCTGAGCGGCGGGAATGGTCACGACGGCGTCGGCGAGACCGGCCAGGGGCGAGTCCGGGTTGGTGGTGAACACGGCGATCCGCGCTCCGGCCTTCGCTGCTGTTTCCGCTGACTTGACCACTCCGGAGGTGGTTCCCGATCCGGAGGCTACCAGGAGCAGGTCACCGGAGCTGATCGCGGGAGTGGTGGTGTCGCCGGCGACGTGGACATTCAGGCCCAAGTGCATCAGCCTCATGGCGGCCATGCGCAGGACCAGGCCGCTTCGGCCGGCTCCGGCGACAAACACGCGGCCTGTCAGGCTGAGGTGCCGTGCCAGGCCAGCCACCTCTTGCGGGTCGATCTTGGCCGCCGTGGCCGCGATCTCGTCCCCGACGAGGGACAGATTGCGGACAATGTCATCTGTGGTGCTGTACACAGTCGCGGTTGCTGTCGGATTCACGATTTTTCCCTTCGATTCGGCCCATCGGCCTGTAGCAGCCGAGTGGATGCTTTCTGGTTGATATCCATGATTCCGAAGCAACCGGGCCGGGGTAACACTGTTTTCTGACGGTTTTGACTACCCTTAAGGATTGGTCGGTGGCTGGGAAAGGGCTCTGCAAGAGGAGGCGGCAAAGGCTCCATAGGAGATCAAAGGCCTTTAAGTACTGCCGGACTGTAGTATTAGCCCCAACCCGTAGCCCATCTTCGGAGCGCAGACTTTTGGCCTCGCCGACCCCCTTCGAGTCGCAGATATATCGGTCCTTACCCGAGATCGAGCGGGCCGATGCGATTGTCGACAGAATTTCCACGGCTATCTCCCTGGGGCTGCTCAAGGTGGGTGAACGCTTGCCACCCGAAGCCTCACTCTCGGAGATGTTCGGGGTCGGCGGCGCGACCCTTCGCGAAGCTTTGGGGGAACTGCGCGAACGGGGAATCGTTGAAACGCGCAGGGGCCGGAGCGGAGGATCCTTCGTCGTCCGGCAACCCCGGAGCCAGACCGACGCGCTTCGGGATTGGTTTCTCTCGACGTCCATTTCTGAAATACGCGACATCGGAGACGAACATTCGGCCATTGCCGCCACCACCATCCGTCTGGCATGTGAACGCGCGGAAGCACATGACTTCGAGCGGCTCCAGGAACTTGCGCGGGCACTGGTTCTGGCCAGGACCCCCGAGGTCCGCGCGTCTGCCGACAGCCGCTTCCACATCGAGTTGGCAGTTTCTGCGCAGTCGCCGAGGCTGGCCAACGCCGAAATCCGGCTTCAGGAAGAGTCAGTTCAACAGTTGTGGGCCCCACTCGGCGTAGCACTTGACCCCGAAACGGCAACCGCTGAACACTTGGAGTTGGTCCGGGCAGTGGCCCAGGACCAACCCGAGAGGGCCCAGAAACTGGCACTTGAGCACATCAGGCGGAATATTTTTCATCTCATTGACACGAAACTGACCCTCGGTTACAGCCAATCAATTCAGGAACCCAATGAAGCCCGACACTGAAGTCGTACATGCTGCCAATGCCCTCACTTCGTGGACCAACGGCGTCTCCACGGAGATCGCGGAACTTTCCAGAAACGTTGCCGCGCTGCTTGAACGAAATCTCGTCGGGAAGTCCAAGGTAGATAAGGCCGCCCTGGCCGGGCTGGACAAACTCTCACAGGAGTTCCTGGCGAAGAACACTTTTGCCGTCGGCGCCGGGACGTTCTTCGCCCATGAATCCGTTGAGGAGGGCGGCCGGGCCCTGGAATGGTGGTCCCGCAAGGGTTCGGGTTCGGTCGGAAGGCTGGATTTTGACCTGACGCCAGGCAGCAACCGGTTCTACGACTATGAGAAGCTGCCGTTTTTCTCGACTGCCGCTTCCACAGGTGAACAGACCCTCTGGGGCCCGTACATAGACTATCTCGGCTTCGAGGAATACATCCTGACGTTCACCGCACCGTTTTCCGTCCATGGAACCTTCACGGGGGTTGCGGGATGTGACATTCGGCTCAAGGACCTGGAGCCCCTCATCATGCCGCACTTGCGCGTCATCCAGGGCGATGCCGCCCTCGTCAACGCCAGCAACCGTGTCATTCTCGGCAACTCCGGGATGTACCTCGTTGGCGAGAGGATCAAGTCCGGATCTCCGCAGCAGCACCGGATGGCTCTGGACGTCCCACATCTGGGGCTTTCGTTGATCTACACCACCTCGCCGTGACCGCCTAGAGCAGGTAGCCGGTCGTGGCGCTGCCGCGACCTGACGATGGAAAACATTCATCTCTGAAACTTTGATGGGAACTCGGCACGAGCGGGCCCCGAGCCGGATCGCCGCGTGCGTGACGACTGCCGCGACTGCCCCCTCCCCCGCAATGACACGGAAATTACGCACCACAGCGCCCACGAAAGCGGGTGGAACGTTGACTGGCCCCCACTCCCGGCAAGCCGTTCGAGGACGCTCAAGATTGATCTGGAAAAAGCTATTGCATTGCAGCTTTAAGGAGTAATCTTCAAAGTGATCTGTTTCACAGGAGAGCCGAAGGCGTGGGTGCGCCGCAGGCTCGGAAGCCTTCAGCTCGAAGAATCCGGCGCTCATAGCCGGCCCGCCGTGATGGAGAGGGATTCACCGATAGCGGCTTCGCTTTCAGGCAGTTCAGCGACGAACCCGACCTGAACCAGCAGCGGAACCGGGACGAAGGTGTCGTATTCGGGAAGAGCTTCCTCAGCCGGCCTGCGACCTAAGCAGGACCTGGACAAGAATCTGACAACTTATACGTTGTTTAAGGGAGATTGTTATGAGTGAAAATCATGTGGATGGGGGCGACGGCCTCGAAAGGTCGATTGACTGGAAGCAGGGCCTGGCAATTGCGCTGGGGGTGCCTCTGCTGATTCTGCCCTCCTTGGGCTACCTTCCGATGTATCTATCGGCCGCAGCAATTCTTATTTGGGGGCTATCGGTCATTCAGGGTTTCTTTCAGAACGCCGCGTACGCTGAAATGGCCACCACTTTCCCCAAGGCTTCTGGCCTGCCGGGTTTTGCCCAGCATGTATTTCGCACCGCGAACTACCAGGGCAAGTACGACAAGAGCAAGCTGATAGGTGGCTTCAGCGCCTGGAGCTACTGGTTCGCCTGGACCCCGGTACTGGCGATCTTTTCCATCCTGGTCGGCAGCTACCTGCACGGGCTCTTTCCAGTGCTGGGCGAAATGTTTACCGAGAATCAGCTCGCCCTGATGACAGGCCTGGTGATTTTCGGCGGACTGTTCGTCGTCAACTGGTTCGGCCTGAAGGACGGCGCCAAGCTGGGCTACATCCTGGCGGCCTTTTCCCTCATCCCGCTGGTCGTCCTGACCGTGGCACCTTTTGCCACCGGGCACGTTGAGCTGGCCAACATCACCGGCAGCTGGATCCCGGCCGACTGGGCTTGGGACATGCACCACATCCTGATTCTGTTGGGCATCTTTGCGATCGCACAGTGGAGCGCCTGCGCCTGGGAAACGGCCGCCATCTACGGCCCGGAATACAAAAACCCGGCCAAAGACGTTTCCAAAGCCCTGTTTGCCTGCGGTGTCATCTGCTTTTTCTCGTTCGTGCTCGTACAAGCTGCAGTGATCGGCGTGCTCGGTGTTGACGGCGTACTGGACCAGCCCGTGTCTCCCCTGATCCCCGTCGCCCACGCTGTCTTCGGCGAAGCCGGCTCCATGATCACCATCATCATGTTGATCGCCGCGATGGTCCTGATCATCCAAACGGCGTACCTTGGCTCATCCCGCGCCATGCACTCCATGGCGGTCGAAGGAAACCTCCCCAGGACCCTCGGCAAAACGAACCGCCACGGTACCCCGTTTATTGCCATGCTGGTCATCGGGGCCTTCAACCTGGTGCTGATTTTCATGGGCAACCCGGCCGCGATTGTCGCGGCATCGGCCATCGGCTACACCTGCGCCAACGGCATCAGCCTGTTCGCCTATGTCAGAGCCAAAAAGCACCCCGCCTTCGCCTCTCTGGAACGGCCCTTCAAGGCACCCAAGGGCTGGAAACACGTCGCCATGGTCTTCGGCCTGTTCAATCTGCCCCTGTGCCTGGCCGGCGTGGTCTACCTCAACAGCCTGGAGATCGGCTGGACCCCGACCTGGGTCGGCTTCATCGTACTGGCCCTCTACATACCCATCTGGTTCTATTCCCAGAATGAGACAAGGCGCGCGAACCACAAGGCAGCCGCTGCCGGCGCAACAGGCCGCGACGCCGGAGATCTGTCGAAGGCTTCCAGCTCTTAGGTGATGGAAACCGGCACTTAAGGCCTTCCGGCGCCTCCAGCAGGCGCGCGGATTAGTCTGCCCGCGCCCGTGATCTGACCCCGCACAGACAGGAAGGCAGGACCGCCAAAGAGGCGGTCCTGCCTTCCTGTCTTTCTTTGCGTCCGGAGTTCGCCGGCGTGCCAATACCCACTCGGTGAGAGGTTGGATCCACGACGGACACCGGGCGAATAAGCCACACTTCGCGGCGCAAGCGAGGAATCCGGGCCTGCAAATTTCGCGCGTCTAGACGTAATAGTGACAGAGCGAAGAGATTTTAATAAAAAAGGCTGGACTAGATGAATTACGAGGAGTAGGTTTGCTTTTGGGACGAAGATGCGTGACCGGCATCACACCAGCAGAGCTCGGCTGGACCCCTGGAGACAGAGGGCGCCGGGTTGGCAAAGCCCCTCCCGCCGCTAACCGGGGTTGAGGTGCCCGTCATCGCAGTTTTCATACGCACCCGAAGACGAACAGTTCTGACAAAGACGAACAGTTCTGACGAATCATTTTCACCACTATCCACACAGGAGAGACCCATGGAAACCCTCGTAGGAACTTTGAGCAAGGCCGGATCCATCCACAAGGTAGTAGGCGGCTACGTCGGCCTGCCGTCCATGAACGAGCCTGGAACGGTCGCTGCAATCGGTGACTCCCTCCACAACCCTGAGGGGTCGGTCATGAGCGCCGGCTTCTTCGAGCTGAAGGCCTCCGAACCCCTGGTGTACACCTACACCTACGACGAAATGAAGGTCGTCGTAGCCGGCGAGTTCATCCTCACCGACGAATCGACGGGGGAAGTCACGCACGCGAAGGAGCGCGACGTACTGTTCTTCCCGAAGGGCACCACCGTCAAGTTTGAGACCCCCGAGTACGGCCTGGGGTTCTTCACCGGCCACCGCTCCTTCGCACCGTAAGGACCGACCATGCGTTCCGCGTCCATGCCGCTGGCAGCAGGCACCGGACTGGAACCTGGTTTCCGCGGTGTCATCTGTGCGTCTTTTGGCGCCATAGGTGACACCGCGGGTCAACACACCGGTGTCCAGCCCCGGCACGACCTTCATTTCGAATATGCAACCCAGGAGACCCTCTCGGACCTGAGGTCCGTGCTCGGACGTTCGCACGTCGGAGTCCGCCTGGTACTCGCCGGCCCCCCGGCCGACATCCGTGCAGCCGCGGCCGCCGCCGCGGACTGTGGACTGCAGCAGGAGGAGATCACCCTCCTGAGTGACGAAACCGCGCCCCGGGTAATTTACTGCGGGCACTGCCGCGCCACCACCAAAACTGTTCGGCCAGCCGGCGAAGAGGTGCAGTGCGAGGGATGTGCCACCACCCTGGCTACGACCGATCACTTTTCGCGCCGAATGGGCGCGTACCTGGGGTACTCAGCCCACGCCGAGGAGGCATCATGACTATCACGGCGCTCCCGATCGCCGCCCACCCGGCGGTGGAAGGCGGTCTCCAGCTGGAGGTGACGAACGTCAGTCCCCAGACGGAATCGATTGTCAGCATCACGTTGGCTGATCCGTCGGGGGCACGCCTTCCTTCCTATGTCCCGGGCAGCCACCTGGTTGTCCAGTACGGCAGCGGCGTGAATGCGTATTCGCTCACCGGCTCGGGCAACGGCCCGTCCGAATACACCATCTCGGTCCTCCGGGTCGAAGAGGGTGCCGGCGGCTCGGTGGCAATGCACGAGCTCGCCGTCGGCGACCGGGTGTACGTCTCCCGGCCCCGCAGCGCATTCGCTCCGGCCTCGACAGCCACACACCACTTGCTGATCGCAGCAGGAATCGGCATCACCCCGGTCCTCTCGCACGCCCGGGCCGCCGCCGACCGCGGCACGACATCCTCCCTGATCTACGTGTACCGGCCCGGAGCCGGCGCCCACGTGGAGGAAGCCAGGGACCTGCTCGGACCGGCCCTGACCGAATGCAGCAACCGCGACAGTTTTCAAAAGGTCCTGACCGAACAGCTCATGGCCCAGGGTCTGGGAACCCACCTCTACGTTTGCGGTCCGGTTGCCTTCATGGATGCAGTCCTGGAACAGGCGCGGGACCTGGGATGGCCCCCGGCGAGGCTGCATTCGGAAGCCTTCGGGGCGGCGGAACTGGACGACGGCGAGCCGTTCACGGTGAACCTTGTCCGCAGCGGCCTCAAGCTGGACGTTCCGGCCGGCGTGTCACTGCTGGAAACACTCGAAAAGGCAGGGAAGACCATCCCCAACATGTGCCGCAAGGGCATCTGCGGCGAATGCGTCCTGCCGGTCCTCCGGGGTACCCCGCAGCACCGGGACCTCTACCTGACCGACCAGGAAAAGGCCGAGAACACCACAATGATGTGCTGTGTTTCACGCAGCGAAGACCCAGAATTGGAGTTGGACCTTTGAGCATCACCATCGACAAAGACACTGACACCGCCACCCTCCCGGAACGCATCAGGCGCTTTCCCTTCCCCTTCACCGGTGAAAGCTACCGCTACAGCGCCAACGTCGAACCGGCCAACAAAAATGTGCCCACAGACGCCGGCGCCTGGGGAGCCGGCGTCATCGACATCGACGAGTTCTACCTCCAGGAACTGGCCGACCGCGACCGGATCCTGACCCGGGACCCCTCACGCATGCAGGTCCTGCCCCACATGCGGCCCGCCGTATGGGACACGATCGCCCACCTGCTGCCCACCATGGCCGAGGAAAACCCGGACATCATGTCCTTCCACCGCGACGGGAACTCCTGCCGCTGGCAGAACAGGCTGCAGGACCTCGACGTGGAGTTCACCGTCGGCGACGACGACTCGCTGCCCATGGGCCCCCTGCGGTTCCTGGGCAGCCAGATCCAGGACGACATCGTTCTCCTCGACATTCGGGACAACACGATGTGGCTCGACGCCGGCCTGGTCTCCTTCGCCGCGGACTGGTCCTTCAATTTCGACGTCGGCATGAGCTTCCTCGAAATCCATGGACCCGTCCCGCGGGTCAAGGAAGAAAACATCATCAGCCGCGCCGAACAGTTCCTCATGCGCCTGCAGCCCGGCGAACAGTTCCGTCGCACCAACTGGACCATGACCGTCGGCAACCGCCTGGACACCTCCACCGAAACCTACCCAGAATGGGGCCCGGACCGCGGTACCATCGCCACCGACCCCGACATGCCGGACAAGCTCCACCTCCGCGTCGAAGTCCAGCATCTGATCCGCCTCCCCCACACCGGGGTCCTGCTGTTCCTGATCCGCAGCTATCTCCTGCCCCTCAGGGACATCGCCCGGGTCCCCGCCTGGCGCGAAAAGTTTGGCCACGTGCTGGCCGAACTCCCGGAAGATATGGCCGAGTACAAAGGCATCGTCCGTTACCGCAAAGCGGCGTCTGACTGGTTGCTGGCCGGGTAACGCCACCGGCAATTTCTGGATGCTCCCTGCATTAAGTGCAGTCACACGAGAGTAATCCATAAAAAAGGCTGGACTAGATGATTTAGATGGCGTAGCTTTTTCTACACGGACGGAATGTACGTGGCCGGCATCACACATCCGACACGCTCGGAGCAGAGCCTGGCCGGCCCCTAGAAGTAGCACCAGAGATGAACAGTTCTGACGAAGACGAACAGTTCTGAGAATCCGGGGACCTTTGGCCCCACCAGCAACACCACATAGGCATCCTCATCCTGATCAAGGACTTATCAAGGAGTAAAGCATGACTCTCGACATTGAAACTTCAGCCGCTGTAGGGGTGGCGCACCCCCTGGATCCGTTGTCGCGGGCGGAGATTTCGCGTGCGGTGGCTGTTTTGAAGGAGGGGCCGGCTGCGGCGGAGTCGTTCCG
>NZ_JBHTXX010000057.1:0-15737 GCF_042791415.1 Arthrobacter sp. NPDC056691
AGTTCCTCATCCACCGCATCAATCGCAGCGGCCGTCACATCCGTCACGGAGCTCTCCTTTTTCCTCAGGAGTTACACCGACAAATTTACAGTCCCACCAAACCTGAGGAAGCGTGCCAAATCAGGCGACCAAACATGAGGAAGCGTGCCAAATCAGGCGACCAAACCTGAGGAAGCGTGCCAAATCAGGCGAGCAAACCTGAGGAAGCGTAGCAATAAGGGCCACAAGATCTGAGGGAGGGTCGCAATTGTGCGGGGCGAGGGCGCGCGTCGGCTTCCGAGGCGCTCGTCAGGACGCGAGGAACCGCTCGTACCGCTCGGCGGCGCGGTGAAAACCCGCCAAGGCCGCCGGGCCGAGGGGTCTGGTGTCGTCGAAGGGAACGGGCACGACGGCGGCTGCCCGCCCGTTCCCCTGCCTCGCCCAGGTGCCGGTCACCTTGCCGCCGGCAACGACGGCCTTCTTGAACACCCCGTTGCCGCCGGGGACGATCTTTTGCGCATGCTCGGGCGGCAGCACGATGCTCCGGTCCGTGTAGCCGAGGACGAACTCGTCGAACCCCGGCAGGGCAAGGACCGTGCGTTGCCCCGGCACGCCGTCGTCCAGCAGCGTGGCGACCTCGGGCGACAGCCAGTACCGGGTGCCGTCGTGATCAAGCTCCACCAATTCGCCGCTCACCGCTGGCAGGGCACGCCGCACCTCAGTCAAAGGAATGCTGGACCACCAGGCGAAGTCACGCAGCGTGGCGGGCCCGTGGCCGCGCAGGTACCTCAGCAGCAGCTCTGCGATCCCCTCCTCACGGCCCAGGTCCCGTGAAGACGTGATCCACCGGTCGAAGGCAACGAACTTCTGCTGGTTTCCGTCCAGCGGCCCCTGCACAAGTGCGGCGCTCTGGCATAGCAACCACAGCAGGTGTATGCCGCGCTGTGCTTTGGTGGCCTGCCCGGCCGCTTCGAAAGCCCCAAACAGCTCCGCTCGGCTGGCCGCCCGGCCGCCGTCCACCAGACCCAAGGCCACCTCCCGGCACGATTCGACGTCAGTGCCGGTTATCTCCAGCTGCCGGTGCCGCCCCGCCGTGCCCTGGACGAGCCGGGCCGTGGTGATGTCCAGGATCCAGCGCAGATCCTCAGGCGCGAGCAGATGCAGGGTCCCGCGCATCGGCCAGGACCGGACCACAGACCCGTCATCCAGGGCCCTGCGGACGTCGCTCAGGCCCGCGCCGGGAACCCGCAGCCCCACGGCCCACAGCGCCGACTGGAGATCCTGGGCCTGCATCGCGGTCATGGCACGGACGGCCGCCGGCACGCCGTCGAAGCCGGATCCCAGCAGCCCCTGCGACGCCAGCCGCAGCCGGCCCATCACGTTGTTCGAAACCCGGGTCCTCACCGCAGCAGCCATGCGCCCATCCTAGGACGCCCGGCAACGGAGCGGGCGGCCGCAACGCTACAGCGTGAGGCCGATCAGGAGCGGTTCGGGGTGCAGTTCAATGCCAAAACGCCCGACGACGCCAGCACGCACCTCGCGTGCGATCGCGACCATGTCGGCGGCGCTGGCCGAGCCGCGGTTGGTGATGGCCAGGGTGTGCTTCGTGGACAGCGAGGCCCGGCCGCCGGAGACGCTCCCGTCCTCCAGCCCGAAGCCCTTGCCGAAGCCTGCGTGGTCAATCAGCCAGGCAGCAGACAGCTTGACCTGGCCGTCAGCGCCGCCCGGGTACTGCGGCGCGGACTCCGGAAGCCCTGCCGCCGCCTCGGCCGGAACGATCGGGTTGGTGAAGAACGAACCCGTGGAGTAGGTGTCACGGTCCGCCGGGTCCAGCACCATGCCCTTGGAGGCACGCAGCCGCAGAACCTCGCGGCGGACGTCGTTCGAGTAGGCACGCTGGCCCTGCTCGACGCCCAGGACCCGCGCCAGCTCGGCATAGCGGACAGGTGCGCTCATGCGGCCCAGCGGAAGCTGGAACTCGACAGTGAGCACAACGTAGCGCGGGGACCCGTTGACGGTGGTCTGTTTGAGGATCGAATCCCGGTACCCGAACTTCAGCTCCGAGCTGGTGAAGGTCTGCACGGCGTTGCGCTCCCGGTCCCAGGTGCGGACCGCGGCAATGGTCTGCGAGACGTCCGCGCCGTACGCGCCGACGTTCTGCACCGGAGTGGCGCCGGTGGCGCCGGGGATCCCGGACAGGGCTTCGAGCCCGGACCAGGCGTGGAGCACGGCGTGTTCCACGAGCGCATCCCAGTTGTGGCCGGCCTGAACCACCACGGATACGCCGCCGCAGGAGTCTTCCGCGCTGACGGTGAAGCCCTCCGAGGCGATCTTCAGGACGGTTCCGGGGAACCCGTCGTCGGAAATCAGCAGGTTGGAGCCGCCGCCGATGATCAGCAACTGCTCCCCGGCGGCGTCCGCGGCGCGCACCGCCTCGATGATCTCGGCCTCGGTGCGGGCCTCGACGTATGTGCCGGCAGGACCGCCGACGGCGGCCGTGGTCAGATCGGAAAGCATTGTGGGAGTCACCAGTCCAGCCTATGGGAAAGTAAGTAACTTCAAGTGACATCAAGTAACTTCAGGGAAGCTAACCGAAAACTAGGGAAGTTTGCGGGCCACCGGGGCGTGAGGCCAAGGCCGTCGCGGATCGCCGGCAGGCGCGAGACCCAGGACGCGTTGCGCCACAGGGTGACTCCCGCGCCTGGACGGCGGTGGAACTCAAGACAGCATCACGTCACGCCAACCGGACGAGGGCCTGGGCCTTCACGAGGACCTTCTGGCCGTCGTACACCACGGTGAGGTCCACGCGTGCGGTGCGCGCCTCGGCATCCAGCGCGCCGACGGCGCCGCTGACATCGATCACGGCACCGGCGTCACCGGTTCCCGTGGTGTCGGTGACCAGCACCGGCTTGGTGAAACGCGTCTGGTAATCGACGACGGCGGCCGGGTCACCGGCCCAGTCGCTGACCAGCTGCACGGCGGCACCCATGGTGAACATGCCGTGGGCGATGACGCCGGGAAGCTCCACGCCCGTGGCGAAGGCCTCGTTCCAGTGGATGGGGTTGAAGTCGCCGGAGGCGCCGGCGTACTTGACCAGGTCCTGCCGGGTCACCCCGATGCTGCGGCTGCCGATGTCCTGGCCGACGCTGAGTTCTTCGAATGTGGGGCTCATGGCTACTGTCCCTCTCCGCGGACCAGGATGGATGACTTGGTGGTGGATACCGGCTCGCGGCCGTCCCCGTCCGTCAGTGCGAAAATCTCGCTGCGGGTGGTGATCATGGCGCCGCCGCCCATGGCGCGCACGCCGTCGACGTGCAGCTCGGCGACGAGCCGGTCACCGGCAAAGATCGGACGGTGGTGGGTGAAACGCTGGTCGGCGTGGACGACGCGGGAGAAGTCGATGCCCGCCTCCGGGTCCTCGATCAGCTGGGCGTCGGCGCGCTGCGCGATAATGATCGCGAACGTGGGCGGTGCCACGAGGTCGGGGTGGCCCAGGCCCTGTGCGGCGTCGACGTCGAAGTGGGCGGGGTGGGTGGCCTTGACGGCGCGGGCGAACTCGCGGATTTTCTCGCGGCCGACGTCATACACCTCTGCGGCAGGGTAGCTTCGGCCCTGCAGGTCCGGATTGATAGTCATGGGTTCAAGCCTATCGGGGCCGGCGCGCGGGTTTCCTACTTGGGGATGTTCTTCCGCACACTCTGGCCGCGGACCACCAGGCCCACCATGTGCAGCACCAGGCCCGCACCGATCACCGGCAGGGACCCGATCATGAGCCCCCGGTTGGCGGTGACATTGCCGGCGATGTTGAGGATGAGGCCCACGGCGATGAGGCCCATCGCGGTGAAGACCAGGATTTTGTAGGACTTGGGCGCGGTGACCCAGAATTCGTGCAGCACCGTGCCAGTTTACCCAGTCAGGCTGCGCGCCCCCAGAAACGGCGTCCTCAGAACAGGGCTTCCTGCACCGCCGGCACCTCCGAGCTGTACTCCCCCGGTTCCACCAGCCGCCCTTTCAACAGCCCGAGGTTCACCACGAAGTCCAGCTCCGAGCCGTCCAGGCCAGCCAGACCGTGGGCTCCGCACAGGGCTTTGAGCGTGAAACCGTGGCTTCCCCCGTGCATCTCGTGCGGATAGGCGTGCCGGGAAGCGGCCACGCAGATGGCCGCAGCCTGCGCCGGGCGGACCCACTGCTCATCCACAATGGTGAAACCCCCGACGGCGGTGCCCGCCAGCAGCGTCCGCACGTCTTCCGCGCGGCGCCGGTTGAGGCGGTCAAGCTCGACGCCGGGGAGCGGGGCCGTCAGTGCGGCGGACTTCGTCGCGCCGCGCAACTGCTGGGCAAGACCGGCTTCGCTCGTGGCCAAATCCTCCAGGACACGCACCACCCGCCCGTCCTCCGCCAGGGCGACGTAACGGGCAACCACCGCACCCTGCTCAGCCAGCCGGTTCCATTTGCGCGGCTGCGAGGCCGTGCCGATCTTGCTGGCACCGTTGGCGAACGTGGCGACGTAGAGCCAGTGCGGCTGCATCAGGTAGTCCCGCAGGCCGGCAGGAACCCGTCCGCCGCGGTGGAAGTCGTGGATCAGCCGGGTATCGTCAGCGAACTGGCAGGGCTCGCACTGGCTGCCCCGGACCGCGTGGGCACCGTCCGGGCACGTCACGTGCCGGCGCTCGGTTGCGGAGAAAACCCTGGTGTGGCCGAGGCAGTGCCTGGCGCCGTCCGCCACCCGGAACCCGAGCCGGGTGCCGGCGTCGAGCATCATCTCACTGAACCCGCCGGAATGGTGCTGGAGGCGCAGAACCGGGCTGCCGCCGTCGGACGCTGCGGAAGCGGCCGGCGGCCCATCCCAAAAGACCCCGTGCACCAGATAACGGGTATCTGTCACGGGGCCTCCTGGTGATGCTGATGGCGCTTAGAGCGCGGGCTGCACGCCAAACGCTACCGCGAGCTTCATGATCTTCTCTGCGCGGCCGAGGCGGGGCAGGTCGGAGCCGTCACGGATGACGCGGCCATTGGCCTCAAAGTCGGCCATGAAGTCGGTGGCCCAGGCGACGTCCGACGGCGTGGGGCTGATGACCTCGTTGATGACGCTGGTCTGGTCGATCGCGAGGCAGAGCTTTCCGGTCATGCCCATCATCACCGTGACGCCGGTCTGCTCGCGCAGGATCGGGTGGTTGGTGCCCACGGTGGGTCCGTCGATGGGGCCGGGCAGGTTGCCCACCCGGCTGGCGACGACGAGCTTGGCGCGCGGGTAGGCCATGGCCTCCTGGGTGTTTGCCATGCCGGTGTCGCGGCGGAAGTCGCCGGAGCCGAACGCGAGGCGGAATGCGCCCTGGGCCTTGGCGATGTGGTTGGCTTCCTCGATGCCGAGCGCGGATTCCACGAGCGGGATGACGGGCGTCTTGCCGTCCATGCGGTGGAAGGACTCGGTGACCTGGTCAGCGGACTCCGTCTTGGCTAGCATGACGCCGAGCAGGCCGGGGGTGCCGCGCAGGCCCGCGAGGTCGTCGGCCCAGAACTTGCTGGTGGCGTCGTTGATGCGCACCCAGGCCTGGCCGCCGCCGGCGAGCCAGTTGACGACGTTCTCGCGGGCGACGTCCTTTTGCGAGGGGTCCACGGCGTCTTCAATGTCCAGGATGATCGAGTCCGCGCGGGACACGGCAGACTGGTCGAAAAGCTCGGTCTTCATTGCGTTGACGAGCAGCCACGACCGGGCGATCTCGGCGGGGATGTTGCGTTCTTGCCGGGTGATCTCGGCGGTGGAAATAGACGTCATGGTTCTACCGTATCGGGCGGGCACCCGTATGCGCGACGCAGATCAGCTCCACAGGGCAGACCAATACGAACAAAAGGGGCAGTCTACCCCCGCCGGCGCGGCTCCCCGGCACCGCCCGTCACACCGATTCACCGTCCGCAACGGGGCGCCTCATGACCCGCTGTTGCGCCGTGTTTCCGCGGATTTCCAACGGTTTCCCGCCGTGACCCGGGCACTTTCCCGCGTCCTGTCGAGTGCGCTTACATCTATCCATCGGCCGTTGCAGCGGCCGCCAAGAACCTGGCCAACAAGCCAACCAACCCCCTGAAGGAACCCCCCAATGAAACGACACCTGACCATCCTGAGTGCTGCGGCCGCCGTCGTCATCGCCCTGACGGTGTCCGGCTGCGGCGGGAGCGCCGCCGGCGATAACACAGGCGGCACCGGAGCTCCCGGCGCCAATGAAGTCAAGGAGCTCCGCTACCAGGGCTGGGCCAACAACGTCACCCTTCCCGAACTGGCGCAGGACCTCGGCTACCTGGGCGACGTCAAACTGAACTGGGTGGGCAACACCATCAGCGGCCCGCAGGACATCCAGTCCGCAGCGACGGGCCAGACGGACTTCGGCGGCGCCTTCGCTGGCGCCGTGGTGAAGCTCAAGGAAGCCGGCGCGCCGGTAAAGGCCGTCATCAACTACTACGGCGAGGACAGCAAGACCTTCAACGGCTACTACGTGAAGGCAGACAGCCCGATCAAGACCGCCCGGGACTTCATCGGCAAGAAGATCGCCGTGAACACCCTCGGCGCTCACTCCGAGGCCGTCATCAACACGTACCTCCGCAAGAACGGTCTCAGCGACGAGGAGATCAAGCAGGTCCAGCTGGTGGTGGTGCCGCCGAACGACACGGAGGAAGCCATCCGCCGCGGACAGGTGGACGCCGGGGCCCTGGGCAGCATCCTGCAGGACAAGGCCGTCGCCGCCGGCGGGCTGCGGTCCGTCTTCAGCGACTTCGACCTGTTCGGCACCTTTGCCGGCGGACCCTACGTCTTCCGCGAAGACTTCATCGCCCAGAACCCCAACACGGTCCGGACCTTCACCACCGGCGTCGCCAAGGCCATCGAGTGGGAGCGCGCCACGCCCCGCAAGGACGTCATTGCCCGGCTCACCAAGATCCTGAAGGACCGTGGTCGCAACGAGAACCCCGCCGCCCTGCAGTACTGGAAGAGCGTCGGCGTCCCCGCCAAGGGCGAGATCAAGGACGAGGACTTCACGCGCTGGGAGGAGTACCTGAAGTCCGTGGGCATCATCAAGTCCGACCTCGACGCCAAGAGCCTGTACACCAACGAGTTCAACGGTCTCCTGACCGGCTCAAAGTAAACCGCCCGATCCAAGAGTTCAAACTAACCGCAGCACGAAGTGAGGAAAGAACGATGACTGTCATTACCGAAACGAAGCTCGAATTCTCCAAGCTGGGCTCCCGCATCGGCGCCGAAATCCGCGGCCTGGACCTTAGCGGCGATCTGTCCGCAGAGACCGTTGCAGAGATCCGCGCGGCCCTCAACGAGCACAAGGCCCTCGTGTTCCGCGAAGCCAACATCCTCTCCGACGAGGCGCAGGTGAAGTTCGCCAGCCACTTCGGCCCGCTCACCAAGGCGCACCCCACCGTGGCGTCCGTGGAGGGCGAGGAGAACGTCCTGCCGGTGGACAGCGAGAACGGTTCGGCCAACAACTGGCACACCGATGTCACGTTCGTGGTCAACCCGCCGCAGGCGTCCACCCTGCGCAGCATTGACCTGCCGGCCTACGGCGGCGAGACCCTGATTGCCTCCTCCGCCGGCGCCTACAGCGACCTGCCGGACGAGCTGCGGAACTTCGCCGACACCCTGTGGGCAATCCACACCAACGACTACGACTACTCGGTGCCCAAGAACCTGGAGCACGCCAACGCCGAAGAGCGCCGCAAGGAGTTCACCCGGCTCAAGTTCGAGACGGCCCACCCCGTGGTCCGCGTCCACCCGCTGACCGGCGAGCGCGGACTGTTCATCGGGGGCTTCGCGCAGCGCCTGCGGATCGTGGGTCTGTCCAACACCGAGTCCAAGGACATCATCCGGCTGCTCCAGGCCTACGTGACCCGTCCCGAGAACGTGGTCCGCGTGAACTGGGAGCCCAACCAGCTGGTGCTCTTCGACAACCGGATCACCCAGCATTACGCCCCGGACAACTACGACGGCCAGCCGCGCAAGCTCAACCGCGTCACCATCGCCGGCGACATCCCTGTGAGCGTGGACGGCAAGCAGAGCCAGGCGCTGAAGGGTGATGCCTCCACGTACTCGGAGATCGCCCCGCTCTAGGGTGTTCAGCTCTAGGGTTGTCCGGCCCAGGTAGGTCGCAGCACAGGGCGTTCCCAGCGGTGGGAACGCCCTCAGCTGCGACCTACATGGGTTTAAGGGATGTTGCTGCCCCGGGCCGTGACCCACAGCCGGTACCACTCGGCCCGGGTCATGGCCTCGGCGGCGCGGGCGGCCCCGGCACAGGCACGGATGCGGTCCGGGTTGGCCGAGCCGATGACCGGCGCGATCCCGGCGGGGTGCTTCATCAGCCACCCCAGCAGCACCGCCTCCACGGTGGTGTCCTTCTCCCGGGCCATCTCCGCCAGCAGCGCGGCCGTGGCGTTCTCGGCAGGAGTGGGCCTCTCGGGCGGGTTGCCGGTGTAGTGGCCGCGGGCCAGCGCACCGTAGGCCTGCAGCGTGATCCCCTGCCGGGCGCAGTACTCCAGCGTCCCGTGCGGAAAGCTGTAGCTGTGGGCATCGGAATGGTTGACCAGCACGGTGCTCTCCAGCCAGTCGCGCTTGAGCAGGCTGAGTTCGAGCTGGTTGGCCACCACCGGGGTCTCGAGGCTGTCCTGCAGGAACTCGATCTGGGCGGCGGACATGTTGGACACACCCAGCGCCCGCACCTTGCCCTCCGCCATCATCTTCCCGACGGCGGCCGCCACCTCCGCGGGGTCCATCAGCGGGTCCGGGCGGTGCAGCAGGAGGATGTCCACGTAGTCGGTGCGCAGCCGTTCGAGGCTGCCGTTGACGCGCTCGATGATGGCGTCCGCGCTCAGGTCGTAGTGGGTCTCCAGCCCCCGCTCGTTCAGCCGGATCCCGCATTTGGTCTGCAGCTGGATGCGCTCCCGCAGCCCGCTGGTGCCGGCCAGGACCTCGCCGAACACCGCCTCGGATTTTCCGTGCCGGTAGATGTCGGCGTGGTCGAACAGCGTGACGCCGATGTCCAGCGCCGCATCGATCGCCTCGGCCGCGGCCTCGACGTCGGTGATTTCGTGGGGCTCGGTCGACCAGTCCCCGCCGAGGCCCATGCAGCCGTATAGCATCCGGCCATAGGGGGCCGCAGTTTGTTCAGTCATGGCATCACTCTTTCACTTGTTGCGCGCCCCCGCACAGAGGCTGCCCGGGGTACCCAGGAAGGCGGTTAAGCGGGCGCGCTGGCGGACCCCGGTCAAGACCGGGGTCCGCCAGCGGCTTGCTATTCAGTCGGCGGTCAGCGCAGCCAGTTGGAGTCAGCGCAGCCAGGCCGTGGTGTTGGCCGGCAGCTTGCCGCCTTCCAGCGGGGCGCTGCTCACCAGCACGGCGCCGGCGGGAAGGTCGACGGCGGTGTCCCCGAAGTTGGTGACCGCCTGCCAGCCGCCGGGACGGCTGAAGTGCAGGACGTCCGGGTTTCCGGTTTCGATCCACCCCAGCTCTTCGTCGGCCTGCAGCTCGCGGCGGAGCTTCAGGGCAGTGCGGTAGAGCTCCAGCGTGGAGCCCTGGGTGCCGTCCTCGGCCTCGACGGCGTACTTGCTGAACCAGCCGGGCTGCGGCAGGTGCGCACCGCCGTCGCCGAAACCGAAGGACGTGCCCTCCACGGCCCACGGCAGCGGCACGCGGCAGCCGTCGCGGCCCACTTCCACTCCCCTGTTGCGGAAGAACGACGGGTCCTGGCGCTCGGATTCGGGGATGTCCGCCACTTCCTGCAGGCCCAGTTCCTCGCCCTGGTACAGGTAGGCGGAGCCGGGCAGCGCGAGCATCAGGAGCGTGGCGGCGCGGGCTCGGCGCAGGCCGAGTTCGACGTCGAGGTCCTTTTCCGGTCCGCCGGCCAGCAGCCAGTCCTTGCCGTCCTGGCCCTTGGCGTGCTTGCCTTTGGAGCCCTTGGGCAGGCCGTAGCGGGTGGCGTGCCGGACGACGTCGTGGTTGGAGAACACCCAGGTGGAGGAGGCGCCGGTGGCGGCGGCCTCTGCCAGGTTGCGGGTGATGATCTCGTGGAATTCCTCGGCGTCGAAGTCGGCCTGCAGGAGGTCGAAGTTGAAGGCCTGGCCCAGGCCTTCGGGGCTGGCGTAGCGGGCCCGGCGGGTGGCGTGCACCCAGGCCTCGGCGACGGCGGTGCGCGGCGGGTTGTACTCGTTGAAGACCTCGCGCCATTCGGCGTAGACCTCGTGCACTTCGTCGCGGTCCCAGAACGGGTGTGACCCGTCGTCGAACCCGTCCGTTCCGGTGTTGGCGGCGCTCAGTTCCAGCTTGGAGAGCAGCGGCTCGGTGAGGTCCTTGGTGAGCGCGTGTGCCACATCAACGCGGAAGCCGTCCACGCCGCGGTCCGACCAGAAGCGCAGCGTCTTGAGGAAGTCGTCGCGGATTTCCCGGTTGGCCCAGTTCAGGTCCGGCTGCTCCTTGGCGAAGATGTGCATGTACCACTGGCCGGGGGTGCCGTCCGGTTCGGTGATGCGCTCCCAGGCGGGGCCGCCGAAGACGGAGTCCCAGTCCGACGGCGGGAACTCGCCGTTGGGGCCCTTGCCGTCCCGGAAGATGTAGCGGTCCCGGGCCGGGGAGCCCTTCGGGGCGGCGAGGGCTTCCCTGAACCATTCGTGCCGGTCCGAGGAGTGGTTCGGGACGATGTCGGCGATCAGCTTGATGCCCGCGGCGTGGAGGGCGCCGGCCATCTCGTCAAAGTCCTCCAGCGTGCCGAGCTTCGGGTCCACGTTGCGGTAGTCATCCACGTCGTAGCCGCCGTCGGCGAGCGCCGAGGGGTAGAACGGGCTGAGCCAGACCGCGTCGATTCCAAGCGTCTTCAGGTACGGGACCTTGGCCGTGATGCCCCGGATGTCGCCCAGGCCGTCGCCGTTCGAGTCGGAAAAGCTGCGGGGGTAGATCTGGTAGACGGACGCCTGGCGCCACCAGTTCGGATCGGCCAGGCGGTCGGAATCGGAAAGGGTTGCCAGCGTGGCGGTGGAGGACAAGGGATGATCCTTTTCTTGTGGTTGGTGTTGTTGCTGGACTGGTTTGATGGGTCTACTTGACGGCCCCGCGCATGACTCCGGACAGTACCCAACGCTGGGCCAGGATGTAAACCACCAAAGTGGGAGCCATGGCCATCAGGTACGACGCGAACGCGAGGCTGTAGTTGGTGTTGAACTCTCCCTGGAAGAGCATCTGCACCACTGGAAGGGTCTGCAGGGCGGGGTCGGCGATCATCATCTGAGGCAGCAGGAAGTCGTTCCATGAGCCGAGGAAGGCGAAGATGCCCACGGTGGCGTTCATGGGGGCCAGCAGCGGGAAGATGATCTTGCGGAACACCTGCCAGGTGGTGGCGCCGTCGAGCCGGGCCGATTCCTCCAGCTCCACCGGAATGGAGCGGACGAAGGCGATGTACAGCAGCGTGTTGAACGAGATGCCGCCCAGCACGTGCAGGAACACCACGCCGCCGGGGTTGTCCAGGCCGAGGAGGGCCGTCTGCTTGATCAGCGGCAGGATGATCACCGGAAACGGGATGAACATGGCCGAGAGCAGGTAGACGAAGGAGCCCCGGAAGAACCTCCGGTTCCAGTTCCTGGCGATGGCATAGGCCACGAGCGAGCTGCAGGCCAGCGAACCGAGGACGCTGAATACGGTGACGAACGCCGTCGACATAAAGGCCCGCGGGAAATTCGTTGCCACGTAGGCGGCGCCGAAGTTCTCCCAGTTCACCGGACTGGGCCATTCCAGCCCCGTGCCCGTTCCGATCTGGTCCGGGGACTTCAGGGCCATGGCCACGGTGAAGTACAGCGGGAGCAGCACGGTCAGCGAGGCCACCAGCATCAGCGCGGTGAGCCACCAGTTGATCTTGTAGCCTTCCCGGCCGGAGCGGTTTTTCCGGCGGACCGGGGTGGTACCGGGACGGGCCGGGCGGCGTGCGGTCAGCGGAAATGCAGTCATTAGAGTGAAACCCCCCGGCGCTGGATGAGGCGCAGCTGGATGACGGAGATGAGCAGGGTGATCAGGAAGTAGATGACAGCGTTCGCCATCTGGTAGGAGTAGTCCCCGCCCGTGAAGCCGGAGAAGATGCGCATGGCCACGGACTGGGTGGCCATGCCCGGGCCGCCGCCGGTGAGGCCGACGATGATCTCGTAGGTGCCCAGGAAGCCCTTGAAGCCGAGGATCACGTTGATGACGAGATATCCGAGGATGAGCGGCAGGGTCAGGCTCAGGAACTGCCGCACGCTGCCGGCGCCGTCGAGGTCCGCTGCTTCGTAGACCTCGGACGGGACACTCTGCAGCCCGGCCAGGTAGATGATCGTGGCGCCGGGAGCCGCCTGCCAGACCGTGACCAGAACGATGGCCAGCCAGGCGAGGTTCTCGTTGGCCAGGATGCTCGTGGCCAGCGGGGTCACGCCGAGGCTGTCCGCCAGCACGGGCAGGGTGTTGGAGAACAGGTAGTTGAACACGAAGGACACCACCAGGGCGGAGAGCACCATCGGGATGAAGAACACGGTGCGGATGCCGGTGCGCCACTTGATCTTCGCGTTCAGGCCGAGCGCGATCGCCAGTGCCACGACGTTGACCACCACGGTGGTGGTCAGGGCGAACACGAACGTGAAGATGTAGGACTGCAGGATCGCGGGGTCCCGGAAGATGTTGATGTAGTTGGACAGTCCGATGAACTTCCAGTCACCGTAGCCGGCGTAGTTCGTCAGGCTGAAGAACACGCCCACGAGCGCGGGCAGCGTGATGAAGAAGGCGAACAGCGCCAGGACCGGCACCACCATCCAGTAGTACGCCGGATCGATGCGGCCCTTGGCGCGGACGGTGCGCTGCGGTGTCTTCTGGGGAACGGTCGTGGCGGCGGGCAGGGCTGCCTGCGCCGACTCTGAGGTTGTAGTCATGGGGGCTCCTGGATTCGGGCGGGTCAGACCGCGGTGCGCTCGGCGACGCGGCGCCATTCGTCGTCGAGGGCGGAAAGGAATTGCTCGCCGTTCTTGCCGTACACAAAGGATTGGATGTAGTTGTACAGCGGTACCGACGGCGGGAAGTAGGTGGTGGCTCCCTGGTAGTACCGGCCCTCCCGGACGGAGGCGGCGAGGCCGGTGATCTGGGGATTTTCGACGGCGGGAGCTTCCTTGAGCGGCGAGAACGCCGCGTTCTTTTCGTTGTAGGCGTTCACCACGGAGGGGTCCAGCAGGTAGCTGACGAACCGCCATGCCGCCGCCATGTTCCGGGTGTTTCGCGGGATGGACAGGGCCATGTCCACGTTGACCCGGGCCTTGGTGTCCGCGGGGTTGTTCGTGACGGGCAGCGGGAAGCTGCCGAGCCTGACGTCCTTGTTGGCGGCCACCAGCTGGGACAGCGCCCACGGCCCCTGCAGGTACATGGCCGCCTGGCCCTTGGCGAACGCGGCATTGCCGTCCGCGTAGTTCTTGCTCGCGGCGCCCTTCTGTGAGAGGGCTGCCAGCTCAAGCATCTTGGGCAGGACCGGACCGAAATTGCTGGTGAACGACTCCTTGGCGTCTTCGCTAATGGCGGCACCCTTAGCGGTGAGCTTCGCGAAAAAGTCGGCGACGTCCAGGGAGCCGCCCGCGAGGTAGTCGAACATCCCCTGCCCGAGGGTCCAGCTGTCCTTGAAGGTCCCGTAGATGGGGGTGATGCCGGCGGCCCTGAATTTCCCGCAGGCCGCGACGAACTCGTCCCAGGTGGCGGGGACCTGTACGCCGTGGGCTTCGAAAATGTCGCGGTTGTAGATGACTCCGGCGGCGGCCAGGGAGAACGGCAGGGCGCTGGTCTCGTGCCCGTTGTACTGTCCCCAGGAGCTGACAAGGTCCTGCACCTTGGGGTCGATGGTGGCCGCCGCGGGCAGGTCCGAGAGGTCCGCAAACACGCCCTTGCGCACGAAGTCGGCGGTGGCCTGGGCGAAGCCGCGGGTCACGACGTCCGGCGGATCGTTGCGGACCAGGCCCGGGACGAAGTTGCCCTCGTTGAAGTCCTGGATGACGCGGATGTCCGGGTTGAGTGCCTCGAAGTCCTGGATGACCCGGTTGAAGTAGGCCACTACCTCGGGCTTGTTCTGCATGAAGCGCAGCGTGGTGGTGCCGTTCTGGCTGCTGGGCACGGAACCGCCGGGCACGGAACCGCAGCCTGCCAGCGGCAGGACGGCTGCCGCGCCGGCGAGCCCGGCAGCCTTGAACAGCGCCCGCCGGCTGAGCGGAGTCGCGCTCACAGTGCGGAGGCCGGGGCGGAGTGGTGGCAGGTGGCGCGGCGTTGCGGTTTCCGGAGTTGGCGGTGCTTCGAAGGGCTGTTCACAGTTGCTCCTTTGCAAAAGGGCTGAGGAAAAAGCTGGAAGGAGAATTCCGTGGCCGGCGGCCGTCCGGCCCACGTTGGTAGTTTATATGGAATCTAAATTTAGTTCCTCAAGTATTATGTGGGGAAGAGCACAAGGAGGTCAACACCATGTCCGAGATGACGGCGGCCACGCCGCAGCTGCTGCGCCGGGTGAGCGCCGGAGCTGTCCTGGATTTCATGCGCGCCTCGGGTGCGGTGACAGTTACCGAGGTCATCCAGGCCACCGGCCTGACCCGGGCCACCGCCATCTCCGTGTGCGAGGACCTCATGCAGCGCGGGTGGATCACCGAGCTGGAGAACCAGCGCGCCTTTGGCGGTTACCAGAAGGGACGTCCCGCCCGGCGGTTCGAACTCAATGAGCGTGCAGGGTACGTCCTGGGAATGGACGTGGGCTTCTCCAAGGCCACAGTGGTGGTCTCCGATCTTCGCGGCAAGGCGCTGGGACGGGCCAGCCAGCCGTTTGAGATTGAGGACATGTCCGCCGAGGAACGCGTGGCGGTCATTGACCGGGCCGCCGCCATGGCCCTGCGCAGTGTGGGGGCCTCCCCCGACGCCGTGCTGGCCGTGTGCGCCGGCATCGCCGCCCCTGTGGACCGGAACGGCAACATCCTGGCGGCCCAGCACTTTTGGGGGCTGTTCGACGTCGGCCTCAAGTCCGCGCTGCACAAGCTGCACGGGTGGACGGTGCTGCTGGAGAACGATGCCAACCTCGCGGCCCTTGGCGAACGGTGGCGGGGCGCGGCGGAAGGTGTGGACGACGTCGTCGTGATCCTGGCGAGTGAACGCTTCGGTTCCGGCGTCATTGAAGACGGCCGCCTGCTGCATGGCAGCGGGGGCGGCGCGGGTGAACTCGCGTACCTGGACCTGGTGGAGGGAGTGGGCGACACCTTCGGCATCGCCATGCTGGCACGCACCTGGGCTGCGGAGGCATTGGCGGGCAGTGCGAAGACGTCGCTGCGCGAGCACGCCGCCACGGGGGCCGAGGCGGAACACGTCTTTGCCGCTGCCGCCGCGGGTGATGCGGAGGCCCTGAAGATCCTGGACCGCCTGGCCGACAGGATGGCCCGGGTGATCGGCTCGGTGGCCACCATGATCAACCCCGAGCTCGTGGTGATCGGCGGCGCGGTGGCCAACTCTGCGGGTGTCCTTCTCGGGCCCATTGCTGCCCGGCTGCCGGAGTTCACGGCCACCGCACCGCGGGTGGCGGCCTCGCCACTGGGCGATTCCATCGTCACCGTGGGCGCGGTCCGGCGGGCCCTGGACTACGTGGAGACGAACACCCTGGACCTGGAGCTCAACGTCCCGGCCTGAGCCGCCCTACGAGCCCAGCGCGAACGTACACTTAAGCCCCGCACCCGCCGGGGCTTAAGTGTACGTT
>NZ_JBHTXX010000058.1:0-13226 GCF_042791415.1 Arthrobacter sp. NPDC056691
CGGGGTGTCGCCGATGTCGCGGGACACGTGTCGTGTATCAGCTGTCGTGCATGTCCCGGGACATGTGTCGCCTATGTCCTGAGATCACACACCTCATCTGCCACATTTGAAAAGACCTCCGGAACCTAGTGGTTCCGGAGGTCTTTTGCTTTCCTCGATTTCCGTCGAAGGCCGGGCCTAGTGGGAGGCCAGGCCTGGCGGGAAACCGGGCAGCCAAGCCAGAGGCGACTACGGCGCAGGGTCGCGCCGCAGCTCGGCGATCTCGCGCCGGAGGGCGGCAACCTCGGCGGCCAGTTCACCTACCTCCGTCAGCACCGGCAGCTCTGCCGATTCAGCCGCGGCCACCGTTGTTTCCTCGACCCGTTGGACCAGCCACGAGGCAATGGAGGCCGTCACCACGCCCAGAACGGCGATGCCGCTCATCATCAGCGCCGCCGCCACAACACGGCCCAGCGCAGTGACCGGGTACATGTCGCCGTAGCCCACGGTGGTGATGGTGGCGACGGCCCACCACAGGGCGTCGCCGAAGGTGAGGATCTTGGCATCGGGAGCCGACTGTTCGACGTCGAGCACGGCCAGGGCACCAACGAACACCAGCAGGGCAGCGGAAGCGGCCACGTAGGTGACAACCCTGCCACGCAGAGTTTCGCCCACCGTCCGGTGAAGCACCGACAGGAGGGTCACCAGGCGGAGCAGCCGCAGCGGGCGGAAGAACGGCAGGGCGACGATCAGCAGTTCGTGCAGATTGCGGAGAAACCAGCGGCTGCGGTCTTCGGCCAGCCACAGGTTGGCCGCATAGTCCAGCGCGAAAATGCCCCAGGTGATCCACAGGGTGGCCTCGAGCCACTCGGCTCCCCGGCCTTCCATCCTGCCGATCACCTGCCACGCGTATGCCGCCAGGAACACGATGGCCGTCCCCATCAGCGGCCATTCGGCAAGGTCCCGATAGCGTTGCTGCGTCATGGCCACGATCTTACGGGCGGAGGCGCGCGGCTGGGTCCTGCCCGGCCGGGATTTCCGTGGTGGTCCCGGCCGGACTATGTACCCCGTTTTGGTGCCCCTTCAGTTCAGCGCGATGACCAGCATCTGGGTGGTACCCGGAATACAGGTTTGCAGGACCGCCCGGGGGAACCCGCCGAACACCGCAGCGACGTCGTTGGTGGTGCCGGGGTTCGGCACCTGGCTCCGGGCCGAGACCCGGTAGGAGCCGTAGCCCGGGATGTCGACGCGTTCACCGACGCTGATTCCGGAGAACCGGGCCCAGCCACCGCAGAAGTCGTGCTCGGTGATGAAGAGCGAGTACCCGTCGGTGGGCGTGAAGTGGATGGGGCCGATGCAGCTGTCCACCATCGCCTGGCCGCCGGCGCCGGCCACGTAGATGGTCCGCACAGCCGGAGTCGGTGCAGGAACCTGTGCGGGTGCCTGTGCCGCAGCGGGAGCCTGCACCTGCGCCGGAGCGGCGACGGCGGGTCCGCTGAGCCTGAGCACCTGGCCCGGAACAATGACCGAGCCGGGCCCAAGGCCGTTGGCGGCAAGCACGCCGCTGGTGCTGACGTTGTAGCGTCCCGCAATGGAACTCACGGTGTCGCCGGCAACCACCCTGTAGGTGGCGGGCCGAGGCGCGGGGGCCGGCGCAACCCTTCGGACGGTTGCTGTTTTCGCGGCCGGCGCTTTCGCCCGGGCTTTGGCTGCTGCCGCCTTGACCGGCGTCTTCGTTGCTGGCTTGGCAGCTGTCTTCGCGGGTGCTTTTGTGTGTGCGCTGGCGTCGGGTGCCGCCGCCAGCGCCTTGGCCGGCGTACTGGTGGCCGGCGCCGCGGCCGCTGTCTCTGCTGCCGGCCAACTCTCAGGGGCTGGCTGTTCGACGGCGGCAGGTTGGCTGACAGCGGCAGCCGGGCTCCCGCCGTCGGACGCTACGAGCGCGCCGACGCCCGCCGCGGCCGCCAACAAAGCAGCGGACACGGCAGCGGAAATGAGCAGCAGCCGGGCGGCGGGCCTCCCGGCCAGCGGGCGATGCCGGGCGGTCGGGGTTGGCCTGCTGAAGCTCGGCGGTGCTAATGGCTGCGGATCGTTCCCGTGGCCAGGGGTGTTCTGGGGATCTGGCGTCTCCTGATGGTTCATGGCGGACCTTTGTTTCGTGCGCAGGCGGTGTCCGGATGCGCGGCGTACGGTGACGCGCAGACACAGGAGGCGCTCGGGCCCAAGGGCGGAAGCACGGCATATGGGGCGCATGACCGCTATTCATGAGTGATGCACGCCCGCGAACGTGCCGGCCCCAGCCTTCTTCGAGTGTAGGAAGCACTGCGCAGCCGCTGCACGAGTAGGGAATACCTGTTTTTCCGGTAGTGGGCACTTGGTTTCCCGCAGGTGCTCTGTGCGAGGAAGGCCCGCGGCGTCTGGGCCTGCGTGGCACACGCGGCGGGCGCGGAATATTCCCGGTGACGCGGGGAGCGAACAAGGCGCCGGGCCGCGGGACTTACGGGCATGGCTCGCGTACGGTTGAATAATGGCTACCGTTGACATCACAGGTGAACAGTTCGCATCGACCATCGAGGGCAACGACATTGTCCTGGTGGACTTCTGGGCTGAATGGTGCGGCCCGTGCCGCCAGTTCGCCCCCACGTACTCCGCGGTTTCGGAAAAGCACCCGGACGTCGTTTTCGCGAAAGTGGACACCGAAGCCGAGCAGCAGCTGGCGGCGGAGGCGGGCATCTCCTCGATCCCCACGCTGATGGCGTTCCGTGAGAAGGTGCTGGTCTTCTCGCAGCCGGGCGCGCTGGCCGCCCCGCAGCTCGAGCAGGTCATTGACGCCGTTAAGGCGCTCGACATGGAGGAAGTCCACGCCCATGTGGCCCGCTCCCAGGCCGAGGCTTCCGCTGCTGCGGGCAACAGCAGCACGGCCGCAGGGCCCCAGGACGGCTCGCAGATCCCCGACTTCTAAGCGCTCAATTTAAGGCAACGTGGGCCCCGGCCTGCAGGGAATCCTGCGGGCGGGGGCCCACGTTCTTTGGTGCGGCGGAGCAGCTAGAGGCGCTCCACCCGGGTGGGCTCGGCGAGCAGCGCGCTGAGGGACTCGTTCAGGTCCTGGAGCGCAATGCCCTTCGAATGCGCGTCAAGAGCCTCTTCCGACTCCCACCGCTCGGTCAGGACCAGCTTCTCCTCAGTCGCCTCGGTGAGCTCGTACCGGAGGCAGCCGGGCTCATTGACTACCTCGTCAATGGCGATTTCGAGGGCGAGCTTCACGCGGAAGAACTCGCCGTCGTTGGGGATGAACGTGGCCTGCAGGTCGATGGGTGCACTCATGGATTTCACAATACCGGCCCGTAACGGCATGCCCGGACCGGTTACGCCACACGGTCCGGCCGTGCTGCTTCTCTAGCACCGGACCAGTTGATAGCGTGCCATCATGCGCGCTTACACCGCCGGGGACGCAGACGTCCCCCTGCTCGAGGAAACCATCGGCCAGAACTTTGAGCGCGTGGTGGCGCGGTTCCCGCTGCATGACGCGCTGATCGAGGCCGCCCCCGTGCCCGGGGCCGACGCCCGCCGCTGGAGCTACACCAAACTGAACGACGACGTCGACCGCCTGGCCCGCGCGCTCCTCGCCCTGGGTGTCACCAAAGGGGAACGGATCGGGATCTGGAGCCCGAACTGCGCGGAATGGACCATCCTGCAGTACGCCACGGCGAAGATCGGGGCGGTCCTGGTCAACGTGAATCCGTCCTACCGGAGCCATGAGCTGGAGTTCGTGGTGAACCAGAACGGCATGCGGACGCTGGTTGCGGCGCCGTCGGACCGGAACAGCGACTACGTGGGCATGGCACGCCAGGTGCTCGCCGGGTGCCCCGATCTGCGTGAGCTCGTGTTCCTGCCGGACTTCGAATTGGAAGGGCTCGACGCCGGCGTCCCCCTGGGCGAGCAGGAGCTGACGTACGCTGAGCTGCTCAGGCGGGCTGACGCCGTCGGGCATTCCGAACTCAAGGACCGTATGGCGGCCCTTGATCCGCACGATCCGATCAACCTGCAGTACACCTCCGGGACGACGGGTTTCCCCAAGGGTGCCACGCTGACGCACCACAACATCCTCAACAACGGGTACTCCATCGGCGAGCTGCTGGGCTACACCGAACACGACCGGGTGGTGATTCCGGTGCCGTTCTACCACTGCTTCGGAATGGTGATCGGCAACCTGAACGCGCTGAGCCACGGCGCAGCGACGATCATCCCGGGGCGCGGGTTCACGCCGGCCGCCGCGCTGGAGGCGGTGCAGGATTTCGGCGGGACCTCCCTGTACGGGGTGCCCACCATGTTCATCGCCGAACTCGCGCTGCCCGATTTCGCCTCGTACGACCTCGCCACGCTCCGCACCGGGGTGATGGCCGGCTCGCTGTGCCCGATCGAGGTGATGAACCGGGTGATTTCCGAGATGAACATGCAGGACGTGGCCATCTGCTACGGCATGACCGAGACGTCGCCGGTGTCCACCATGACCCGCGACGGGGACACGCTGCAGCAGCGGACGGAAACCGTTGGGCGCACCATGCCGCGGCTGGAAAGCAAGATCGTGGACCCTCTCGGGGAAGTGGTGGAGCGCGGCGAGATCGGCGAACTGTGCACCCGCGGCTACGCCGTCATGCAGGGGTACTGGAACCAGCCCGACAAGACGGCCGAGGCCATCGATGCCGACGGCTGGATGCACACCGGCGACCTGGCCCGCATGGACGGCGACGGGTACGTGGTGATCGAGGGCCGGATGAAGGACATGGTGATCCGTGGCGGCGAAAACATCTACCCGCGTGAGATCGAGGAGTTCCTCTACACACATCCGTCCATCCAGGACGTGCAGGTGATCGGGGTGCCGGACGCCAGATACGGCGAGGAACTGATGGCCTGCATCATCCTCAAGCCCGGGGCCGAACCGGTGGATGCGGCGGCGGTTGCCGAGTTCTGCCGCGGAAAGCTGGCGCACTACAAGGTGCCCCGCTACGTCGACGTCCGCGACAGCTTCCCCATGACGGTGTCCGGGAAGATCCGCAAGGTGGAGATGCGCGAGGAAGCCGTCGCCCGGCTGGGTCTCTGACGCTGGCCCTAGCGCGAACGTACAGTTGCGGCCCGCGGGGTGGGCGCGAACGAACAGTTGGGGCCCAGGCGCGCGGGGCTTAAGTGTACGTTCGCGCTTGGTCTGGGGGTCAGTGGGCGCGGTGGTCCTGGATGGTCATCCGCGGGCCGAACGTCGGTTTCCGGAAGCCGCTTAGGCCGAGCATGCGGACCACCCGCTGGCGGTGCCCCGTCCACGGTTCCAGCAGGGCCAGCATGCCGGCGTCGTCCGTCCGCCGTCCGGTCAGCGCCGCGCCAACATATGCCGCCAGGTGGTAATCACCCACCGCGATGGAGTCGGGGCAGCCGTGCGTCCGCTGCACCACTTCGGCGGCCGTCCACACCCCGATCCCCGGGATGCTCTGCATCTTGGCGGCTGCCTCCGCCGCGGGGAGGGAAGCCAGCCGTTCAAGCGCGACGGCGGATCGCAGGGCGCGCATGACAGTCGCCGACCGCTGCGGGCCGACTCCCGCCTTGTGCCATTCCCAGGACGGAATGCGGAGCCACGCCTCGGCGGTGGGCCGGACCAGCAACCCGACAGGCGCAACGGTGCCGGTGCCGGGGGCGGGCGTTCCGTGCCGGTACATCAGGTAGCGGAAACCCCGCCGCGCCTCGATGACGGTGACCTTCTGCTCCAAAATGGTGGGCACGAGGGAATCAACCATCCGCCCGGTGGACGGGAGCCGGACGTCCGGGTTCCGTCGCCGGGCCTCACGGACCATGTGGGGCAGTGACGATGCGAAGGAAGGCTCGTCGAAAGCGGACCAGTCGTCGTCTGCGCCCAGGAGCCGGGGAAGGCCCGCGAGGGCAGCGCCTGAGCCGGGGCCCCAGGCCAGGGCATCGACGTAGGGGCCGCTGCTGCTGTCCCGCCCCAATCCTGCCGCGCCGTCCACGGTGAGCCGCAGCGTCACCGGGCCATCCGGCGTCGTGAACGCCATCCACAGCCCGTCCGGCCGCGAGGCGAAGGAGGGGTCACCGTTGCCGCGCATCAGGATGCCCAGGGTGCGGTGCACGTCATACGGTCCGCCCGGATGCCACCTGAGGGACGCATCCGCCGCGGTTGCCAGCCGGGCGGGGGCGTCAGCAATGGTCATATCAACATCGTCCCACGCCGCACCGACAAACTTGCCGCCCTACCCGCCGGGAGGGTTTTGCCAGGCCCTTATCCTTCGCGCCCGGCAGGACTACAATCCGTGTGTGGCGCGGGCGGGCCGTGTCCTTCCTTCGAGTTGTAGGTGATCGCAATGGGTGGAGTGGTGCATTTCGAAATCCCCGCGGACGACCAGGACCGCGCGAGAAACTTCTACAATCAGGCCCTCGGCTGGCGGATCGATCCCATGCCGGAGATGGACTACAACGTAGTGATCACCACGCCGATGGATGAAAAGACCGGCAGGCCCACCGAGCCGGGTGCGATCAACGGCGGCATGATGGCCAGGGCCGGGGAACTGACCACGCCCGTCATCACGGTGGACGTTGAGGACATCGACGCGACGCTGAAAACTGTCGAGCAGCTGGGCGGTTCCGTGGTGAAGGCCAAGGAGACCATTCCGGGCATGGGCCACTACGCCTACTTCAAGGACACCGAGGGCAACATCCTGGGGCTCTGGGAGAACCTGCCGGCCGGGGAAGCCGGAGGCACGGAGGGATAAAGGCCGGCCTACTCCTCGCCGAAGCGGCCGCGGGCTTCCACCGGGATCAGCGGTTTCTGGGCGCGGATCCTTAGCTCCTGCACGGCCCACGTGTTGCCGTCAGGATCGCTGAATCCGAAGAACGTTCCGCCGTCGCGCTCGTCGAAGACGGTGATTTCGCTGGCTTCCACGCCGCGGCTGAGCAGTTCGTCGCGCGCGGCCCGGGCATCCGCCACCACCAGCTGCAGGCCGCGCATGGAGCCCGGCGCCATCTCGTTCTGCGAGGGCAGGTCTCCGATGACGATCGAACACCCCGAACCGGGAGGCGTCAGCCGGACCACATGCATGTGCTCGTTCTGCGTGTCGTGGTCAAGGTTGAAACCGACCTTGTCCCGATAGAACTCCACGGCCCGGCCGATGTCGCTCACGGGCAGCACAACCACTTCGAGGGTCCAGTCCAAGGCACGGTTCCTTTCAACAGCATTGAGACTCAATGACACTGAGCTTGCCCTGCCCGGGCACGCCTTGGCTAGTGCTTCGGGAACGGCAAATAGGCCGTCAAGGCATTCCGTTGCCCAGCCAGAGCGCCAGGACTGCCAGGGGAAGGGCAAGGACGACGGCGACCAAGCCGGCCACCGCGAAGCCGCCCCAACGCACCCGCAGGTTGAGGCTCTGCAGCCGCTCGTGCCAGAGCAGCGTGGCGAGCGACGCCCAGGGAGAAATGAGCGGTCCCAGGTTCACTCCGATCAAAAGTGCGCCCAGCCGTAGCGGCGATCCGGCCACCGGTTCCAGGGCCAGGTAGGCCGGGAGGTTGTTGGCGACATTGGCGGAACCGGCGCCCAGCGCCGCGAGTCGCAGCAGGTCAGGGAACGTCTCGCCGGTTCCGGCCGCGGGTGCCAGAGCCTCGGTGAGGCCATGCGAGTGCAGGGTCTCAACCACCATGAACAGCCCCGCGGTCAGCATCAGCGGTCGCCAGGGCAGCATCGACCAGCGCAGGGCTGACGGCCGCCGCCACAGGAACATGGCCACCAGGAACCCCGCGGCTGCAGTGGCAGGAACCGCCACAGCAATCCCCGAAACCAGCGCCGGAAGCAGCACGAGCAGCGTGCCGGCCGAGGCCCGCAGCAGCGTCCGGTCGCCGGCAGGGTGAACCGGCTGCGGCCCGTAGCGGCCAGTCAGGTCCCGGTGGAACGCGAGCCAGAGCAGCAGCGCAGGCACCAGGACGCCGACGGCGGCAGGCGCCCACATCAGCCTGGCGAATCCCAGCGGGCTCAGGGCCATGTTCGACTGCGCCAGCAGGTTCGTCAGGTTGGAGACCGGCAGGAACAGCGACGCGGTGTTGGCCAGCCACACGGTACTCAGGGCGAAGGGCAGGGGCGGGATCCTGGCATGGACGGCGAGCAGCACCACCACGGGGGTCACCAGCACCGCCGTGGTATCGAGCGACAGAAAAGCCGTGGCGACGGAGGACAACGCAAGCACAAAGAGCCACAGCAGGAAGACCCGGCCCCGGCCCAGCGCCGAAATTCGGTCCGTCACCGCGCGGAACAGCCCCGCATCATCAACGAGTTCCGTGACAACGGTCATCGCCACCACGAAGGCGAGGACCGGCACTGTGCGCCCCGCCAACTCCCCGAACGCGGGCCATGGCAGCAGGCCACCGCCGAGGCAGGCGGCCCCGGCCAGCAGCATGAAGCCCGGCAGCAGGTAGCTCCGCACATTCTTCGGTATTCGGGGGCGCGCCACTGCCCAATCTTCGCACCGAAAGCCGCTGGGACAACCAGCTGGCCCAAGGCGGTAAGTTGGTACCCATGAAGTACGCCCAGTCAGTCCTGGACCTCATCGGCAACACCCCCCTCATCAAGCTGAACCACGTCACGGAAGGCATCAAAGCCACCGTCCTCGTGAAGCTGGAATACGTGAACCCCGGCGGATCCATCAAGGACCGCATCGCGGCGAAGATGGTCGAGGAAGCCGAACGTGACGGCAAGCTCAAGCCCGGCGGCACCATCATCGAACCCACCTCCGGAAACACCGGCGTGGGCCTTGCCCTCGTGGCGCAGCAAAAAGGCTACAAATGCATCTTCGTGGTCCCGGACAAGGTGGGCGAGGACAAGCGCGCCGTGCTCGAGGCCTACGGCGCCGAAGTGGTGGTGACGCCCACCGCCGTCGAACCTGACAGCCCGCAGAGCTACTACGGCGTGTCCGACCGCCTGGTCAGCGAGATCCCCGGCGCGTACAAGCCGGACCAGTTCTCCAACCCCGCGGCGCCGCTGAGCCACTACGAGTCCACCGGCCCCGAAATCTGGCGGGACACCGACGGCAAGGTGACGCACTGCGTCATCGGCGCCGGCACCGGCGGCACCATCACCGGCACCGGCCGCTACCTCAAGGAGGTGTCGGCGGACCGTCCGGAGTCCGACGGCGGCCGGGTCAGGATCATCGGGGCCGACCCCGAAGGCTCTGTCTACTCGGGCGGCACCGGGCGCCCGTACTTCGTGGAAGGCGTGGGCGAGGACATGTGGCCCGCCAACTACGACAAGTCGGTCCCGGACCAGGTCCTCGCCGTGAGCGACGCCGACTCCTTCGCCATGACCCGGCGGCTTGCCCGCGAGGAGGGCCTGCTGGTGGGCGGCTCCTCCGGCATGGCCGTGGTGGCCGCCCTGCGCACCGCCCAGGACCTCCCCGCGGACGCGGTGGTGGTGGTGATCCTGCCCGATTCCGGCCGCGGCTACCTCGCCAAGATCTTCAACGACCAGTGGATGCGTTCCTACGGCTTCCTCTCCGGCGGCGAGGAGGCCTCCGTGGGCGAGGTCATCAAGTCCAAGACGGGCGAACTGCCGGACCTGGTGCACATCCACCCCAACGAGACCGTCCGCGACGTCATCAACATCATGAACGAGTACGGCGTCAGCCACATCCCCGTGCTGTCGGCGGAGCCGCCCGTGGTGATGGGCGAAGTGCTGGGCGCCGTGGATGAACGGAGCCTGACCGCCAAGCTGTTCCGCGGCGAGGCCAGGCTGACGGACAAGATCGCCGAGCACATGGGGGAGAGGCTGCCGGTGATCGGCTCCCTCGAAACCATCTCCGCCGCCCGCGAACTGCTCTCCGACGTCGACACCGTGATGGTGACGTTCGTCGGCGCGCCCATCGGCATCCTGACCCGCCACGACCTCCTCGCCTACCTCAGCAACTGATCAAGGAGCCCCATGTCTGTCTCTGAGAACCAAGGATTCAACACCCGCGCCGTGCACGCCGGCCAGGCCTTCGAGCCGCGCACCGGCGCCGTGGTTCCGCCGCTGCACTTCAGCTCGACCTATGCCCAGGACGGCATCGGCGGGCTGCGGGACGGCTACGAATACGGCCGCGGCGGCAACCCCACCCGCGACGCCCTGCAGGAACAGCTCGCGGCGCTCGAGGGCGGCACCCACGCCTACTCCTTCAGCTCGGGACTCGCGGCAGAGGATTCACTCATCCGCGCCCTGCTGCGGCCGGGCGACCACATCGTGCTCGGCAATGACGCCTACGGCGGCACCTACCGGCTGATCAGCCGCGTGCTGGGCGACTGGGGGATCGGCAACACGCCCGTGGACATGTCCGACCTCGCCGCCGTCCAGGCCGCTGTGTCAGCCAACAAGACCCGCTTCGTCTGGGTGGAAACACCGTCCAACCCGATGATGAAGATCACCGACATCGAGGCGCTCGCCAAGGTGGCGCACGACGCCGGGGCCCTCCTGATCGTCGACAACACCTTCGCGTCGCCCTACCTGCAGACCCCGCTCGGCCTGGGTGCCGACGCCGTGGTCCACTCCACCACCAAGTACATCGGCGGCCACTCCGACGTGGTGGGCGGCGCCGTGGTGGTCAAGGACGCCGGCCTGGCCGAGAAGATCGGCTTCGTGCAGTTCGCCGTGGGCGCCGTCTCCGGTCCCATGGACGCCTTCCTCACCACGCGCGGGCTGAAGACCCTGGGCGTGCGCATGGACCGGCACAGCGACAACGCCCAGGCCGTCGCGGAATGGCTGCTGGAGCGCCCCGAGGTGGAGGCCGTACTCTACCCGGGCCTGCCCTCGCACCCCGGCCACGAGCTGGCCAAGAAGCAGATGAAGAAGTTCGGCGGCATGATCTCGGTGCAGTTCAAGGGCGGCGAGGCTGCTGCACGGAAGGTCGCGGAAAATACGTCCGTCTTCACCCTGGCCGAGTCGCTGGGCGGCATCGAGTCCCTCATGAACTACCCGTCCGAGATGACGCACGCCTCCGTCAAGGGCACCGAGCTTGCCGTCCCCGTAAACCTGATCCGGCTCTCCTGCGGCATCGAGGACGTCGAGGACCTCATCGCCGACCTTGAGCAAGCCTTCACGCACATCCAGTGACGGCCTCCCCGCAGACGCAGGAAGGCGCCGGTTCCCGGCCGGAAACCGACCGCCCGGAGGGCGGCAGCCCGGGCACGGCGCGCCGGGCCGTCCTCGGCTGGCTCGCGACGGCGGGCGGTGCTGCCGCCGTCGTCCTCGCCCTGATGTGGCTGTATGCCGAGTATGCCCCGGTCATGAACGACTTCGAGGTCTACTACTACGGCGGCACCAAGGTGCTGCAGACCGGCGAGGCCGGCATCAGCGAGCTGTACGCGCCCCGGGACGGCCTGCCGTTCACCTATCCGCCGTTTGCCGCGCTGCTGTTCGCCGGCCTGGCCACTCTGAGCCTGGGCCAAAGCGCCCAGCTCTTTATCTGGGCCGCGCTGGGCGGGGCCGCGGTGGTCTCCGCCTGGCTCGCCCGGCACTACTTCGGGATGACCCGCTGGCGCGCTGCCTTTGCGGACTGGCGTTTCCGGACCGTGGCGCTGGCCGGGACCGGGGCCATCGTGCTGCTGGGGCCGTGGCGGGACACCTTCGTGTTCGGGCAGATCAACATCATCCTGATGGGCCTGATCCTGGCCGACTTCGCGCTGCACGGAAAAGCCCGGGCGGGTGAGATCCGGTGGCCTGCGGGCCTGCTGATCGGCGTCGCTGCCGGCATCAAGCTGACGCCGCTGGCGTTCGGGCTGTATTTTCTGGTGCGCCGCGATTTCAGGGCCCTGGGCTGGATGGCCGCCGGTTTCCTCGGCTCCGTCGCCGTGGCCTGGGCCGCCCTGCCCCAGGCGTCCGTGACGTTCTGGACCAGGATCCTGCCCAACACCGGGCGCATCGGCGATCCGGGGTACGTGGACAACCTGTCGCTGAAGGGGCTGCTGCTGCACTCCGGACTGCCGGACTCGGGCTTCACCAGCCTGCTGTGGCTGGTGCTTGCACTGGCCCTGGCCGTACTCACGGCGCTGGTGATCAGGTGGGCGGTGGCCGTGGAGGAAAACTTCGTGGCGGTGTCCGCGACCGCTGTGCTCATGCTCCTGGTCAGCCCAGTCTCGTGGTCCCATCACTGGGTGTGGATCGCGGTGGCGCTGCCGTCCATGGCCTTCGCCATGCACCGCGTTCCCTCCCGGACCGGCCTGATGCGGCTGGGCGGATGGCTGGTGGTGGCTGCCTCGGCCGTGGCCTTCTACCTCGCACCCAAGGACCTCGCGATGGCGGCCGGCGCTGAGGTGTGGGGCGTGAACCCGCGGACGCAGTGGCCGCTCATGGCCTCGAGCCTGGGCGTGGTGTGTGGCGTGGCGCTGCTGGTGTACTGGGCCGCCGCCTACCGGCCCTCGCGGACAGGGATCCGTCCGCGCCCCTAGCCAGCTCCTCGTCGAGGTGGCACTTCACGGCAGTGTTTCCGCGGAACACTGCCGTGAACTGCCATCTCGATTCGCCCAGGCGCGACGGCTAGCTTTCTTCAAGAAAGTTAGATATGGTCGCAGCATGGCTCTCCGTTCTGACTGGTCCCAGCGCAACTGCAGCATGGCCCGCGGCCTGGATATTTTCGGCGACCCCTGGGGCATGCTGGTCCTCCGCGAGGTCTTCTTCGGCAATGGCCGCTTCGACGCGATGAAGACGCGCCTCCAGGTGGCTGACTCCGTCCTCACCCGGCGGCTTGCCTCCCTTGTGGAGTCCGGCCTGCTGGTAAAACAGCCCTACGACGACGGCGGCCGCACCCGCCACGAGTATGTCCTCACCGGCAAAGGTGAGGACGCCCTGCCGGTCCTCAACGCCGTCGTCCTCTGGTCCGAAAAGCATCTGCAGGCGCCGTCCGAGCAGGCCCACATGTACATCGTCCACGCAACGTGCGGCCAGCGGACGGCGTCCGCGGACACCTGCACGGAATGCGGGGAACGGCTTACGGCCGAGAACACCAGCTGGCACAGCCTGACGCGCAGCAGCGCACCGCTCCCGCTGGCCACGGCACCCCGGCACCCCGACAAAACGACCAACCGCGTACAAAGCGGCGGAGAAGAAGGAACAGCCGCATGACTACCCCCGAGGACCCCGGAGTTTTCGTCCAGATACGCAGGTTGTCAAGCTGTGTGGAGTCACTGGGCTGGTTGTTTGGTTGTTTCGGGTAGGTTGATTCCGGCGTGGCTGGGTGGGGCTG
>NZ_JBHTXX010000059.1:0-13132 GCF_042791415.1 Arthrobacter sp. NPDC056691
CAACCAGACACAACCGCCCGACCACCCCACCACACCGCTCACCCCCAAAAACACACCACTCACCACGAGACCCAAATCACACCAACACCCAAACATCACCGAAACCACAGGCCGCTAAATCATCCAAGCTCCCGGCACAACACCCGCCCCACAAACCAGATCGCCAAGGCGCAAGGTGGCTTCGACCGGTTGCTCCATGGCCGCGTTGGCGGTGGATGTCGTCGTGGAATTGTTGAACGGAACCACCTCTGCCACGCGTTGGCCAGGACTCCGTCGGCGGCGGGGTGTCGCGGTCTCAAAGGAGCCCGCCCGATGCAGCCAGGGCAGTGTGGCCGCAGACCGTCGTGCAGTCTGCATGGTTCACCTGCCGCGCAACAGCGCCCTTGCCGCCAGGCAGGACTGGTCGCAGACCGGCATAGACCAGAAGCCGCTCTACACCGCGCCCAGCCAGGCGGCTGCGCTGGACCGGTTACGGAGTCCGCCGGCAAGCGGGAGAAGCTTGGCCAAGAGTGAAACCACCAGGTCACCCGCACCGGTCCCCCGGGCGCTGCCGCTTGCCACGATCTGTAGCTTGAACAACCTGTCGCTCTTCCTGGGAACTGAGGTCTTCACCGGCCCCGTCCCGGTCAGCACGGTCTCGAGCCGCCGGCCGTTTCGCGGGGGTACGTTGATGCGTTTGCGACGAGCTGCTGACTCAGCACCGTATCCACGTGCTGGATTGCTTTAGTTGGCTGATCCGTTCGAGTGGCCACAAGTGCCTGACAGACAGCAGTCATTCGGGGACCAGGCGTTGGGCGGGTCCCCTCCGGAATTGGGCATCAGTCGCGAGACCACCCGCCGATGCACCCAAATAGCGGGGGCTGAAGGGGGTTGGAGGCAGGCGCGCCCCAAGTGCAGGCAAGTCAGTGGCCAGTGCACGGGAGCGTCCGCCCTAAACAGCGGAGGGGGCTGGTCCGGAAGCCGGAGTTGCCCTTTTGGCGGAGAAGCCCGAGGATCGAGAGGATTTCGGCTGATGGCGGGACGCATGCATCCCGGAACCCGTCATGCTTCCACGTTCCTGGCATTTCCCGCACATGCCTCGGTGGCGCGAAGGACGCGGACCATGTTGCCATGCGTCAGTGCGGCGAGGTCGGAGCTTGACCATCCGCGCCGGTCGAGCTCCGCGAGCAGTGCGGGGTAGCGGTCCACCGAGGCCATGTCGTCGGGCGGCGTCATACCGTCGAAGTCGCTGCCGATCCCGACATGATCGATCCCGGCGACGTTACGGATGTGGTCTATGTGGTCACTGATCTCCCGGATACCGCAGGGCGGCTTGGGGTTGTCCGCGAGCCATGCGGCTTCCAAGGCGGCGGCTTGCGGTCCGATCCAACCCGACTCCGCGGATTTGCGTGCCGAGGACCACGCACCATAGTCCTTGGAGAGGAACTCTGGGAGAAAGACGACCATGACAATCCCTCCGCTCATACTGACCGCCTTCAGCGTGGCATCGGTGACGTTGCGGGGGTGATCGCACAGCGCCCGCGCGCCGGAATGAGAAAAGAACAGCGGCGCGGTGGTGAGGCGTGTGACGTGTTCGACGGTTGTGTCGGCGCAATGCGAGAGGTCGACGAGCATGCCGAGTTCGTTCATGGTGGCGACCACCTGTTCGCCGAATGCGTTGAGGCCACCGACGCCCGGGCCATCTGTTGCGCTATCCGCCCAGCCGGTGTTCTTGTTGTGCGTCAGCGTCATGTACCTGACCCCGCTGCGGTACAGGAAGCGCAGGACATCGATGGATTCGAGGATCTGATGCCCGCCCTCCAGGCCCATCAGCGACGCGATGCGGCCCTCGGCGAAACAGCGTTCGATATCGTCGGCGGATCGGGCGAGAGTCGTGAGGTGGCTGTAGGACTCGCACAACCTGTGGACCGCCTCAATCTGGGAGAGCGTCAAGGCGACCATATCTGCCGGGTCGGCGGTGCTGGGCACCCAGACTGACCAGAACTGGGCCCCGACGCCGCCTCGGCGTAGGCGGACGAGGTCGGTATGCAGCTGTGGCTGCACGTGCGCAGGGTCGAGCCGGCCAAAGTCCAGGCCGGCCAGCTTGTGGTGCTTCCACAACATGTCGTTGTGGCCATCGATAATCAGGTGGTGTTCGGTGGTCATGCGTGGTCCTCCAAGGGGTTTCATCCGTGCACGGCGTCATGGGTTCGGCCAGATGCATTCGTTCCATGCGCCTACGATGACGAACGCGCCAAGCGACACGATCGGCCCTCGGACGGCGTGAGGATGCGGCTGATTAGGGTGGCTTCGTTCACGCCGCTTCCAGGATGCTCTGAAAGCGCGGAAAAGGTGCCTGAGCAGAAAGACCCCGCAGGCGTCTGCCACTTACGGAATCATCAGGCCAGCGTACGTGCTCAAACGGTCCGACCCGGGCAGCGACGGCGTTGTTCAAGACTGGGAAGGATGAACGGGATGGCCAGCTGGGGCGAGGAAGATCGCGAACAGGACGTTGGCGCCCGGGAAGACGGCGTCAGGATGCCCTCGCGGTGGAAGGACTTCGCATCATTGGTGCATTCCCTGTAGCCAGGGACGCTACGCCTGCGTCCGTTGAAGTAGTCATGCCTCCCGTTCTATCCCGATTCCGGTTAGGGTTGCAATCACCGACTGCAATCCAGTCAAATTTGAGCCAATGAACAAGACTGCTCAACGAACAAGACCGCTCAACAGGTCCCTGCCGATATGTCGGCCCAAACTGTCAACTAAACCCGGATAGACCCCAACAAGAAGGAGTAGCAAATGACTTCACCCACGCTCGCCGAGGCCCGCGCTATTATTGCAGCGGCTGAAAAGCGCTCAGAGGAAATTGGCACTCCGATGAACATTGCCGTTGTAGACGGAGGCGGAAATTTAATATCCCACGCACGCATGGACGGTGCCTGGATCGGCGGCATTGATATTTCGATCAACAAGGCCTTTACCTCCCGCTCCTTTGACATCCAGACCAAGGACCTGGGCGACAACTCGCAGCCCGGCAACCAGTACTTCGGTATCCACGCCAGCAACCAGGGAAAGATTGTGATCTTCGCCGGCGGCATTCCGCTAACCCGCGACGGAAACGTCATCGGCGCAGTCGGCGTCAGCGGAGGCTCAGGCGAACAGGACCAGACGGTTGCAGAGGCCGGCGCAAGCGTCATCAGCTGATCCTCAAAGCCGAAAGGGCAGTGCCGCACGTTAGCCTAGCGTTCTCTACGGGGCAGAGATGGCACTAAACAGCCGGGGACGCTGCCCGGCGACACTGTGTTTGTGTTGCATTGGGCTCAGCACGCTGCCGTTCTTCGAATTGTCGGCGAACCAGGTCTGTCAAACATCGCCACGGTCGACTTCAACGTTTAGGTCACCCCGCTCCGGGGCGGCCACCACGCCAAAGCCGGGGACATCAAACGCTGGTGTCCCCGGCTTTTCAGGGCCCCCGTGAAACCACGACGGCGGCGCCTAGCAGTTGCGCAACGGTGACCATAGCAGGGTGAATAGGTCGTCCCTGGGGTCGTTCAGGAGAAAAATCAACGAGCAGTTGCTGCAAATCGGCAGGGCACCCGTTGCGACTATGAGCCAGTCCGTAGCCTGGGAATCGTCACCGGGCCCCCGATGCCCGCACATCGAGCAACTCGTGGGTTCAAAAGAAGACGTTAGCGTGAGCATATGGAGCACGTCTTGTGCGAGCCGGAGCCAAAGTGAACTTATCAAAGGCCGCATTTAGGAAATGTATGGCGGTCTCGCAGTACCCATCAAGCAGTTTGTGACAGTCGGAAGGCTTCTTTGCAGTTGATTTTTGCCGCGGAAGGAATTTTTCACCAGTCTTCGGTGAGCCGCAGGAACTGACGATTTCTGCCGGAAATGCGGGCTTGTTCTGCGGCTCCGCTATGTGCTCCAAAGTAAACAAGCTGTGGGCCATTCATCCGGCTGTGCGGGACGGGCCAGACGGCTACCTACCCAAATAGATAGTCAACACCATCCCAAGTTAGCGTTCCCTCGACCCGACAATGACACAACGATGAATGCAGGCTTAACTCTGGAGGCTGCACCAGCGTTTGGCGCCGGTACGCCGGGCCCCTCATCGGGCAGGGACTCTTCGTGGCCACCGAGGCGATCTGGGGCAACGACGCCTAGCTGGCTGAGGAGCTGTGGCTGCGCCACGCCAACCTCGGGTGACCGCCAATCTCGGGTAACCCAAGCACCTTCCACACCAATTGCAGTTCCCTACCGAAGGAAACAACATCATGAAGCTCCAAGTTGCTATCGACCTCCTGACCACCGAAGCCGCTCTCGAGCTGGCCGGCAAGGTTGCCGAATACGTTGACATCATCGAACTCGGCACGCCGCTGATCAAGGCCGAGGGCCTGTCCGTCATCACCGCGGTCAAGGAAGCCCACCCGGACAAGATCGTTTTCGCTGACCTGAAGACGATGGATGCCGGTGAGCTTGAGGCCGACATCGCGTTCAAGGCCGGCGCTGACCTGGTCACCGTGCTCGGCGCCGCAGATGACTCCACCATCGCCGGTGCGGTCACGGCTGCCAAGGCCCACAACAAGGGCGTCGTCGTCGACCTGATCGGCATCGCGGACAAGGTCACCCGTGCCAAGGAAGTCCGCGCCCTGGGTGCGAAGTTCGTCGAGATGCACGCCGGCCTGGATGAGCAGGCCAAGCCCGGCTTCGACCTGAACGGTCTGATCCGCGCCGGAGTCGAAGCCCGCGTTCCGTTCTCCGTGGCCGGCGGTGTAAAGCCGAGCACCATCGACGCAGTCCAGCAGGCCGGCGCCGATGTCGCCGTCGTCGGCGGTGCCATCTATGGGGCAGCCGACCCCGCCCTGGTCGCCAGGGAACTCCGTGGCGCAATCATGTGGCGCCCGGCACCGTAGAGCAGCGGAGCCACCACGCCCGTGTGCTGTCATCGCAACGCCAGGGGCGGGCGGCGATGAGATTACGGGATCCGTTATCGGCAACGCACGGACACCCTAAAACAGGAGGCCCCCGTCAGGACCTGTCTGGCCAGGACAAAAGACGTCTCCACCGGGCAAAGGGCCGGCGGCGCCACCGCACCCGGCAACTGATCCACACCAAGCCGGCCCGATACGACCGCGCCAGCGTCACTACACATTCGAAAGTAGCAGGCGTTACATACTGGGATGATACAGGTATGGTTGTCCCATGAATTGGTTGCTCCTGATTGTTCGTTTACCTCCTGGGGAGTCGTCTCGGACGAGGGTTGCAGTATGGCGGGAACTGCGCAAGATCGGTGCCGCGCCGGTGTCCTCCGGCGTCTGGACAGTGCCTGAAACGCCGTATTTTTCATCGGCTGTTCAAAAAGTTGTGGAGTTGGCGGCCCGCGGTTCCGGAGAAGTTCTCGTGCTGCCCACACCCGGAACTGAAGACCACGCAGCAGATCCGCTTCGTACCGCCTTCCGCGCTCAGCGCCTGGACGAATGGCAGGAGTTTTCCCGTGACTGCAAGGGCTTCGACGAAGAAATCGCCAAGGAGACACGGAACGGAAAATTTACCCTGGCGGAACTGGAGGAGGAAGAGCAGAGCTTGGAGCGGTTGCGCCGTTGGTTCCGTGACCTGAAGAGCCGCGACGTTCTTGAACTCGACGAAGCCGATGCCGCTGACGAGCTTCTGCGCCATTGCGCTGTCCTCTTTGATGAGTACGCAGAGCGCGTCTATTCAGCGCTGCACACCCCAGCCGGTCCGCTTGTTCATCCAGGGAACGGGGAGTAGGACCGTGGAATTGTGGGAGACACTGCCGGCAATCTTAACCGGAGTGGCAACGGTATATGTCGTCCTGTTGGCCGGGCTGTGGGTGTATGCCCGCCATAACCCGGAAACCGTGGGGATGAAGGACGCTTTGCGTCTGCTACCGGACCTGTTGCGGGTGATCCGGAGGCTCACGGCCGATAAGACTGTTTCGCTTGGCGTGCGGGTCAAACTGATATTGCTGTTGGCCTACCTGCTTTTGCCGCTTGACCTGGTTCCGGATTTCCTCCCCGTGATCGGCTGCGCTGACGACGTAATCATCGTCGCTCTTGTCCTGCGCTCCGTCATTCGTTCCGCAGGGCCTGAACCGCTGCGCCGGCACTGGCCCGGATCCCCGGTCGGCCTGCTTATCATCGAACGGCTCGCCGGGATCAGTCCTTCCGACGCAAAAGCCAGACCCCTAGATTCGTAAGTCCCGATCAGACACGACAGGCCACCGGGGCCGCCGGGCCGCCAGCACGAGAGGGTCACTGATAGAACCCAGCCGCGGCGTGGCGGGACTGTCCCTGGCCTGTTTCATTGTGGCCTTCGGCATTGTCAGCGCACTGATGGAGATGGTTTACGAGGGGCCAGAAGCGTAACCGCCCGTTCCTGATGGTGTAAACCTCCGCTGCAGTTGAGAGGCACCGGGTGCCTTCAAAAGTAGATCGCTGGGGCAATTGCTGCCCTGGCCAGCGACACCCCGTCCCGCGCGACCTCCTAAACCGCGCCCAGCAAGCTCACTAAACCCGTGTTCGTCGATTAAGGCCGCCGTGTCCGCAATCTTGTCCCTGACGAGGACAGATTGCGGACGACGTCACGTGTGGCCTTTCCTGTTAATCGAACACGATGGTCCGGTGCTGCTGGTGCCTTAGCCGATGGCGATTCGCGCCTCTCCATGGTGACGTTATTGTCAGTTGTCCAAGGCGCTGGCTTAGTGACCTGTCTGGGCGTTGGCGGTCAGGAGGCCGCTGTGGCGATAATCGGGACGACCGCAGCAACGGCCCCCGCCAGCGATCCGCCGATCAACGGGCCCACAACCGGGATCCAAGAGTAGCTCCAGTCACTGGAGCCCTTGCCCGCGATGGGCAACAAGGCGTGGGCGATTCGGGGACCGAGGTCACGTGCGGGGTTTATGGCGTAGCCAGTGGGGCCGCCAACGGACACGCCGATACCCACCACGAGAAGGGCCACGGACAGCGGGCCGAGTCCGGAAGGTGACCCGCCGAACGTCAGAATGACGAAGACGAGCACGAAGGCGCCGATGCTTTCGGTGACCAGGTTCCACGGGACGGAGCGAATGCCCGGGCCGGTGGAGAAAACGGCGAGCTTGTTGGCGGGCAGGGGTTCGGTGTCAAAATGCTGCTTATGGGCCAGCCACATGATCACGGCGCCCAGGAAAGCGCCCAGTAGCTCGCCACCGAAGTAAGTGAGTGTGGACGCCAGCTCGACCTTGACGCCGGGAGCATACTCCGCCTTGCCGTTGATGAGCAGGCCCAGGGTGACGGCGGGGTTGATGTGGGCACCGGACTTGGCAGCGACATAGACACCAGCGAAGACAGCAATGCCCCAACCCCAGGTGACCATAAGGAATCCGCCGTTGTTACCTTTGGTACCTTTGAGCGCGACGTTTGCCACCACGCCACAACCCAATAGGGTCAGCATCGCGGTGCCGCATACTTCGGATAGAAAAACAACTCCAAGAGACATGTTTAGCTCCTCTATTTTCTGGTTTCAGCCCCTCACGAGTTTGAGGGGCTGTTGGGCAGGAACCGCTGTTGCGTTGCCGGCCGGATGGTGCGCCGGCTCTCCCTGGGCGGTCCACGGTCTGTCTACGCCGCCCGAATGGACGCCTTCCGAGTGGCGTCCATATTCACGAAACGAAGGGCAGGGGTAGCACTGTTTTTGATGGTGCTGGCCACACTTTGGGATTGCGGTCGTTCCAGCCCCGGTAGCCCGCCCGGAGCAGCAAGCTCCAAGCTGAGCCGACCGCGTTAACCTGCCACGTCCGGTTGCGGGTCTGTGCCCGACTCACCTCATTGGATTCAGGCGTCAGAGAAGCCCAGGAGGACGCTCGTGGCAGAATCTATGGCCGCCGGGAAGGCGTCCGACGCCTGGTTCACGGACAGGAATGCGTGACTAGTTGTACTGCCGGGATGTTGATTGGATGAATGTGGTGACACGTGGGAGTCTCAGCGCGCATGACTGACAGGGCCCCGCTCCGGCACCGTGCGGCGAGCCGGACTTCGAAGCACATAGTTCGCATGGGTCATGCTGTCTGGAAGAAAATGCTGGGGCTCGTCGTCGTCATTGGCGCGGAGCTGGCCCGTCTCCACGGTTCAAGCTGTCCCGGTCCGGTGCGTCGGAAAACAGCATGGTTAGCTCGAGTGGCCGGCTAACCCGCACCATTCGGCAGAAGGCAGTGTCACCGATCGAACCGGTCAAGATTCATGACCTTGTTCCACGCGGACACGAAGTCGCGTATGAACTTTTTTTCAGCGTACTGGCTCGCGTAAACCTCCGACAGCGCGCGCAACTCTGCATTGTTCGCAAAAACAAGGTCGGTGCGACTTGCGACCCACTTCACCTCGTCAGTGTGCCGGTCGCGGCCCTCGTAAGTCGCCTCCCCGGTGGCATCGTCGGGCTTCGGCGCCCACACGGTCTTCATGTCAAGCAGGTTGACGAAGAAGTCGTTGGTCAGGTGCCCCGGTGTCGAGGTGAGCACGCCCAGGGGGGATCGGCCGTGGTTGGCGCCGATCACGCGCAGGCCGCCGAGCAGCACTGTCATTTCGGGGGCACCCAGGGTCAGCTGACGTGAACGCTCGATGAGCAGAACTTCCGACGGCAGTCGGTTGCCCTTGCCGAGGTAGCTGCGGAATGCGTCCGCAGTCGGTTCCAGTACGGCGAACCATTCGGGATCGGTCCATTCCTGCGTTGCGTCCGTGCGTCCCGGCCGGAACGGGACCTCGATGTCATGACCTGCGCTGGCGGCAGCATGTTCAACCGCGGCGCACCCGCCAAGCACGATCAGGTCGGCAAGCGAGATTCTCTTGCCGTCACGCTGGGAATCGTGGAACTGCTCGCGGATGTGCTCAAGTGTTCCCAGCACCGTGTCCAGCGTTTCGGGCTCATTGACATCCCAGCTTCGCTGCGGTTCAAGTCGGATGCGGGCACCGTTGGCGCCACCACGCTTGTCGCTGTTGCGGAACGTGGCAGCCGAAGCCCACGCCGTGGAGACGAGTTGCGCCACCGTCAGGCCCGACTCGAGGAGTTGGCTCTTGAGCGCGGCGATCTCGTCAGCATCGACGAGCTCGTGATCGACTTCGGGCACCGGGTCCTGCCAGATCAGTGGTTCTGAGGGGACGAGTGAGCCCAGGTAGCGCTTGATTGGACCCATATCAATGTGCGTGAGTTTGAACCAGGCCCGTGCGAAAGCATCCGCCATCTGGTCTGGGTTCTCCAGGAATCGCCGCGCGATCGCCGCGTATGCTGGATCATCCTTTAAGGCGAGGTCAGTTGTGAGGACCGTCGGGACATGGGTTTTGGACGGGTCATGGGCGTCCGGGACGGTGCCGGCACCGGCACCGTCGCTCGGGATCCATTGCCATTGCCCGGCGGGGCTGAGCGTCACGTCCCACTCGTAGGCGAAAAGTACCTCCAGGAAACTGTTGTCCCAGCTGGTCGGCGTGGGTGTCCAGATCCCTTCGAGCCCACTGGTGACCGTGTCGGCACCGTTGCCCGTTCCGTAGTTGCATGCCCAGCCCAGCCCTTGTAGCTCGAGCGGCGCGGCGTCGGGTTCGGGTCCGAGACAAGTTTTGGGGTCGGCCGCGCCGTGGGTCTTGCCGAACGTGTGCCCGCCCGCAGTCAGCGCGACGGTCTCTTCGTCGTCCAACCCCATGCGACGGAACGTCTGACGGATGTCGCGTGCGGCGGCTATCGGGTCGGGCATCGTGGCTGGACCCTGCGGATCGACGTAGATCAGTCCCATCTCGCTCGCCGCCAGGGGCTCGTGCAGTTCCCGGATGCCACTGTGTCGCTGGTCGGCGAACCACGTGTCTTCTGGCCCCCAGTAGGTCTCGTCGGCCTCCCATACGTCCTCCCGGCCACCGCCGAACCCGAACGTTTTGAAGCCCATGGATTCCAGCGCACGGTTACCCGCGAAGATCATCAGATCCGCCCAGGAGATCCTGTGGCCGTACTTCTGCTTAACCGGCCATAGCAGTCGGCGCGCCTTGTCCAGGTTGCGGTTATCAGGCCACCCGTTCAATGGGGCGAAGCGCTGCATTCCCGCGCTGGCACCTCCCCTTCCGTCACCGATGCGGTAAGTGCCGGCGCTGTGCCAGGCCATTCGCAGCACAAGCGGTCCGTAATGTCCGAAGTCGGCGGGCCACCAGTCCTGCGAGGTAGTCAACACTTCGTCCACATCGCGTGCCAGGTCGCCGAGGTCCAGCGAGAGGAACTCCTTGGCGTAGTCAAAGTCCTCACCCAACGGATTGGCGGCGCGGTTAGGCCGTGCTAAGGAGCTCAGGTCGAGCCTCTGGGGCTGACCGGCATGTGGGTTTCCGCCTGCCGCGGGAACATTCCGCCGGTTGGACGACCGCCGCGCGGCCAGGGTCTGGTGGTACGTACGGTCGACGTGGGCGTCAGGACTCCCAGCCATGGCTACTCCTTCAGGCGAGCCTCGACGGACTCTATCTGTAACTGGATGTCCGGTGAGGTGTCAAACAGTATGCGCGTGAGCATCACCGGTTACATCCTTTCGCTGTGTGGCCGGTGGGGTGCCGGGCCAGGTTTGGCTCCGGCACCCCACCGGATTCTTCTACTTGGTTGCCACGTAGGCGGTTACCTCGGCGGACACGCGGATTTCCGCGATCGTGGGTGCTTCCCACGTTTTCCGGTTGTTATCAACGGTCATGGTCTTTTTCTCCTTTCGGTCTCTGGGCGGGTGCCTGAATGGGCGGGTAATTGGGCCAGGAATCAGCCGGGCAGGGCGAAAGCGATCAACGCGCTGCCGTGGCCTGCGCTGCCCAGTGCCGGGACGATGCCTTCGAGCCATCCACCCCAACCGACCGGGACAACGACGTACTGCTTACCGTCAACGCTGTAGGTCGAGCAGCTGCTGTGGTGACCGCTGCCACACTCGAACTCCCACAACTTCTCACCGGTCCGGGCGTCCAGAGCGACGAACTCACCGGTCGGGGTGCCCGCGAAGACCAGGTCCCCTGCCGTAGCGAGCACTGACGCGGCCATCGGGTAATCGATACGGTAACGCCACTTTTCCTCACCATAGGTGTCGAACGCGCTGACCGACCCGGCCATGTCATCGATGTCCACCTGAACAGCAGCGCCCCAATACGGCATGCCCTCTTTGAACTCCCGACGCCGGCGGGTAGCGGTGGCACCCACGTCAGCCACCGGCACGTAGAACAGCTCGGTCTTTTGGCTGAACGCCGCGTGCGTCCACTCCTTCGCACCGGCCGGGCCGGGGAAGAAGTGCACCGGCTCGCCTTCCTTGTCCGGGTACTTCCGCGGAGTCACCTTCCCGTCCCGGGTGATCACACCCCAGTCGATCCGGTCCACGAACGGAGTCACGTGCTGCAACTCACCGTTAGTGCGGTCCAGCACGAAGAAGTAGCCGTTCTTATCGAAGTGACCCAGCAACTTCTTGCCGTCCCGCTCGAACAGGGTCATCTCCATCGTGGAGTCGTAGTCCCACAGGTCGTGCGGAGTGAACTGGTAATGCCACTTGATCTCGCCCGAATCGACATCCAGCGCGATAACACTGTCGGTATAGAGGTTGTCGCCCTCCCGAACCCCGCCGTCGAAATCAGGTGCCGGGTTGCCGGTACCGGCGTAGTACAGGTTCAACTCCGGATCATAAGTCCCGGTAACCCAGTGGTTTCCACCACCGCGCGCCCAGGCCTCACCATCAGCAGGCCAGGTCTCCGAGCCCGGCTCGCCAGGCTTGGGCACGGTGTAAGTGCGCCAGCGATGCTCACCGGTCTCCAGATCCCAGCAATCGATATGGCCACGCACACCGAACTCGCCGCCGGCGCTGCCCGTAATGAGCGTGTCCTTGATGACCAACGGAGCCAGCGAGGCACTCTCCCCCGCGCGCACATCGCCGATGGTCTTCTGCCACACCTTTTCGCCGTTAGTTGCATCCAACGCCAGCAACTGGGCGTTCGGAGTCACGAAATAGACCTTCCCATTAGCCACCGCGCAACCCCGGTTCACGTTGCTGCAACACAACGAAACATCGAAAGGCACCGCATGCTTATAACGCCACAACTGCTTGCCCGTGACCGCGTCAAGAGCCCAGAACCAGCCGTCCCAGCCCGTCACATACATGACGCCATCCACAACCAACGGGCAAGCCTCAAACGCATAGGTCGACCCACCAGCGATATGACCAGCCTGCCCAGCCTGGAAAATCCACGCAGGACTGAGCTTGCTCACGTTCTCGGTATTGATCTGATCCAGCAAGCTGTACCGCTGCCCGTCATAGGCACCGTAATACGTAAGCCAGTTCTGCGACTCCGAACGCGCCTGCAGGAGACGCTCGTAATCAACGTTGTCCGTCACCGCAGGCGCAACACCGGGCGCGGGACTCAGATCACTATGGTCAATCGCCTCGCCGGCGTCCACATATTCGACTGTCATCGGTTCAATCCCTTTCTATGGGCGGATCTGATCGGGCCGGTCCAGGCGGGCCTCCGGAGGCACCTCGCCCTTCACAACAATGGCGGCGGTCAGACCACGACCCTCATCGTTACCCGCCGGCGAGCTGTACCAGTAATAACCCGGACCATCCAGGTTGATCCTCGCCCGACCCTTCGAATGATTCAGCAACCCCAGAAACTTCGGGCCACCATTATTCGGCAACAAACACGCATGCGTGTTCTTGTCATCATTAATGACCGTCAACTCAAGATCACCACCATGCGGCAGAATCAGGATCGCCGGCTCCCAGCAACACTCGTCCTCCCGGATCCGGACCGTCGCCTCCATCGTCCCGTCAGCACGCTCGACCGCCTCAGCAATCGAACCGGTCCCCAACACCCGACCCATAGTCGCCTTGTTCTGTCCGTCCAAGCCGTACTTCGCCAGCAGAACAGACCGTTCCTCAGCAATCGCCACTTCATCAGTAATCGTCACTGGACATCACCTCCTCGTGAAATCACACCCGAGTCACGCGAACTCCCCTTGCGCAACCACTCGCTCGTCCGAGCCAGATGAGAGACAACCGTATGCCCACCCCAACCCCACAACCAGACACAACCGCCCGACCACCCCACCACACCGCTCACCCCCAAAAACACACCACTCACCACGAGACCCAAATCACACCAACACCCAAACA
>NZ_JBHTXX010000060.1:0-7828 GCF_042791415.1 Arthrobacter sp. NPDC056691
CGAATCTCCTCACGAGTAAAACCCTGGCTTCTCCACGACACGCGGCTGCTCCTTCACTACAAATGAATGACTCACAACCAGCCTGACGCAGAGGGTTGTCGCGGGTTAGAGCGCCTCGAAGTCGTGACAAGTGGACAAAAACTCCTCAGCCCCGGGCTCCTTCAGGCGACTCTTCTGGAAGACGCCTCCGCTGGGCCTCAGTCCTCGTAGCGGCAGATCGCGGCGACCTTGTCCGCCGAGGCGCTGCTTTCGTCGAAGGTGTAGCCCACCCACTCCCTGACCAGGCGGCGCGCCAGTTCAAGGCCGATCACGCGCTGGCCCATGCACAGGACCTGGGCGTTGTTGCTGAGTACCGCCCGCTCCACGGAGAAGGAGTCGTGGGCCGTCACGGCGCGGACACCTTTGACCTTGTTGGCGGAAATCGCCACGCCCAGGCCCGTGCCGCACACCAGGAGTGCCCGGTCCGCGGCGCCGCTGGCCACCATGCGGGCGGCCTCGACTGCCACATGCGGGTAGGCGGTGTGGCCGTCGGGACCCACGCCGACGTCGACGACGTCTGCCACCAGGCCGTGTGCGGCCAGGTCGTTTTTCAGGGCTTCCTTGTAATCGAAGCCGGCGTCATCGGAGCCGACGACGATTCTGAGTTTTTCTGTCATGGTGGGAATCCTTTCGGGGTGGTTGGTCAGAGAGTTCAGGAGGCCAGCGTCCCGCTGCGAAGGCCCGCCAGGTCGCGGACCAGCAGCCCGAACGAGGTGGCGCCCGCATCGGGGGTGCCAATGGATTTTTCAGCCAGCGGGCGGGCGCGGCCCAGCCTGGGCCGCAGGGATGCCGTCGCTTCGGCCTGTTCCACGGCCACCCCGGCCGCGGCCCGCCAGGCGTCAGCGAAAGGGTGGCCCTGCTCGACGCCGTCGGCGAGTTCGCCGGCGAACGGCAGCAGCGCGTCCACGAGGGTCTTGTCCCCCACCGTGGCCCGCCCGAGGTCCAGGATCGCGCCGGAAAACGCCTGGACCGCGGCCACGAAGTCGCCGTCTGTGTAGTCGGCCTTCCGGTCCGTGAGTGACAGACCGGCAGCCTCGAGGGCAGCTCCCCACAGTACTCCGGAGGTGCCGCCGGCGTGCTCCGCCCAGCTCTGGCCAGCCGACTGCAGCACGTAAGCCGCGCCAGCCCCGCCGTCATATGCCGTCCTGGCAGCCGCGAGAGCGGCGTCAATCCCCTTGACCATGCCGCGGCCGTGGTCGCCGTCGCCCGCCACAGCGTCGATCTCGCCCAGCCGCGCCTCGTTCGCGTGGAGGCTGGCGGCCATGCTTTCAAGGGCACTGAGTGCCGTCCCGGCAAGAACGACGGCGGCCGGGCTCGCTTCCGGGATGGCCCGGGTTTCCCGGACCCCGCCATCGGCGTCCTGCACGTAGCCGGCGGCGGCCGCGATGGGAGCCCGCTGCTTGCGGAATGCCGGGGTGTAGGCGTCAGCTGTCCAGAATGTTTCGAGCTCATCATCCAGCCACATCAGCGTCAGCGACACGCCGCCCATGTCCAGGCTCGTGACGAGTTCGCCGACTTCGGCGTCCACCACTTTCAGTCCCGCCTCCCGCAGCAGCTGCGCCACCGTGCCCCAGAGGAGGAAGAGCTCTTCGTACTTGGTGGTGCCGAGTCCGTTCAGGATGGGTGCCACGCGCCTTCCCGCGCCCTGCGGCGCGGCTTCCAGCAGGGACGCGACCAGCAGCTGTGCCAGCTCTGCGGCCGGGGGCATGGCCTGGTCGCGGATACCCGGCTCGCCATGGATGCCCAGCCCCAGGCCCAACTGGCCGTGCGGCACCGTGAACAGCGGCCGCCCGGCCCCCGGCATGGTGCAGCCGGAGAAGGCGACACCGATGGTCCGGGTGGCGGCGTTGGCGGCACGCCCGGCCCGCTCAACGCCGTCGACATCCAGACCGGCCGCCGCAGCGGCGCCGAGCACCTTGAAGACGGAGAAGTCGCCCGCAATACCCCGGCGCTTGTCCTCTTCGGCGGCGGAGGCGACGTCATCTGTGACCACCACAATCCGGGTGTCGATGCCCTCCTTGCGCAGGCGCTCCGCGGCGATGCCGAAGTTCATGTTGTCCCCGGCGTAGTTTCCGAACGTCAGGACCACTCCCCGTCCCTGGTGCGCGGCCTTCGCCACCGAGTAGACCTGGGCTGCCGACGGTGACGTGAACACGTTTCCAACGACGGCGCCCGTGGCGAATCCGCCGCCCACCAGGCCGGCAAAGGCGGGATAGTGCCCCGAGCCCCCGCCGACGATGACGGCCACCTGCGGTTCGCCGGTGCGCAGCGCCACAGCCCCGCCGGGGACTCCGCGGAGGCGGTCCGCGTAGAGGTCAAGGAAGCCGGCGAACTGGTCTTCGGCGAATTCGGCGGGATCGTTGAAAATCCTGGTCATGGGGAGTGCTCCAAATTCTTGGTATCGGGGGTCTTAGTGATGGCGCGTGCCGGCGCTGTCCTCCGGCACTTTGAGGAAGGTGGTGAGGACGAAGGCGACGCCGTAAAGTGCAACAAATGCCCAGACCACGCCGGCGTTTCCGCCCCAGGGAAGGACGGCCGCAACGACGGCTGCGCCGAGGAACGCGGCCCCGCCCGCGGCCGTGGTGTACATCGCCATGGCAGCGCCCTTGTGGTCGGGGGTCAGTGCGGGCATGATCGCGCCCATCGGAACGAAGCCTGCCAGCAGGATTCCGAACACGACGCCGGCCAGGACGGACAGCCAGTAGCCCCAGTCGGATCCAGGGGCAACCAGGTGCGGAACGTACCACCACGCGAGCAGGCCGGCGGCCGAGCCGACGACGCCGAACCAGCGGACCGTGCGCTGCCATCCCCATTTGTCGCCGATGGCGCCAAAGACGGCATTGAAGGAAATGTTGGATGCGTACACGATGACCGTCATCATCAGCCACTGTGTCTGGGACCATCCGAGTTCGCCGCTGATCACGCCGGGCAGGATCACGAACATGCCGTACTGCGGCGCGGTGTTGATGAGGCGGACGATGAAGCCGCTGAGGATACGCGGTTCACGCGCCAGGAGACGGACGCCGCCTGTCAGGACTGCCGCCGTCGACTCCCCCTCGGGGGCAAGCCGCCGGCCGCCGCGCTCTTCCCTGACACCCAGCCGGGCGATGAGGAAACCTGCGGTGACCAGGCCGATCGAGGCGGCCATCGTCAGGGACTCGCCGCCGTGGCCGCCGCCAAACAGCGGGATGAAGGTCAGGGCAAACAGGGAGCCGAACGTGGGCAGGCCGCCGGTGAACATGACGTAGAACCAGCCCACGGCCGTTCCGTTGCTCTTCCGCGGGGCCACGGTGTTGATCCAGACCAGGAACGCGAAGGCGAACAGCGGATAGCCGAGGCCCCGAAGGAAGTAGCTGGCCATGATGCCGGGAGTGAACCCGGCATTCAGGCTGACCAGGAACAGGATCTCGAACGTGACCCACGCCGCGAAGCCGAGCGCCATGACCCGGCGGGGTCCCACGAGATCGGATAGTGCGCCGGAGAGGTACGAGGCGACCGTCACCGCGACGCCGTACATGGTGATGATGGTGGGGACCAGCATCGCCTGGCCGCCGAGCGCCGCTGCCATGTGCGGGGCGATGAAGTTCGACTCGACGCCGTTGCCGGTCATGAAGACCAGGACGCCGAGGAAGCCCCACCGCAGGGAATGCGGAATGCCGATCCGGTCGAGCAGCCGTTCCCGCGAATCGGCAGCGGGCGTTGCAATTGTGGTCATGGGAAAACGCCTTTGTTTTGGGATGGATGGGTTTTTCGGGGCCCGGCCGGGGCCGGAGCCCCGGCGGGACGCTGTAGCCAGCGTGCCCGTCCGGGCAAGGGTGCCTAGCGGGCCGTGCCGGGCAGGATCGAGACCTTGACCGAGGCGCCGGCGGTGTCGCCCACGAGGTCCAGGGCGTCCTGGAACCTGTCCAGCGGGAATTGGTTGGTGCAGATTTCGTCCATCGGCAGGATGCCGGATTCGATCATCTTGATGGCGGCGGGCCAGCAGTGGGGGCCGAGGTGCGCGCCGCGGACGTCGAGTTCCTTGTCGTCGCTGATGATGGACCAGTCCACGGAGACGTCCGAGCCGAAGACCGAGTACTCAACATACGTGCCCAGCTTGCGCAGCAGGTTCAGCCCCTGGCCCACGGCCGAAGGATGCCCCGTACCTTCGATGTAGACGTCGGCGCCATAGCCGTCCGTCATGTCCTTGACCAGCTGGACAGCGTCCTCGCGGCCGACGTTGATGACGACGTCGGCACCGCACTTGCGGGCAAGGGCGAGCTTGTCGTCCGACATGTCCAGGGCGACGACCTTCAGCGGGCTCTTGGCCTTGGCACCGGCGATCATGCCGAGCCCGATCGGACCGCAGCCGGCGATCACCACGACGTCGTTGAACTGGATGTTGGCCCGTTCCACGGCATGCAGGGAGCAGGACAGCGGTTCGGCAAAGGCTGCATGCTGGGGTGCCAACTCCTTCGAGACCTTGTGCGCCCGCGCGTTGATGGGGACCACCAGGTACTCGGCCATGGCTCCGTTGTAGTTGCGGAAGCCGAACATGTCGTGCGGGCCGCACATCCAGTACTGCCCGCGCTGGCAGTACCGGCACTCCTCGCAGGGAACGATCTGCTCGCAGGCAACGCGGTCGCCGAGTTCCAGTCCGTGGTGGGCCAGGGCAGCCGTGCCGCCGCTCACGATGGTTCCGACGAACTCATGCCCGGGGGTGACCTCCTTCTGGGCCCACGCCGGGCGGTTCTCGTCGCCCCAGAACTTCGCAGCCCCGTGGTAGCACTTGAGGTCGCTGGCGCAGACGCCGACGGCCTCCACCTTCATGAGCAGCTCATCCTCGCCGGGGACCGGGGTTGCCACCTCTTCGAGAGTGTAGTTCTCCGGCCCGTGGCAGATGACTGCCTGCATGACGGCCGGCACCAGGGCCTCGGTTGCAGTCTGTTCTTCGTAAGTGGTTGACATGGTTCCCTCCTTGGAACGTGTGACCTGCGTCAATGAATCCAGTCTGGGATCATCGTGAACAAATGTCAAGAACAAAATTTCTGAACTGATTGTGGCGTGAAATTTTGTTCAGGCGTCGGCTATGATGGAGGCATCTGAAACGCAATGAGGGGACGGATCCATGCGGGACACTGACGACCCGGCTGGCACCAGCAGCAAATTTCCGCTGGAGACGCTGTACCAGGCCGCCAGGATGTACTACCTGGAGGACGCCAACCAGGTGAAGATCTCCCAGGCGCTGGACGTGTCCCGGCCCACCGTCAGCCGCCTCCTCGCCGAGGCGCGGCGGATCGGCTTGGTCAAAATCGAGGTGGTGGATCCGTCCCGCCACGCCTCCGGCTCCCTCGGCGCCGAGCTTTCCGAGGCCCTGTCACTCCAGAAGGTCTACCTGGCCGACGGCGACCAGTCACGCCGGCTTCGGGTGGGGCTGCTCCCCCAGGTCTCGGAGGCCGTCACGGAGATGGCGCTGGCCCCCGGCGACGTTCTGCTGGCCTCATCCGGCAGGACCATCTACGAACTCAGCCAGGCCGTGCTGCCAAGGCTTCCCGGCGTGCTGGTTGCCCCCAGCGTCGGCGGCCAGACCGAACCGGAGCCGTGGTACCAGACCAACGAAATTGCCCGCGCCCTCGCAGAACATACCGGAGCACACCCCGCCTTTCTCTGGACGCAGGCGCTCCCCTCCCCCGAGATGCACCAGTTCCTGCAGCAGGATCCTGACTTCCGGAGGATCCAGCGGCTCTGGGAATCAGCCAAGGGTGCGCTCCTGGGCGTTGGCGCGCCGCCCACCACCCGGAGCTCCATTTCACGCTTCATTCCCAAGGACGACGACTCCCTGGCGCGCGCCGTGGGCGACATCTGCCTGAACTTCTTCGATATCCGCGGGGACCGCGTCGAATTTCCCGGCAGCGACCGTGTGGTGGCCACTTCGGCGGAGATCCTGCACTCCATTCCGCATACGGTCGGTGTTGCCGTGGGAACCGAGAAGGCCAGCAGCATAGTGGGCGCGGCCAGGGGCGGCTACCTCCGGAAGCTGGTCACGGACGCGGCCACCGCCAGGGCAGTCCTGGACTACCTGGCGGCGTAGCCCGGACCCTGCGGCGAACCTGCCGTTCTTTCCTGCATGCGGGCCAGCGAGTGCATATGGTCGCGGTTGCTTGGGTAGAGGCCGCAGTAGGTTGCGTACATGTCCTGGTACACGGCGGAGGTTTCCGGCCTGGGCTCCACACGTGCTGCCGCCTGCATCCAGTCGGTGTCCGGCGCCACGGCCCCGCTACCCACAGCAGCCAGCAGGGCGTCCCCGTAGCTGGCCCCGATGGTCACGCGGGGAACGATCTGCGCCCTGCCAGTGATGTCGCTGGCGATCTGGGACCACAGCCGTGCCTGGAGTCCGCCGCCCACCGCCAGCAGCCGGGAGACCGGCTCACCTGCTTCCTCCACCAGGTCCAGCGTCTGCCGCAGGCCCAGGCAGATTCCTTCGAGCGCCGCGCGAAGGAGGTGGCCGCGGCCGTGCCTGAGGGTCAGGCCCGTGATCATTCCCCGGGCGTCGGGGTCAAGGATGGGTGTCCGTTCGCCGGCGAAGTACGGGAGCACCAGCAGACCTTCGGACCCGGCTGGCACTTGGCCGGCTTCCTCCAGCAGGTCGGCCATCGGCGCCCCGCCCATGAGCTGCTGAAGCCAGGTCAGGAGGCTGCCCGAGGTGGCCATCCCGCCGGACAGCGTCATTGAGCGCGGCTCGACCCCAGGAACCGCCCACAGCCGCGGGTGGCTCCTGAAAACACTGAGCCGCTGCACGAAAAACATGGTGGAACCGTACATCAGCATGGTGTCACCGGGACGGCGGACGCCAACGCTGTGCGCCTCCACCCAGGCATCCACCGTGCCCGCACAGACGGGTGTCCCCGCCGGAATGCCTGTCAGCGCCGCGGCCTCCGGGGTGACCTTGCCGGCTATGTCAGCCGGCCACAGCAGCCGCGGCAGCGGCAGGTGGCCGGCCACGGCGGCAGCCCGGTCCCTGATCCACTCCAGCCCGTGGATGTCGTACAGGGGATCGCACTGGCCGGCTGTGGGGTGGTCCATCACGTATTCGCCGGTGAGCTTCTGCACCAGGAACGAACTGCAGGAGTACCAGTACCGTGCGGCGGCGAAGGTCCGAGGTTCGTTCCTGGCGATCCAGCGCAGCTTTGGCCCCACCGACTGCGACGACAGGGCCTTTCCGCCGTCAGCCTCGATCCGCTCCGCACCGAATTCGCCGTTGAGTTCGTCAATTTCCCTGGCTGCCCTGGTGTCCACCCCGTAGAGAATGGCCGGCCGCAGCGGCACATGGTTGGCGTCCGTGACAACGAGGCACGGCCCCATGCCGCTGACCGCCACTCCGGCAACGCGCCGCGGGTCCTGCCTCGCGAACAGCTGCCCACAGAGCTGCCGGACTTCGGCCCACCATGTGTTCTCCGCGTCGAATTCGGCCCAGCCCGGCCGGGGCAGGGACGCAGTGTGGTGCACGGTGGCGGAGTCGATGATCGTGCCGTCGGAAGTGGCCAGCACGGCCTTGCTGCTGCCGGTTCCTATGTCGAGTCCGAGGAACAACCGGCGACCACCTCCCTTGTGGGGCCCGCTGCTGGGCACTGGGGCCATCGTATCCCGCAGCCGGGGGCCGCTTCTTGTCGGCGGGGACGCCTGCCCGCCCCTCCCTGGGAGTTTTTGTCCAGCTGCCCTCTGCGTCAGGCTGGTTGTGAGTCATTCATTTGTAGTGAAGGAGCAGCCGCGTGTCGTGGAGAAGCCAGGGTTTTACTCGTGAGGAGATTCG
>NZ_JBHTXX010000061.1:0-7156 GCF_042791415.1 Arthrobacter sp. NPDC056691
ACTTTTGTTTGAAAGTGCGGGAGACTGGAACTTCTCGATCAGAAAGCGGACCACATTGATCAATCTGCAGCAGGATGCCGAAGGCTTCATCCGGATGAACCGGCATTTCCCGGAGAGCATCCTCGTCTCCCTCACCTTTTCCGATGGCTCGGTGGAGGAGGTCTCCGGCAAGCGGCTCAACCAGGCGTACGACGAAGCCCTGGCCGAGTTCCGCGCCCAGAACCATCTGGACGCGAGAGGATTCTCGCGCCACCAGAAAAGCCGGAGCAACCCCGGAAACAAGCTCGACTTCGTGCGGGTCCAGCCCGGCATGGGCGACTGACGGGCTCGCTTAAAGCAACGCCTACTCGGCGAGGGCCTTGATGACCTCCTTGGCCACGTCCTCACTGGACTGCGGGTTCTGGCCGCTGATCAGGTTGCCCTCGCGCACCACGTGGCTGGCCCAGTCCGGGCCGGTCTCCACGTTGGCGCCCTTCCCCTTCAGGACGGTCTCGACGAACCAGGGCGTGTTCTCTCCGGTGCCGCCGCCCATCTCCTCGGAGTTGGCGAACACCGTCACCTTGCGGCCCGCGAAGGCCAACGCGCCGTCGTCGGCCGTGGCGCTGAGCAGGCCGGCGGGGCCGTGGCAGAAGGGCGCGATGATCTTGCCGGCGCCGTTCGCCTCCAGGAGGATCCGGCCGAGGTCCTTGTCCTGGAACAGGTCCGCCATGGGGCCGTGCCCGCCGGGCAGGACCACGGCGTCGTACCCGGCCATGTCGACGTCGGCAAGCACCAGCGGCGCGAAAAGGTCGACGTCGATCATCTCCAGGTAGGTGCGGAAGTCCTCCGCCCGTTCCTCGCTGCCCACCGTGTCCGCCTGCAGGCTGAGCGCGTCCACGGTGGGCTTGACGCCGCCGGGAGTGGCGAAATCCACCGTGTGCCCGGCCTGCTGCAGGGTCCTGTGCGCCACCACCACCTCCTCGGCCCAAAATCCGGTGGGGTGCTGGCTGCCATCCTTCATGGTCAGCGAATCGGCGGCCGAGACGACCATCAGAATGTCAGCCATTGTCCTCGCTCCTTATGTGGTTTTCCTTGGTCTCGAGCGTGATAACCGGCGGCGCTCAGCCGGCCCAGCTCCTCAGCCGCAGCGCGGGCTCCTCGCCGCCGGCCTTCTGCAGCAGCACCTGGGTCACGCCGGTCAGTCCGCCCTCGAAGCCGAGAGCGCTGGCTGCCATGTACAGCCGCCAGATGCGGGCGCGGCCTTCGGACGTCAGCCGCACGGCCTCGTCCCACTGTTCCTCTAGGTTCTTCACCCAGGCACGCAGGGTCAGGGCGTAGTGCCGGCGGAGGGCCTCGGCGTCGAGCACTTCGAAGCCGCCGCCCTCCAGCGCCACCACCATCTCGCCCAGGCTGAGCATCTCGCCGTCGGGGAAGACGTAGCGGGGGATGAAGGAATCGGGATCGTCCTCGGTGGGTCCGGCGTTCCAGGAGATGGCGTGGTTGAGCAGCCGACCGCCGGGCCGCAGCAGGCCATGGAGCTGCGAGACGTAGCGGTTCAGCTGTTCGCGGCCGACGTGTTCGGACATGCCGACGGAGCTGATCGCGTCGAAGGGCCCGTCGGTCACATCGCGGTAGTCCTGGACCCGGATGTCCACCAGTTCTGTCAGCCCGGCCTCGGCCACCCGCTTGCGGGCGAGCTCCGCCTGCTCGGTGGACAGGGTGATGCCGACGACGCTCGCCCCATACCGCCCGGCTGCACGCAGCGCGAAGCTTCCCCAGCCGCAGCCCACGTCCAGCACCCGCATGCCCGGTTTTAGCCCGAGCTTGCGGCAGACCAGATCCAGCTTTTCCTCCTGGGCAGCCTCCAGGCCCGTGTTCCCGTCCGACCAGACAGCGCACGAGTAGACCAGCGACGGGCCGAGCACCAGCCGGTAAAAGTCGTTGCCGACGTCGTAATGGTGCGAGATCGCGGCGGCGTCCCGTTTCCTGCTGTGCCGCCTGCCGTGCTTTTCCACCTTCGCTTCCTCCGGCGGGGGAGCGGGGTTGGGGCCCAGCGCGCCGAGCCGGATGACGGTCTTCGCCAGTGTCCACACTTCCCGGGGCGTCAGCGGACTGAATGGCCCGGGCTCGGCGAACTTGCCGGCGGAGCTCAGCGCTGCGAAGGCGGCGAAGATGTCGCCGTGTGCCGTGATTTCGCCCGCGACGTACGCGCGGCTCAGGCCCAGCTGCCCGGGTGACCAGAGGATCCGCCGCAGCGCTCTGCGGGAAGTGAACTCAATGAGCGGGGCACCTTCGGGGCCCGCTTCCGAGCCGTCCCACGCCCGCAGCCGGACCGGTATCTGATCGGTGCCCGGGTCTCCCTTGCCCAACTCCCCGGTGCCGAGGACGATGGCCAGTGCCTTGGCCAGGTTTGGTGCCGCTCCGGTCGTTTTTGCCATCCTCGTCGCCTCTCGTCCGCTGCCCAGCTCGGCGCCTGCGCCATTGCAGTCCCGTGGCAATAACGTACACAAGCCTGCCTGCACCGGACAGGGAGACAACCCTGTCTCGCAATGGCCTGTCTGGCAGTGGACGGGCCGTGCCAGCCCGGGAAGCAGCCGTGTCTGGACCGGGAACCGGCGCGGTGGGATCCTGATCGCAGGCACTCTCGGAGAGGGAAGCTGGTGGCAATCATGGACGATTCACCGGAAACACGTCAGAGGCTGTCCGAGCGCATCGATCAGAAGCAGCGGGAGATCCGCTCGTATCTGGGACGGCAGTTGCCCCGCCGCCACAGACTCACGGAGTTCAGCGTCATTGGCAGTGTGCTGGCTGCTCTGTTGACGGCTGGTCCCGCGTTCGGGGGTACGGAGTTCACCGGAGCAGTTCAGAACACGTTGTCCCTGGGTGACGCCTCGATCGTGTGGCGTGCTCTGTGCCTGGGTGCGGTGGTTCTGTCCGTAGGGGCTGGCCTCGCCACGAACTCCGCCAACTCCCAGTCCCTGGCCGAGAAGGTCAGCGCGGCGGAGACGGCCATCGCCCAGTTGGAGGGGCTGCAGCTGTCCCTGGACTTCGGCCGCATCGAGATCGACGAAGCGGCCCTGCTCTATAAACAATGCGTTTCCCACGTGGCCTTCGTGGACGCGGCGCCTTCGCGCTGAGCTTCCAGCGATTCGCCTGCCCGCCGCTAGGCTGACCTTGTGGCAACCATGTGGTGGAAGTCCTTGCCGGATTTTGAAAGAGATCTGAAGTCAGCAGACAACGATCGAGTTGAAGTGATGCGCCAGTGGGCAAGTGACCGCGAAGACTCCGCCGACGCACCCGGTCCTGGCCGCGCTCCGAAGGCGAGGCGCCATTTCAGGCTGATGCGTGTCGCTGCCGAGCAGGAGCTGGCGAGACGCGGGGCGCCGTGACAGCCACGTCCATACTTCCTCGATAGAATCACGGCTCTTTAGCGGCAGCTCCGGCTTCTGTGGCGCCGGCGGAACTTCGAGTGGGGCCCTGCTGTTCTGCGCCCAAAGCAACTGTGGAACCGGCAAGGCGAGTCTGGACCCGGCATGAGTGCGGTGGGATCCTGATCCAAACGTCGACGGGGGGAGAAAGGCTGTAAGAGACCATGGACGAATCCGCCGATACGCGGCAACGGCTGTCGGAGCGCATCGACCAAAAGCAGCAGGCCATCCGCTCCTTTCTGGGGCGGGAGCGGCCGCGCCGGAACCGGCTCTCAAACATCAGCATCGTAGGCAGCGCGCTGGCGGCCATGCTCACCGCCGGTCCCGCCGTCGGAGGGACCGGATTCACCGAGGCAGTCCAGGGGATCTTTTCTCTGGGCGACGACTCCATCGTGTGGCGGTTCCTCTGTCTGGGCGCCGTGATTTTCTCTGTCGCCGCTGCTCTCGCCACAAATTTCGCCAACTCCCGGGCGCTGGGCGAAAAAGTCAGTGCGGCCGAGTCCGCCAACGCCCAGCTCGAGGGCCTGCAGCTCTCACTGAACTTCGGCAACCTGGCCGTGCCCGACGCCCTCAAGCTCTACCAGCAAGCCGTGGCCCCGGTGGCGTTCGTGGATGAGGCACCTTCGCGCTGAACTGCTTAGTCGAACAACGCACGACGGCGGGTGGCTGGCAGGAATGCCAGCCGCCCGCTTTGCGCGCGTCAATTAGCGCCTTTCAAGCCAGCAGTGCACAGATATCCGTGACTTGTCCGGTGCCTTCGAAGGGGCTGATTTGCCTTCCTCTTCCATCAAGAACGTATGTGACGGAGCCAATCGTAAGATAGACACCCTTCCTGTCGCCCTCTGGAATTGTAAGAACGTTCCTTCCTGTCGCCGTTATTTCGACGCGGTTCGGCGACACATTCTCCACATGGCTTGCTCCGGTGATGCCGAAGGTTACGCTTTCACCGGTCTTCACGTTGGTGAGCGTCACCTCTTGTCCTGGGGCGGTGAAAATGGTGGCTCCATTTGAAAGTTCGTTGACACCCGCCTTACCTGTAACCACAGCCTCAATCCTGTAGCCACACTCTTTAAGAGTCAGAGTGACGGTCCCGATGGGCTCCGGAGCGGCGGTGGCGACGGCCCCCGTTCCGGCTACGAGGCCGGTCAGCAGTCCTGTCAGTACTAGAAGCTTCTTCATTGCAAACTCCATCCAAGATGTCGTCAGGGGAAAATGCGCACGGCAAAGTGGCCGAAAAGTGCGCAAGAAAATACGATGATCATTTACGTCGAATATTCGAAAGGAAACGGCTCTCGCAAGAGACGACCGCAAATGAGTTGCCGCGAGGAAAGATGCCGGGCATCAGATTTCCCACTCATTTCCCCTTACAAAGTAAAGGTCAGCTCTCGGCATTAGCGTCTTTGATTAATGCCTAGATGCAGGATATTAGACCCTGCCTCTCACGCTTGGGAAGACAAATTCATTATTTGTCAAGGAATTCGATCTGGTTGTCACTGCCGCGATCGACCCGGTTCACCCCGACGTCGCCGGCCCTTAACCCGGCCCGTCAACCATGGGCACATGACTCCTCTCTCCCGCCGTAACGTCCTCAAAGGTGCCATCGCCGCTGCCGGTGCCGCCGCCGTCGCCCCTTCACTTGTTGTCCCCGCGCACGCCGCCCGCCCCGCCGCGGTTCCCCTGGTGCGAAACCGGCTGACGCTCCCGTCCGGCATCTCCACCGGAGACGTCACCACCAACTCCGGTGTCCTGTGGTCCAGGGCGTCGGGCGCGGGGCGGCTTATCGCCAATCTCGTGGCCGTCGACGAGGGCGGGTCCGCGCTCCGCGGCAGCCGCGCCTTCAGCCGTATGCTGCGCGGCACCACGGCCAGCGACGCCACCGACTTCACCTCCAAGATCGCCGCCCGTGACCTCCCGGCGGGAACCCGCTTCGCGCTCACGATGCACTTCGAGGACCCGGACGGGAACGCCGGCGAGGCCGCCCGCGGCTCGTTCAGCACCGCGCCTGGCTCGAAAGCCAACAGCTCCTGGTCCCGCAGCAACGGGACCAAACGCGGCCAGAGCTTCGTCTGGACCGGCGACACGGCCGGCCAGGGCTGGGGCATCAACGAGGAGATCGGCGGCATGCGCGGGTACGCGGCCATGCTTGCCGCCAAGCCGGACTTCTTCATCCACTCGGGCGACACCATCTACGCCGACGGCCCGATCGCCGCGCAGGTCACCGAACCTGACGGCCAGGTGTGGCGCAACCTCGTCACTGAAGAGGTCTCCAAGGTGGCCGAAACCCTCGAGGAGTACCGCGGCCGGCACCGCTACAACATGATGGACAAGAACATCCGCGCCCTCTACGCGGAGGTCCCTGTCATCGCCCAGTGGGACGACCACGAAACCCACAACAACTGGTACCCCGGGCAGATCCTTACCGACTCCCGCTACACCGAGCGCCGCGTGGACGTCCTCGCCGCCCGCGGCCGCCAGGCCTGGCAGGAGTACCAGCCCATCGCCCAGCTCAGCGACGGCAGCACCGGCTTCGAACCGGCCCGCATTTACCGCAAGATCACCCGCGGGCCGCAGCTGGACGTGTTCTGCCTGGATATGCGCACCTTCAAGGACCCCAACACGGACGGCAAGGAAACGAACCTCACCCACATCCTTGGCCAGGAACAGGCCGACTGGCTCATCCGCGAGGTCAGCAAGTCCAAGGCCACGTGGAAGGTGATCTCCGCGGACCTGCCGCTCGGCATCATCGTCCCTGACGGTCCGGTCAACCAGGAGTCCCTCTCGAACCGCGACGCCGGTGCCCCCCTGGGCAAGGAACTCGAGATCGCGCGCGTGCTGTCCGCGTTCAAGCGCAACCGGGTTAAAAACGTGGTGTGGCTCACCGCGGACGTCCACTACACGGCCGCCCACCATTACTCGCCCGAGCGCGCCGTCTTCCAGGACTTCGACCCCTTCTGGGAGTTCGTGGGCGGGCCCATCAACGCCGGCAGCTTCGGCCCCAACCAGATGGACGCCACCTTCGGCCCCGAGGTGGTCTTCTCCCGGGCAGGCGCCTATGCCGGCGAGTCCCCGCGCAGCGGCGAAAGCCAGTACTTCGGCCATGTGGACCTCGGCGAGGACGACGTCTTCTCGGTCACGCTCCGGAACGCCAACGGCGCGGTGATCTTCCGCAAGGACCTGAACCCGGAGCGCTGACCGGGCAGGCTCAACGAGCAGGACCGGTAGCCACCCTGACCGTCTGGTGGGACGATTCCACTATGAGCGAGTTCTTTCCGGATCATGGACCGCACCTGCACGCACATGCGGCCCCCACCACCCAGCAGATGCGCACCGTTGGCCAGCGCCGTCGGGACGCGGAAGAGAAGCTGGAACAGCATCTTCAGGAAGCCCGTCACAAAGACCAGCTGCAGCACGGTGAGACAGCCACACTCGCGGGTGCTCCGACGGCGGACGGGCAGGACTTTTCCGGTCTTCAGTACGACGGTTTCCAGGACGACGGCGGGCTGCCCGACGGAGAGAGCGTGGATCCGAACCCGGGGCGGTAGTCCCTTTCCCGCTCCCTAACTTGGCAAGCTTCGTCAGGGCGGCCGGGGTCGTGGGGCCCAAGCTCATCCGGCCGGGGCTTTCGGCTGGCTCAACCAGCGAAAGACAGGCAAAGCCCGACGGCGGGGGGCCCCCAAACGATGCCCGGCCCCCCCCCGCCGGGGTTACAGAAAAAGCGGCGACCCCCAGGGGGAGAGAGCCCTGTTTTA
>NZ_JBHTXX010000062.1:0-1631 GCF_042791415.1 Arthrobacter sp. NPDC056691
TTCAACGGAGAGTTTGATCCTGGCTCAGGATGAACGCTGGCGGCGTGCTTAACACATGCAAGTCGAACGATGATCCGGTGCTTGCACCGGGGATTAGTGGCGAACGGGTGAGTAACACGTGAGTAACCTGCCCTTGACTCTGGGATAAGCCTGGGAAACTGGGTCTAATACCGGATATGACTCCTCATCGCATGGTGGGGGGTGGAAAGCTTTTGCGGTTTTGGATGGACTCGCGGCCTATCAGCTTGTTGGTGAGGTAATGGCTTACCAAGGCGACGACGGGTAGCCGGCCTGAGAGGGTGACCGGCCACACTGGGACTGAGACACGGCCCAGACTCCTACGGGAGGCAGCAGTGGGGAATATTGCACAATGGGCGGAAGCCTGATGCAGCGACGCCGCGTGAGGGATGACGGCCTTCGGGTTGTAAACCTCTTTCAGTAGGGAAGAAGCGAAAGTGACGGTACCTGCAGAAGAAGCGCCGGCTAACTACGTGCCAGCAGCCGCGGTAATACGTAGGGCGCAAGCGTTATCCGGAATTATTGGGCGTAAAGAGCTCGTAGGCGGTTTGTCGCGTCTGCCGTGAAAGTCCGGGGCTCAACTCCGGATCTGCGGTGGGTACGGGCAGACTAGAGTGATGTAGGGGAGACTGGAATTCCTGGTGTAGCGGTGAAATGCGCAGATATCAGGAGGAACACCGATGGCGAAGGCAGGTCTCTGGGCATTAACTGACGCTGAGGAGCGAAAGCATGGGGAGCGAACAGGATTAGATACCCTGGTAGTCCATGCCGTAAACGTTGGGCACTAGGTGTGGGGGACATTCCACGTTTTCCGCGCCGTAGCTAACGCATTAAGTGCCCCGCCTGGGGAGTACGGCCGCAAGGCTAAAACTCAAAGGAATTGACGGGGGCCCGCACAAGCGGCGGAGCATGCGGATTAATTCGATGCAACGCGAAGAACCTTACCAAGGCTTGACATGGGCCGGATCGCCGCAGAAATGTGGTTTCCCCTTTTGGGGCCGGTTCACAGGTGGTGCATGGTTGTCGTCAGCTCGTGTCGTGAGATGTTGGGTTAAGTCCCGCAACGAGCGCAACCCTCGTTCCATGTTGCCAGCACTTCGGGTGGGGACTCATGGGAGACTGCCGGGGTCAACTCGGAGGAAGGTGGGGACGACGTCAAATCATCATGCCCCTTATGTCTTGGGCTTCACGCATGCTACAATGGCCGGTACAAAGGGTTGCGATACTGTGAGGTGGAGCTAATCCCAAAAAGCCGGTCTCAGTTCGGATTGGGGTCTGCAACTCGACCCCATGAAGTCGGAGTCGCTAGTAATCGCAGATCAGCAACGCTGCGGTGAATACGTTCCCGGGCCTTGTACACACCGCCCGTCAAGTCACGAAAGTTGGTAACACCCGAAGCCGGTGGCCTAACCCCTTGTGGGAGGGAGCCGTCGAAGGTGGGACTGGCGATTGGGACTAAGTCGTAACAAGGTAGCCGTACCGGAAGGTGCGGCTGGATCACCTCCTTTCTAAGGAGCACCTACAGCGTGGTGTCCGGGTGTATGCCCGGGTGCCGGTGTTGTCAGGAGTAAAGGCCCGCTGCGCAGGCGATCGTTCTGCGGCGGGTGCTCAAG
>NZ_JBHTXX010000062.1:1728-3182 GCF_042791415.1 Arthrobacter sp. NPDC056691
AGTGTGTGGGGTGTGTGGTACGGGGTTGTTGTTTGAGAACTACATAGTGGACGCGAGCATCTTTTATAAGAAGCAATTTCCAAGAATATGAACCTGGATCTGGCCGTGCATCCTTTGGGGTGTGGGGTTGGTTTTCATGGTTCTCTCGAAAAATGTTTTTTGATCTTTTGTGGTCAAGTTTTTAAGAGCACACGGTGGATGCCTTGGCATTAGGAGCCGAAGAAGGACGTAGGAATCTGCGATAAGCCTGGGGGAGTCGATAACCGGACTGTGATCCCAGGGTGTCCGAATGGGGAAACCCCGCTGGGCGCGCGAGTGACCCGGTGACCCGCATCTGAACACATAGGGTGCGTGGAGGGAACGCGGGGAAGTGAAACATCTCAGTACCCGCAGGAAGAGAAAACAACAGTGATTCCGTTAGTAGTGGCGAGCGAACGCGGATCAGGCTAAACCGACTCATGTGTGATAGCCGGCGGGCGTTGCATGGGCGGGGTTGTGGGACTTGTTGTCCTGGTTCTGCCGGACCGGGGAGGTGTGAGTGCTGGTATAGGTGAACGGTCTTGAAAGGCCGGCCGTAGAGGGTGTGAGCCCCGTAACCGTAATGCTGATGTGCCGCCTTTGATGAGTATCCCAAGTAGCACGGGGCCCGAGAAATCCCGTGTGAATCTGTCAGGACCACCTGATAAGCCTAAATACTCCCTAATGACCGATAGCGGACCAGTACCGTGAGGGAAAGGTGAAAAGTACCCCGGGAGGGGAGTGAAACAGTACCTGAAACCGTGTGCTTACAATCCGTCGGAGCAGCCGCAGCTTGCTGTGTCGTTGTGACGGCGTGCCTTTTGAAGAATGAGCCTGCGAGTTAGTGTTACGTCGCGAGGTTAACCCGTGTGGGGAAGCCGTAGCGAAAGCGAGTCTGAACAGGGCGTTGCAGTGGCGTGATCTAGACCCGAAGCGAAGTGATCTACCCATGGCCAGGTTGAAGCGACGGTAAGACGTCGTGGAGGACCGAACCCACTTCAGTTGAAAATGGAGGGGATGAGCTGTGGGTAGGGGTGAAAGGCCAATCAAACTTCGTGATAGCTGGTTCTCCCCGAAATGCATTTAGGTGCAGCGTTGCGTGTTTCTTACCGGAGGTAGAGCTACTGGATGGCTAATGGGCCCTACAAGGTTACTGACGTCAGCCAAACTCCGAATGCCGGTAAGTGAGAGCGCAGCAGTGAGACTGTGGGGGATAAGCTTCATAGTCGAGAGGGAAACAGCCCAGACCACCAACTAAGGCCCCTAAGCGTGTGCTAAGTGGGAAAGGATGTGGAGTTGCGAAGACAACCAGGAGGTTGGCTTAGAAGCAGCCATCCTTAAAAGAGTGCGTAATAGCTCACTGGTCAAGTGATTCCGCGCCGACAATGTAGCGGGGCTCAAGTACACCGCCGAAGTTGTGGCATTCACATGTTTTC
>NZ_JBHTXX010000062.1:3277-5133 GCF_042791415.1 Arthrobacter sp. NPDC056691
GGAGGGTTTTGGTGGAGCGCGGGACCTGATCCTGGGAGGCAAGCGTATTAACAGGTGTGACGCAGGAAGGTAGCCGAGCCGGGCGATGGTTGTCCCGGTCCAAGGATGTAGGGCGAACGGTAGGCAAATCCGCTGTTCATGTGCCTGAGATCTGACGGGACTCCCGTAAAGGGGGGATTCGGTGATCCTATGCTGCCTAGAAAAGCATCGGCGCGAGGTTTTAGCCGCCCGTACCCCAAACCGACACAGGTGATCAGGTAGAGAATACTAAGGCGATCGAGAGAATTATGGTTAAGGAACTCGGCAAAATGCCCCCGTAACTTCGGGAGAAGGGGGGCCCCAACCTTGAACGGTACTAGCGACCGGGAGGGGATCGGGGCCGCAGAGACCAGGGGGAAGCGACTGTTTACTAAAAACACAGGTCCGTGCGAAGTCGCAAGACGATGTATACGGACTGACTCCTGCCCGGTGCTGGAAGGTTAAGAGGACCGGTTAGCCTCACGGCGAAGCTGAGAATTTAAGCCCCAGTAAACGGCGGTGGTAACTATAACCATCCTAAGGTAGCGAAATTCCTTGTCGGGTAAGTTCCGACCTGCACGAATGGAGTAACGACTTCCCCGCTGTCTCAACCATAAACTCGGCGAAATTGCAGTACGAGTAAAGATGCTCGTTACGCGCAGCAGGACGGAAAGACCCCGAGACCTTTACTATAGTTTGGTATTGGTGTTCGGAGTGGCTTGTGTAGGATAGGTGGGAGACGTTGAAGCCCGGACGCCAGTTCGGGTGGAGTCATCGTTGAAATACCACTCTGGTCACTTTGGACATCTAACTTCGGCCCGTAATCCGGGTCAGGGACAGTGCCTGATGGGTAGTTTAACTGGGGCGGTTGCCTCCTAAAAAGTAACGGAGGCGCCCAAAGGTTCCCTCAGCCTGGTTGGCAATCAGGTGTCGAGTGTAAGTGCACAAGGGAGCTTGACTGTGAGAGAGACATCTCGAGCAGGGACGAAAGTCGGGACTAGTGATCCGGCGGTACATTGTGGAATGGCCGTCGCTCAACGGATAAAAGGTACCTCGGGGATAACAGGCTGATCTTGCCCAAGAGTCCATATCGACGGCATGGTTTGGCACCTCGATGTCGGCTCGTCGCATCCTGGGGCTGGAGTAGGTCCCAAGGGTTGGGCTGTTCGCCCATTAAAGCGGTACGCGAGCTGGGTTTAGAACGTCGTGAGACAGTTCGGTCCCTATCCGCTGCGCGCGCAGGAAATTTGAGAAGGGCTGTCCTTAGTACGAGAGGACCGGGACGGACGAACCTCTGGTGTGTCAGTTGTACTGCCAAGTGCACCGCTGATTAGCTACGTTCGGATGGGATAACCGCTGAAAGCATCTAAGCGGGAAGCTCGCTTCGAGATGAGATTTCCATACACCTTGTGTGTGAGAGGCCCCCAGCCAGACCACTGGGTTGATAGGCCGGATGTGGAAGCGAGGACTAACGACTCGTGAAGCTGACCGGTACTAATAGGCCGATAACTTACACCACACACCACCCCCGCAAACGGATTCAAAAGCGTTTGCACCCAAGGGGTGGTACAAAGAAACAAGACTGCTTGCGTCCACTATGTGGTTCCCAACCAACAAACCCGTTGGCCTGGAAACCGTTCAACTGAATAACAACACCACCATTGTTGTAACCACCAAAGATTTCCCACCCCCCGCCACGCGGGGGTTCGGGTAACAGGGTTACGGCGGTCATAGCGTGGGGGAAACGCCCGGTCCCATTCCGAACCCGGAAGCTAAGACCCACAGCGCCGATGGTACTGCACCCGGGAGGGTGTGGGAGAGTAGGTCACCGCCGGACA
>NZ_JBHTXX010000063.1:0-4760 GCF_042791415.1 Arthrobacter sp. NPDC056691
TAAGCGCACCATTTTCCAGGCCATTTGAAAGGGGGTCGGTCGCTATCTTTCCGCATCAGCGGCGGCGACTCGAAAGACTCTACACGCCCCCAAAGCCCCACGCAAATCGGCCCCCGGCGGCGGATCAGCCCACTCTCAGGCGAGCCTTCTCGCCAGACCACGCGGAGAGCAAATGCCGGCGGCCCGGCGTCGCTGCCGTCCACCGAAATTGGCGTTCCGAATGCTAATTTGCGCGTTGCAGGCTCAACTAGACAGAACAGTCTGTCTCGCATAAATTTCAGGTAGATCGCTGGCCCCTTTGGCGGAGATCCGTTATCGCTGAAGCAGAAACGGCGGATCAATGTACATGCCCTTTTGAGGAGCCAAAAATGCACGCCACCCAGTTTGAACAGTTTGTTGCAGAGGCGCTCACCACGGAGCGCGAGACCGACACGGTCCTCGGCCCGGACGAGCTTTATGGCCTGTACACGAGCTGGTGCCTGATTCACAACGTGCAGCCGGATGCCCCAGCCGCTTTGTTTGCAGCGCTCAAGGCGAACGGCATCGATCCGCAGAACTGCGAACTGGCGATGACCGGGCCTGCAGCCGCAGATTACATCCTCGCGAGCGCCCCCAGCCTCATCTAGGCCGACACCGGAAAGAGCCGATGGAAATCGGCTCTTTCCGTGTACCCAAAACTTTGTCTCTGGCGCACACTGCTGTCATAACGCTTCAACGCACTCATATCGCCGGCCCCCAGGGCAGGGCGGGAATCAAGGTACCCCATGGCCGTACAACCCGGCATCCCAGAAGGCACAGTCATTGGCGGCAGGTACCGCGTGGTGGAGCAAATCGGCTCCGGCGCCATGGCGAACGTATACCGGGCCGTGGATGAATCCCTTCAGCGCGAGGTAGCCCTCAAGGTGATTAACCGAAGCAACGCGGCGCACGAAGCCGCACGCGATGATGACGCTGAAGTAAAAGTCCTCGCGGCCCTGAACCACCACAGCCTGATCACGCTCCTTGACGCCGGCGTGGACCGGGAAGAGCTTGGCCGCAGCCGCATTTACATGGTCATGGAGCTTGTCGAGGGCCCTGATCTCAAGCGCCGCCTCGTCGAAGGCCCGCTCTCCTCCCGGCACACGGCCGAGATCGGCTACGACGTGGCGGACGCCCTGGCCTACATCCATGAAAGCGGCGTGGTGCACCGCGACGTGAAGCCCGGCAACATCCTGGTGTTCGACTACCAGCACGACACCGCACGGATGCACGCAAAACTGACGGATTTCGGCATCGCGCTCATGGCTGATGCGCCGAACCTGCACGACGGCGGATTCCTTGGCACCGCGGGCTACCTGAGCCCGGAGCAGGCGAAGGCCCAGCCCATTGGGCCGCCCAGCGATGTGTACTCCCTGGGCCTGGTGCTGCTCGAGAGCCTAACCGGGCAGCAGGCCTTTCCGGGTGACCCGCTGCAGAGCGCCCTCGCCCGCCTGATGGACGACCCCCACATCCCTGACGACGTTGAGCCGGAGTGGCGGCTCCTCCTGGCCGCAATGACGGCGCGGAATCCGGAGGATAGGCCCTCCACCAGCGAGGTAAGCCAGGCCCTGTACGAACTGTCCCTGAGCAGCCGGGGAAAGCATAAGGTGGATGCCTCTGTCCTTCCCGCTGACGAGGAAGCCCGGATGGAGGCGGTGCACAGCTACGGCATCCTGGACACTCCCCCGGATGGCGCCTTCGACAGAATCACGGCGCTGGCGGCCAGGCTCTTCTCGGTGCCGGTGGCGATCGTGTCGATCGTCGATCATGACCGGATCTGGTTCAAGTCCCACCACGGCTTGGACGTTGGGCAGATCAGCAGGGAGCCCGGCCTCTGCGCGTCAGCGATTATGCAGGATGGTCTCTGGGTGGTGGAGAACGCCCCGGAGGACCCGCGGACGCTCCTCAATCCGCTGGTGGCCGGTGAGTTCGGCCTGAAGTTCTATGCCGGCGCCCCCCTCAAGACCAGGGACGGATACAATCTGGGCACGCTGTGCATCCTCGACTTCGAACCGCGCACCATGTCCCCGGAGGACAACGCCAATCTGCGCGATTTGGCCGCAATGGTCATGACCGACCTTGATCTGCGGCTTGACGCAGCCGGGTTGACCGGCACTCCGATGGACTCTGCCGTCGGCAACTAGCACGCACTGGGACCGGGAATTAGGGCTGGCAACCAGCGCGGCCAACCAAAACCGAAGCCTGCGCATGTGAGGACATGCGCGTCAAATTGTCCCGTCACAAGCTTTCTCTAGGCTGCCCCGACCACCATAAGTGCTGTCTGTAAACGCAATTGGGGGGCGACATGGACTTGCGTTTCAAGCTCTGCTTCCGGTCCCAGAGCATGGGAGGTCGGCAGTGGCAATTTTGGACATCCACATCAACGACGGCGACGTTGCGATGGTGAACGGTTGGCTGGCTCACCACGGGGGTTTCAGTGAACCGAACCCCTCCGTCCCGACCTCTCTGAATCCGCGCCAGTTCATGGCCAGGCACGCACACTGGGCCTCCTTCGCTCCACGGAGAACTACGGTCACCGCAGCCTGAGCGGCCCCCCGGGACCGCTCAAATTAAGCCCGACGGCGGGAGGACGCCAGCGTCGCCGCCCACCCGTCGTCGGGGTCACTTTGGAATCCCCACCAGGGGAACCGGGTACCCGGTGCCTGCCGTGATGAGGCCCAGGCCGAGGACCACTGATTCCGGAATGCCGTCCAGGAGTGCCCCGACGGCGATGGCCGCGCCGATGCCCGGATCGTCCTTTTCGGTGGGCTGCGGGTCAATTGCCGGGCGTTAGTTTTCCGGGTTGGAGCCGGTGCCAGCCCCGGGTGATGCAGGCCCAGATCGCCCCCATGGTTGCCGTGGCCGCGGCGACTGTCATTGCAGCGGTGACCGTCTCACCAGCGGCGAAGAAGCGGATGGTGAGTCCCGTGAGGTAGGCGAGTCCGACGGCGGCCGCCACACCCAGCGCGAACAGCACCAGTCCCGCTGCGGTGCTTAGGGTGCGCTTCGCGGCAGCTGGTCGGGCGGCGCTGCCGGGTTCAGCGCGCTCGAGTGGAGCGCGCCCGACGTCGGCTCGCTTAGCCCCGGCCCGGTTCAGCGGCAGCAGGTCGACGCTGCCGGCCCCAGCGTTCCCGCCACTGTCGGCAATCCGGCGGGTACCGGCGTCGGGCGCCACCGCGAAGGTGGCATCCGGCTCCCCCGGCGATTCAGCCTCCGGGTCGGCGTCGGTGCGGACGCGCCGGCCACGGCGGCGCTTGCCGACCGCCGTCGTCGGCTCTTCCCAGACCTCGGCCAGGGTACTGAACCCGCGAGTGTCCGCGATGGCCAGCACTATCCGGGCGCAGGCCAGCGCGTGCGCCCGCGGTTCATGCCGCTGAACCGGAGGAAGGTCCAGGGCGGCGAGCACGTCGCTGAGGCGGTGCTGCGGCAGGGGCAGGTGGTCCTGGGCGAGGTGCAGCGCGCAGTAGAAGTCCTTGGCCGGCAGGTCCAGGTGCCGGTGCTCGGTGGCTTGGCGCATCACGGAGGCGTCGTAGGCGGCGTCGAACGCCACGAGCGGGTCCTCACAGACGAACTGCAGGATGCCTTCGAGTGACATCTCCCAGTCGGCGGCGTTCTGGACGTCGTGTTCGGTGATGCCGTGGAGCTCCACGTTGATGGGATCAAAGTCGTCGATGCCGGGCGGCGGCTTGATGAGCCACGACGCCGCATCCACGATGCGTCCGTCCCGGACCTTCACCAGGCCGACGGCGCACGCCGAGCCGCGGTGGCTGTTGGCCGTTTCGAAGTCGATGGCCGTAAAACTGATTCCTGACATGCTTGCCTCCCCAGGGCATGGCGCGGGAGGCCGCAAGCGCCGTTGCTTGTGACCTCCCGCACATGACTTCGCCATTCTTGCAGAGGGGATGCCGGATTACGTCGTCTGCCAAAAATGTGACGTGCGCCATTCGGCCAATGAAAAGACCGTTGACAGGCCGCCCGGGCGGGAGTAGCAAAGCCTCAGGCGGTCCAATCCCGGGCCGTCTCAGGTGGTTCCGCAAGTTTTAGGAGCAAGTCATGCCTGTCGCCGTCATCCTGGATATTCCCGGAGCAACGCTTGAGCAGTACGACCAAGTCATCGAAAAAATGGGCTTCACCAAGGGCGGGCCAGGCGCCCCGGGCGGCCTGACGCACTGGGTGTCGGCCACGGAAAATGGCATCCGTGTGGTGGACACGTGGCAGAGCCGGGAGGCATTCGAGGCATTCACCCGGGAGAAGACCGAACCTTTCATGGCCGAGGTGGGTATGTCGGAGAAGCCGGACATCACCTTCTTCGAGGTCCACAATTTCCTGACCGCAGGGCCGGAAGCTTAGACGTAATCCGCTGCTTCAAAGGAGAAGTATCATGGCTGTTTCACTCGTCCTGCACCGTGTTGACGACTACGACGCTTGGCGCAAGGTTTACGATTCCGTCGCCGGATTGCAGAAGGACGGCGGTGTGACCACCGAGTCCGTCTACCGCATGGACGGCGATCCGGACAACGTCCTGGTGATCCACCACTTCGACACCGTGGACACCGCCAAGGCGTTCTTCGCCAACCCTGATCTGAAGGACGCAATGCAGCGCGGCGGCGTCCAGGGCGAACCTCGGATCGAGTTCTTCGAATAGCCGCGGTTTCAGGAAAGCCCGACGGCGGGTTCGGCTCCCTGCTCTGAATGGTGCTTCAAGTTGCCGCCCTGGTCCACCATCTGGATGGGATGGCGGG
>NZ_JBHTXX010000064.1:0-4630 GCF_042791415.1 Arthrobacter sp. NPDC056691
TCCCAGTGCTGGGAACGCCCCGAACTGCTACCTGGATGGGTGTTTTTGGGCAAGAAGAAACCCCGGTGGCACTTTGCCACCGGGGTTCAATTCTTGTTAGGAAGCCAAGACCTCGTCGAGAACGCTGGCAGCCTTCTCTTCGTCTGTCTTTTCAGCCAGAGCCAATTCTGAGATCAGAATCTGCCGGGCCTTGGCCAGCATGCGCTTCTCGCCTGCGGAAAGGCCGCGGTCGTGATCCCGGCGCCACAGGTCGCGGACGACCTCTGCAACCTTGATGACGTCACCGGAAGCAAGCTTCTCCAGATTTGCCTTGTAACGACGCGACCAGTTGGTGGGCTCCTCAGTGAACTCGGCACGAAGCACGTCAAACACGTGCTCCAAACCGTCTTTGCCCACTACGTCGCGAACCCCAACAAGGTCAACGTTTTCTGCTGGAACTTCAATGGTCAGATCACCCTGAGCCACCTTGAGCTTGAGATACATCTTCTCTTCGCCCTTGACAGTGCGCATCTTGATCTCTTCAATTTTTGCTGCACCGTGGTGAGGGTAAACTACTGTCTCGCCGACCTCAAAAACCATGTGGACTTTCCCCTTTCCCGCAGACCAGTTTATCACGATTAAGGCATATGACTGGCATGGAAACGGTCCAGGAACCCCGTAAATCCGCGGAAAATGGCCGAAATCAGCGGCTCAGACCCCTTGACGAATGCGAACAATAGTGCATCGCCAACGGCCCCACAAGCGTTACGCGCGGGTAGTTGCGGACCCTTGCGGGAGGTCTGCGGGGCCGCAGACGGGCGTCGGAGGGGTCAGTCATGTGGAGGGTCCGAATCCTTGTTTGCCCCTCTTTGCCGATAGGCTATGGCTGAAAACTGTTTCAAAGACTTTTCGAGGAGTGCGTGACGTGCGTTTCACTGCGATGAACCGGGGCCAGAGCGGCAAGATGGCAATGGCGGCAGCCGCCCTGAGCGTCGGCCTGCTGGCCCTGACGGGCTGCGGCTACGTCAACGCCCAGCAGACCTCTCACCAGTACGCCGCCTCCGACGGAACCCGCGCCGACGTCGGGCCGGTCCAGCTGCGCAACATGCTGATCGTTTCCGCCGGCGAGAACCAGCCCGGCCGCGTCATCGGCGCCGTCTACAACTCCTCTTCGAAGGACGTCAAGGTCACGTTCAAGGGAGCCGAAGGCGCACAGACCGAAGTTCCGGTCAAACAGAACTCCTACACCCTGCTGAACCAGTCCACGGACGCAGCCACCCTGAGCACCACCGGCGGCAAACCCGGAACAGTCGTGGACGTCCAGGTGACCGAGGACGGAACCAACGTCAACAAGACCGTGAAGATTCCTGTGGTGGACGGCACGCTGAAGGAATACGCCGCCTACCTGCCGGGCGGCACGCCCAGCGAGTCTGCCACTCCGAGCCAGACTGCAACACCGGGTGAGACCGCGACGCCAAGCGAATCCGCCACGGCCACGCCCACCGCAGGCCACTAGCAGCGCCGCCCAGCACGCCAGCCATACAAGAAGGAGGGGTTCCCGGCCGGGAACCCCCTCCTTCTTCGTGTTATCGGTGCTTCGTGTTGCCGGTGCTTCGTGTTGCTCCGCGCCAGAGGTGCCACGCCCCCGGCCACTCCCCCGGGCTGGCGGCCAGCCTCTACGGCTCGAACTTGTAGCCCAGTCCGCGCACGGTGACCAGGTACCGCGGCAGCGACGGGTCTGGCTCGATCTTGCTGCGCAGCCGCTTCACGTGGACGTCGAGCGTTTTCGTGTCGCCCACGTAGTCGGAGCCCCAGACCCGGTCAATCAGCTGGCCACGCGTCAGCACGCGGCCGGAGTTCCGCAACAGCATCTCCAGCAGCTCAAACTCCTTCAGCGGCAGCGACACCTGCTCGCCGTCGACACTCACCACATGCCGCTCGATGTCCATCCGTACGGGTCCGGCATGGACGGTGGATGAGATGAGTTCCTCCGGTTCGCCCTGGCGGCGCAGCACCGCGCGGACGCGGGCCACCAGCTCGCGGGAGGAGTAGGGCTTGGTGACATAGTCGTCCGCACCCAGCTCCAGGCCCACCACCTTGTCGATCTCGGTGTCCTTGGCGGTCAGCATGATGACCGGGACGGTGGAGCGCTGCCGCAGCTGCCTGCAGACCTCCGTGCCGGACTGTCCCGGCAACTGCAGGTCGAGCAGCACGAGGTCCGCCCCGTTGCGGTCGAATTCCGTGATGGCGTCGAGGCCGTTGTCCACGACCTCCACTTCGAACCCTTCCTTGCCCAGAAGATAGGACAGGGGATCGCTGAACGACTCCTCGTCCTCGACAATAAGAATCCTGCTCAAGCGTTAGCTCCTCGTTCGTGGACGCCGGCGGCGTCGTGTGGTTCGTTGGCCTGCGGCTGCTCGGGCTGGCCCTGCGGTGAAGCGGGTGCCAGCGCTGTGGCTTCCCGGCCGGTGCGGGAGTCAGCTGCGCGGTCGTCACTTACGCGGTCATCCCCGGCGTCGGTGCCTTCGGACCGGGCTCCGGTGCCCTCCGCCCGCGCCCGGGCCGCCCGCGGTTCCGGCGCGGACTCGCCTTCCTGCCCTTCCATCTCCGGCAGCCTGAGGGTAAACGTGGACCCCTGGCCGGGCTGGGACCAGAGCGTGACTTCGCCCCCGTGGTTGGACACAACATGTTTGACGATGCTCAGGCCCAAACCCGTTCCGCCAGTGTGGCGGGAGCGGGCCGCATCCACCCGGTAGAAGCGCTCGAACACCCGCTCCTGATCCTCGGGTGACAGTCCTTCGCCCTGGTCCGTCACGGAGACGGAAACCAGGCCCTCTTTGGACCGCACACCGATGCCCACGCGGGTGTTTTCCGGCGAGTACCTGATGGCGTTGTCGATCAGGTTGCGCAGCGCCGTGACCAGCAGGTCCTGGTCGCCATAGACCTTGGCCTCCGCGCGGCCGCCAATGACGATCTGGATGTTCTTGCTCTCGGCAGGCAACTGGGACCGGTCCACGGCTTCGGAAATGACGTCGTTGATGTCCACCGGGTGCCCCTGCTGCGCCACGTTTGCGCCCTGCAGCCGGGACAGCTCAATGATGTCCTGCACCAGCGCGGCGAGGCGGGCCGATTCTTTGTGCATGCGTTTGGCGAAGCGGCGGACAGCATCCTCGTCGTCCGCCGATGATTCCAGCGCTTCGGCCAGCAGCGAGATGGCGCCCACCGGGGTCTTCAGTTCGTGGGACACGTTGGCCACGAAGTCGTTGCGGATCTCCTCGGTCCTGGTGATCTCGGTGCGGTCATCGGCCAGCAGGACGATATATTCCTCACCCAGCATGGCTGCCCGGACCTGCACGATGATGGTTCCCTGGCCAAGCGGTCCCCGGGGCAGTTCGAGCTGCCTCTCCAGGATGACGCCGTCGCGCCGGACATTCGCCGTCATGGCCAGCAGCTCGCGGTGCACCACCGTGTGTCCGCGCACCAGGCCGTAGGCGTAGGCCGCGGGGCTTGCCCGGACGACGCCGTCGATCGCGTCCACCACCACAAACGCCTGGCCGACGACGGCGAGGACTTCAGCTGAGCCCTGGGGCAGCGCCGGTTCGTCGTACTCGATCTCCACGAGCTCGCGCTGCTTCTCGCTGACCCGGAACGCGAGCACGCCAAAGACGCCGAACGACAGGCCCAGCAGGCCGGCGATGACACCTAAGAGCATTGGATCCACGCCTCCAGCTTATGCTTCCGAGAAGCCCCAATATCCGATAAACGGCCCACGCAGTGCGGATTCAGCTAACGTTCATCTTGAGATGTGCAACAGTTCACCGAACACTGGAAGAGTGTGCGGTTGGACTGCCGGAACGGTGACACGAAATTCTGACCGCCGCGGCGGGGCGGAGTTTCCAAGGAAAGGACGCCTACGTGCGCAAGGTTTTTCAGGAGGAGCTGGCCCACGTGGGCGAGGACCTCATCGAGATTTCAAAGCTGGTCAGCGAAGCGATCGGCAAGGCAACCACCTCGTTCGAGAGTGCCGACGTCGACCTGGCCCAGGACGTCATCGCCGCGGACGCCAGGATCGATTTCCTGCAGAACAGCCTCGACGAGCGCGCCATCGACATCCTCGCGCTGCAGGGCCCTGTAGCCAGCGACCTTCGCATGATCGTCGGGTCGCTGCGGATGAGCGCATCCCTGGAGCGCATGGGTGACCTTGCCCGCCACATTGCCCAGCTCGCCCGGCTGCGGTTCCCCTCCATGGTGATTCCGGAATCGCTGACCGGGACGTTCAAGAGCTTCGCAGAGCAGGACATCGAGATCGCCAACAAGCTCACCGAACTGCTGGAGACCCGCAACCTCGAGGTTGCCCGCGACATCCTCAAGGCCAACTCCGCGGTGAACGACCTCCACCTCAGCGTCTTCAAGGCGATCGCGCGCCCCGACTGGCAGGAATCCCCGGCCACCACCGTGGACGTGGCGCTGGCCAGCCGCTACTTCGAGCGGTTCGCGGACCACGGCGTGTCCGTGGCGCAGAAGGTCACCTACCTCGTGACCGGCGCCTGGCACCCGAACAGCATCGAGCACGGCTGACCCGTCAAGCACGGCCAGGCAACACCTTCGAGTTTTTGTCCACGTATTGGCCTCTCTGGCGGTGTTTGGGGCC
>NZ_JBHTXX010000065.1:0-3811 GCF_042791415.1 Arthrobacter sp. NPDC056691
ACCTTCTCCTAGGAAGGTGACCGCCCGCCGTCGTTATCATGCTTGGCGGCGTTTACCTGCCAGCTTTCTGCAGCCCGGTGCGGGCCATGGCGTCGGCGTAGGCCACGTGCATCTCGTCGAGGTACTGCTTCTGCCGCTCGGGGGTTCCGGCGAAGGAGCGGCCGCTCAGCGAACGGACCTTGTAGGTCTTCAGTCCGCGGCGCCACAGCAAGGGCACTTCGGTCTTGAGCAGCAGGCCGGCGAGGCGGTTGGCCTCGGTGCCGTGAGCCACGATGACTGAAGCGCGGGGGACCAGGGCCAGGACTTTCAGCAGCGGCTTGAGGCCGGCCTGGATCTGGTCCGGCGTGAACTTACCGTTCGGCTCGCCCGGCGTGTGCCACGGGTGCACGTTCCACGGCATGATGTACTCCGGCCGCAGGCCCAACTTCCACTGGAGGCCCAGCATGCGGGTGGCGGCGTCGTCGTCGCCCGGCATGATGAAGCCGGTGGGCGACGCCGTGCCGATGTTCGAGAAGAGGCTGATGATGCGGCATTCGTCGACGTCGTGCGCGGGGTCGACGTACGGCACCTGGGTGCCCGGCTTGGCGCTCTGCAACGTATCGCAGAGCTCATTGACAGCGGCAACGTTGGGTTCGTAACGGCGCCTCAGAAGCTGTTCATGGAAGGATTCGGTAGCCAGGGCTGTCATATGGTGCTGTGTCTCCTGCAGGTGGGTCGCGCTGCCGCGCCGCAGGGCTGGCACGCCGCAGGCATGCCGAGTGCGGCGTGGTGTGAAATGAGGTGGACCGGTACCTGACCGATCCTCCCCAGTTTAGCAAGGCGTCCGAACCGTGAGGCGCCGCCCCTTTGCGCGTCCGTGGCGGAGCCGCGCAGGAGTGGGCCCGCAGGACAGTCAATGAGGGCTAAATCACTTCCAGAGCCGCTTGGTGGCGAGGCGTGCGCCCTCCCCGAGGGCCTCGAGTTTTGCGACCGCGATCTGTGGGTGGACACGGCCGCCGAGGCCGCAGTCGGTGGAGGCGATCACGCTCTCGCGCCCCACGAGCCTGGCGAAGCGCTCGATCCGGTCAGCCACGAGTTCCGGATGCTCCACGACGTTGGTGGCGTGCGAGACGACACCCGGGATGATGACCTTGCCCTCGGGAAGCCTGGTGTCTTCCCAAACGCGCCATTCGTGCTCGTGCCGGACATTGGCTGCCTCGAACGAGTAGCCGCCGGCATTGATCTGCAGGACGGAGCCGATGATGTCGGCAAACGGGATGTCGGTGGTGTGGGGGCCGTGCCAGGATCCCCAGCAGACGTGCAGCCGGATCTGCTCCTGGGGCAGGTCGCGGAGGGCCCAGTTGGTGGCCTCGACCCGGAGCTGGATGAAGCTGAGGTAGTCCTCGAGGCTGGGCTCCGGGTTGATCTGGTCCCAGCTCTCAGCCAGCGACGGGTCGTCGAGCTGGACGGTCAGCCCGGCGTCGATGATTGCCTTGTATTCCTCGCGCATGGCGTCGGCGCAGGCGTAGACCAGTTCCTCTTCGGTCTTGTAGTACTCATTGGCTACCCGTGCGCAGGAGCCGGGGGACAGCGACGCGACGAAACCCTCGGCGAGGCCGGCCGCCTGCAGGCCGGTCTTGAGGTTGGCGACGTCCGACGCCACGAGGTCCTGCCCGGTGTAGGTCAGCGGGCCGGCGATCTTGGGCTGTGCCACGCTCTTGCGGTGGGCGAGGATCCCGGAGGAGGGGTCGTTGTAGGCGTCATTGAACTTCTGCCGGTCCCGTCGGTCAGGGAACGAGGTCAGGACGATGTTGCCCGGTGTGGAACGGTGCACCTCGGCGTCGGCCCAGCGGTCAACATTGGTGGGTTCGAGGCCGCCCAGGCGGGCGAATGAGTAGTTCCACCAGGCGCCGTAGTCCACGCTGTTGGACATTGCGTGGCCGTATTCGCCGTCGTTGGGGATGTCGATGCCCAGGTCCTTTTGGCGCCGGACGATGTCCACCACCGAGGTCTCCAGCAGGTCCAGGAACTCCGGCGTGATGCCGTCCGCTTCCTTGGCTGCGTTGGCGGCGATGAGCTCCGGGGTGCGGGGCAGGGACCCGGCGTGGGTGACGCGGATGTGGTCGGTGTTCAGTGACAAGGCAGGGTCTCCTCGGCCGCTCGGGATGGTTCACTCTCACTTAAGTCCGCGGAGAGAGTGAGTGGCAAATCGCAGGCGCAATGTGTCGCCGGAATCTGCCGCACGGGTGATTCGGCAAAAGCCATACTTTTGCTGCCCATCCGCTAAACTTGGGTGGTAAGAGCCCCGGAACTCTTGCGTCCCTTCCCCGGTCAGCGCCGCGGGTTCGGGCGACGAATTCGGGGCATTCTCATGAACGGCGCCGACCTCCGGTTGAAGCACCTCGGTGATCCAGCCGGGCTAGGCCCGAACGAATGGGGGAGGATCCCATGCCAGCAATCGTGATCGTCGGAGCCCAGTGGGGCGACGAAGGAAAAGGTAAGGCCACCGACCTGCTTGGCGGCCGCGTCGACTACGTAGTGAAGCCGAACGGCGGCAACAACGCCGGGCACACCGTCGTCGTAGGCGGTGAGAAGTATGAGCTCAAGCTCCTTCCGGCCGGCATCCTCAGCCCCAACGCCGTCCCCATCATCGGCAACGGCTGTGTCGTCAACCTCGAAGCGCTGTTCCAGGAGATCGACGGCCTCGAGGCACGCGGCGCCGACACCTCGAAGCTGCGCGTCTCCGCCAACGCGCACCTCGTCGCCCCGTACCACCAGGTGCTGGACAAGGTCACCGAACGCTTCCTCGGCAGCCGCGCCATCGGCACCACCGGCCGCGGGATCGGGCCTACCTACATGGACAAGGTGGCCCGCCTGGGCATCCGCGTCCAGGACGTGTTCGACGAGTCCATCCTGCGCCAGAAGGTGGAAGGCTCGCTGCGCCAGAAGAACGATCTCCTGGTCAAGATCTACAACCGCCGCAGCATCGAGGTGGAGGAAGTGGTCAGCTACTTCCTCTCCTTCGCCGAGCGCCTGCGCCCCCTGGTCATCGACAGCACCCTCGTGCTGAACACGGCCCTGGATGAGGGCAAGGTGGTGCTCATGGAGGGCGGCCAGGCCACGTTCCTCGACGTCGACCACGGCACCTACCCGTTCGTCACGTCCTCCAACCCCACCGCGGGCGGCGCCTCGGTGGGTTCGGGCATCGGCCCCACCCGCATCTCGCGCTCCATCGGCATCATCAAGGCATACACCACCCGCGTCGGCGCAGGCCCGTTCCCCACCGAGCTCTTCGACGAGATGGGCATGTACCTGCAGAAGACCGGCGGCGAATTCGGCGTCAACACGGGACGTCCGCGCCGCTGCGGCTGGTACGACGCCGTCCTGGCCCGCCACGCCTCCCGCGTCAACGGCTTCACCGACTACTTTGTCACCAAGCTGGACGTCCTCACCGGCATCGAACAGATCCCGGTGTGCGTGGCGTACGACGTCGACGGCGTCCGGCACGACGAAATGCCCATGACCCAGACCGAGTTCCACCACGCCAAGCCCATCTTCGAGTACTTCGAAGGCTGGACCGAGGACATCACCGGCGCCCGCACGCTGGCTGACCTGCCCGAGAACGCCCGGAACTACGTGCTGGCCCTCGAGAAGCTGTCCGGCACCCGCTTCTCCGCGATCGGCGTAGGCCCGGACCGCGACCAGACCATCGTGGTCAACGACCTGATCAACGACTGACGCCGGAAGCGTCCGGCAACAACAACTCAGGCAAGCAGTTCCCGACGGCGGCGGGTCAACATAACGGGGGCCCCCCCCCGGCGGGGTTTTTAAT
>NZ_JBHTXX010000066.1:0-2994 GCF_042791415.1 Arthrobacter sp. NPDC056691
AACGCTCAGCGGGCCGGGGCTTTCGGCGGCCAAAACCCGATAAATACCGGCAAACCCCGAGGGCGGGTGGCCAGAAAAGGTTGCCGGCCCCCCGCCGTCGGGCTTTCCTGAAACCGCGGCTACCCGAAGGGGAAGAGCGCAGTGTTGACCTGATCGAAAATGGTCGATTGATCGGCGTCAGCGGGAACTTCAAACGCGTGGAAAATGCCGGCGAAAAAGCATGGCATAGTTCTCTCAGTTGAAGCTTGAAGTTCTTCACGTAATTGGGGGATCCATGTCCGAAAATTGTCGCGCCACCACTGTCTCAACATGGGCTGGGCGCCTAGCAGCAACACTTGCGATCGCAGTTGCTGCTACGGCCGTCGGCGTCATGCCAGCCAACGCTACCGTCGCGCAGACTGCGCCGGTTCCGTTCGCACTCACGGGGCCAACTGAGGCCGTTGCAACCACCACGCCGGGTGTGACAGGCGAGGCCGTGGTGGGTCACACGCTCTCTGTCGAGACGGGCACCTGGGCGCCGGACGCTACGTTCGAATTTCAATGGCTGGCGGACGGCGTGCCGGTGGAGGGAGCTACCGGGTCCACGCTGGTGCTTAGTCCAGACCAAGCGGGCAAAGTGATCACGGCGCAGGTGACCGGGTCCCAGCCTGGCTCTTCGCCAGAAACCCGCATGAGCGAACCCACGGCAGCAATCGGATACGGAACACTCACGGTTGCTACGCCGGCAGTATCCGGCCAAGCCAAGGTCGGCCAGACGCTCACGGTCGAGGCTGGTGACTGGACCCTTGGTACAGTCTTTGACTATCAGTGGCTGGCTGACGGCACACCCTTGGTGGGAGCCACCGAATCCACCTTGGACTTGAATGCAGACCATCTCGGCAAGGCGATCACAATTCAAGTCACCGGCTCCCGGGCCGGGTACGTCACCGCGTCCAGCGCGTCAGCTGCGACGGCACCGGTCGCCGAAGGATCGCTAGATGCTGTTGTCCCCACCGTCACCGGCCCTGCGACCGTGGGAAAGACGCTTTCCGCCGACGCGGGCACCTGGTCACCCTCCTCGGTCACCCTCCGGTACCAGTGGTACCGCTCCGGGGTGGCCATCGACGGGGCTGCCGAAGCAGCCCTCCAACTGACTGCTGATGACGCCGGAGCGACGATCACTGTCCAGGTCACCGGCTCGGAGCCCGGATACACGTCGGAGACGCGAACCAGCGAGCCCACGGCCAACGTTTCATATGAAGCGGTCCCGGCGGGAGTGGCGTTCTCAGACCAGAACGGCACATCGAACGACACTTACACCGTGCCGGCGACGAACGGTGTCGACTATCAAATAAACGGGGAGATCGTGGCCGCTGGCACGTACCCCGGAACCGGCATTGTCACAGTGACTGCGACAGCAAAGGCAGGTTACGTCCTCGCGCCCAACGTTGCCGTGTCCTGGTCGGTAACCTTCAAGTCCACTCCGTACTCAGTGTCCCCTTCTGCAGTGGTGTTTAGCGATCTGCTCGGCACGAAGGATGACACCTACACCATCCCGAATACGACAGGTGCTGATTACCTCGTCGGCGGAAAGGCTGTGGCAGCGGGAACGTATCTAGGCACCGGCACGGTCACAGTGACGGCGATGGCAAAAACCGACTATGATATTCAGTCCGGAGCTGCCTCGTCATGGACGTTCACGTTCAAGGGTGACCTGATTGGGGCTGCCCCGAAGATCACAGGCACCTCGAAGGTTGGGTATGCCCTGACTGCGGTCCCCGGCATATGGTCACCGAGCCCAGTGACACTCAGTTACCAGTGGTACCGCTCCGGCGTAGCTGTCGCCGGAGCAACGGCGGCCACATACTCGCTTCCGGCCAGTGCCGCCGGAGCCACCTACACGGTTCGCGTTGCCGCGTCGAAGGCCGGCTACGCTTCGGTGGTTAAGGCTTCCGCGGCCTCGGCTGTTGTGGCCACGGGTTCGCTCGTCGGGGCCACTCCCAGGATTACTGGGACTGCCAAAGTCGGCTACGCACTGACTGCAACCGCCGGGGTCTGGTCGCCGGCTCCGGTCGTTCTCAAGTACCAGTGGTACCGTGCCGGCGTTGCCATCGCTGGCGCGACCGCTGCTTCCTACCGGCTTCCTGCTAGTGCCGCCGGGGCGACCTATACCGTCCGCGTCACCGGGGCAAAGACGGGCTACTCCTCGCTGGTCAAGGCTTCCGCGGCCACGTCTGTTGTGGCCAAGGGGTCGCTTGTGGCGGCTGTTCCTCGAATCACCGGGACTGCCAAGGTTGGCTATGCTTTGACCGCAATTCCGGGTGCCTGGTCACCGGCTCCGGTAGTGCTCCGGTACCAGTGGTACCGGTCCGGAGTTGCCATCGTTGGTGCGACTGCTGCTTCATACCGGCTTCCGGCCAGCGCCGCCGGGGCGAGGTTCTCGATCCGAGTGACCGGGTCAAAGCCCGGCTATTCGACGTTGGCCAAGACCTCCGCGGTGACCGCCGCGGTGGCCAAGGGGTCACTGGCCGGGACTGCTCCGAGGATCACTGGCACCGCCAAGGTCGGCTATGTGCTGACCGCGATCGCTGGTGCTTGGTCACCGGCTCCGGTGGCGCTCCGGTACCAGTGGTACCGATCCGGCGTGGCCGTCGTCGGCGCAACAGCAGCTTCGTATAGGCTCCCGGCCAGTGCCGCCGGGGCGACTTATGCGGCTAGGGTCACGGGGTCAAAGACCGGCTACACCGCCTTGGTCAAAGCGTCCGGCGCCACAGCACGTATTGCTGCGCCCTATATTCCCCCGTCCCCAGCCGTCTACTACGCCAACTGCACTGCAGTGAGGAATGCTGGGAAGGCTCCACTGTTTAGGGGCCAGCCCGGCTACAGGGATGCACTCGACCGCGATAATGATGGAATCGCCTGCGAATAGGTTTCGACAAGCTCTACCAACGCAGCAACAGGCGCAACCACCGACGGCGGGTGGCCGGCAAACATTCTGTCTCTTATACACATCTC
>NZ_JBHTXX010000067.1:0-2287 GCF_042791415.1 Arthrobacter sp. NPDC056691
CATGCCCCGCCAGAACATCGGCTTCATGCTCGAACCCCACGGCTTCTTCAACCAAAACCCCACCCTCAACCTCCCCACCGAAACCCGCGGCACCAACGCAGGACACTGCAGCATGGGAGGAGAACGATGAGCCGGCAACAAACTACAGCAAGCTCGAGTACCGCCAAGACCGGGGCTAAGTCGGGGAAGCTGAAGGCCAACACCCTGGGGCTGTGGGATGTGGTTTTCATGGCGGTCGCCACGTCCGCACCCATCACGGTGATGAGCGGTAACGTCCCGATTTCGGTCGGCTTCGGCGTCGGCACCGGAACCCCGGCAACATACATCTGGGCAACGGTGATCCTGTCGGTCTTTGCGATCGCCTATGTCACGATGGCCCGCTACGTGACCTCTACGGCCGCGTTCTACGGCTTCATCTCCCGCGGCTTGGGGCGCGTGCTCGGCCTCGGAACCGGTTTCATGGTGACCTTCGGCTACATCGTCTTTGAGGCCAGCATCATCGGTATTTTCTCGTACTTCGGTCACCTTGCCTTCAAGGATCAGCTGGGCATGGACATCCACTGGGTAGTCTTCGCCGTGGTCGGCCTGCTGACCATTGGTTTCCTGACCTTTTTTGAGATCAGCATGGCAGCGAAAATCCTGACGCTGCTCTTGTTCACGGAGATCGCGATCCTTGCCATCATGGCCTTCGGCGTGCTCTTCAAGGGCGGAGGCCCCGACGGGCTGATGCCAGAGACATTGAACCCGGCCATTGCGTTCTCACCCAATGGGCTGCAGGTCGCAGCGCCCGGGCTGGCCATGTTCATCGCATTTTGGTCCTGGACAGGCTTCGAGTCGACGGTGATGTACGGGGAGGAATCCAAGAACCCGAAGAAGATCATCCCGATCGCCACGATGATTGCGGTCACCGGCGTCGGCGTCTTCTACACGTTCGTCTCCTGGATGTCCGTCGCCGGCAACGGCGCCCAGGGAGCCATCGCCCTGGCGCAAAGCGCCAACCCCCTGAACATGTTCTTCCACCCAACTGACGTCTTCGTCGGCCACGGCTGGGTCCTGGTCATGGAATGGTTGATGATGACCGGATCCTTCGCCTGCGCCATGGCCTTCCACAACGCAGCATCACGCTACATGTACTCGCTCGGAAGGGAAGGAATCCTGCCCGGCGCCCTTGGCAGGACCCACAAGAAGCACGGATCGCCCCACATCGCGTCTTTCCTCCAGACAGGTATCGCCATTCTGTGGATCCTCGGGTTCTGGTTCTTCAACAAGGACCCATACCTGGATGTTTTCGCCCTCCTGGCGATCCTTGGGACATTCATGCTGGTGATTGTGCAGACCGTAACCATGGCCGCAGTGTTCAACTACTTCCGCAAGCACCATCCGGAAGAAAACTTCTGGCGCACCAAGGTTGCTCCCATCATCGGCGGGGCCGGAATGCTCGGCGTGGTCATTATGATGTTCCTGAACCTGGACACGGCGGCGGGACCTGCATCGTCGTCCCTGCTGTTCAAGCTCATCCCCTACATCGCCGGCGCGCTCTTCGTCACCGGCGCAGGCCTGGCACTCTACTTCCGGAAAACCGATCCGTTCAAGTACGAAACCATCGGCCACGTCGTCCTCGCCGACGACGGCCACGGCCCCGTCCTGGACGAGGAAGACCCGGCGCCGCTGCGCCCGATCGACCTCGAGGCTGTTCGGGACATGGAGCGGCAGCATGCCTCCGGTGACCTGGACCGGGAGCTCGATGACCTGGAGCGGGAGAAGAAACTGGAGCTGGAGAAGGAATAGCTTTAGCAGCCGGTCCCCGGCGCTGCCCACGGGCAGTGCCGGGGACCGACCCATTTAACCCGACCACAAGGCCGCCAGCTGGTTTGCTGGCGGCCTTGTCAGGTCTCATTTATGTTGCTGCTGGCCGCGGTCCCGACCGTGTTTCCGAATGTTTCCAACATGTTAACTGGGGTGGGAATTTATGGCCCCGAATTTCTCAAGTAAATGTTTATGAATTACTTTCCCAAACGAATTCCCTGCCGTAGTTTTGCTTGTGGAAGGAACGCGGTGACCGGTATCACACCGATCACGTGCACCGGAGATGAACAGATCTGACAAGGACGAACAGTTCTGAGAATCCAGGGACCTTTTCTGCCTGCGGGCTCGAAACGGCAACACCACCAGGCTTCCCGGGCCGTAGGCATCCTCTTCCTGTTGAAGGACCTAGTTAAGGAGTAAAAGCATGACTATCGATACTGAAGCCGCGACTGTTGTTGGGGTGGCGCACCCCCTGGATCCG
>NZ_JBHTXX010000068.1:0-1836 GCF_042791415.1 Arthrobacter sp. NPDC056691
ACCGTTGGGGCGAGCGTGGAACGCGACGCAACAGCAGCAGGGCCCCGGCACCAACTGGAAGGTTGATCAGGAAGATCAACCGCCAGTCCACAAGCGAAAGCAATCCGCCCAGCACCGGTCCGGAGATGGAAGCCAGAGCCCCTCCCATCGCCCACATCCCCACCGCGCGTGCACGCTTGATGGGGTCGGGAAAGGCTTCGCCGATCAACGCCATCGACGCGGGAAGCATCACCGCCGCCGCAGTTCCCTGCAGGATCCTGGCCAGGATCAGCACAGTGACCGTAGGCGCGAGGCCGCATCCCAGCGACGTGACCACGAACGCGGTCATGCCGATTGCGTAAGCACGCCTGGCTCCGACCCGGTCAGAAAACGCTCCGGCCGATAGCAGGCACGAGGCGAACAACAACGTGTATCCGTCAACGATCCACTGCAAACCGGTGATCGACGCCCCGAGGTCGAGGCTGATTTGGCGGAGAGCCACGTTGACCACCACGGCATCGAGCGTGATGACGAAAAATCCGGTGACGGCAGCCAGCAGCGCTGCCCTTGAATGACGGACTCCCGCCGGGGTGAGTGTGGTGGTGGTATTCAAAGACATTCCTTGTCAAGGGGTCGGCGTTCGCGAATGGCCCTCCCTGTTGACGTTACGAGGAACGGAAGAGACGAAACAGGACCTGCCAGACCATGTCTCAGCCGGTCCTTCCCCGGCGAAGGGCAGGTACGGGATCGTGAAGGGACGGAACCTATCGGTTTCGACCTCCACTCCACCAAAGGAAGCATTGCGCGAATGACGACATCCACGACTCCGGCAGTTCCGACCCGGCAACGGCTCCCCTTCGTCGTTCCGCTGCTCGCCCTGGGCACGTTCCTGATGATCACTACCGAGTACATCGTCGCGGGACTCCTTCAAGAGATCGCGGCTGATCTGGGCGTCGGTCTTGCCCAGGTGGGGCTCCTGATCACGGCCTTCGCGGTCGGAATGATCGTTGGTTCCCCTGTCATGGCTCTGGCGACCCTGCGTCTGCCGCGGCGCGCCACGCTGGTTTTCGCGCTGTTGGTCTTCGCGGCCGGACACGTCATGGCGGCCCTGGGAAGCGACTTCCGGATAGTTCTCCTCGCGCGCATCATCACTGCCCTGGCCGCAGGGGCATTCTGGTCCGTGGCCGCTGTCGTCGCCACGCAGGCCGCCGGCCCGGCCAGCAGCTCCCGTGCCCTGGGTGTCATGATGAGTGGCGTCGGCCTTGCCACCGTTGCGGGCGTCCCGCTCGGATCCTTCGCCGGCCAACTCCTTGGCTGGCGAGGGACATTCTGGGCCCTGGCGATCCTGTCGGTTCTCGCAGCTCCCGTGATTGCGCGGTTCACGCCCGCAGACACCCGCTCCCAGGCGCCGTCGGTCCGTGCCGAACTAAGGGCGATCATGACCGGCCGGATGGCCATACTTGTCATCGCGACAGTTCTTGCCACCGGCGGCTGCATGACAGCCTTCAGCTATCTGTCCCCGCTGGCCACCGACCGAGCAGGGGTGCCGATCTGGGCTGTGCCCCTGATCTTCGTCGTCTTCGGCCTCGGAGCAATCATCGGAACCAACCTGGCCGGACGGTACGCCGACAAACACCCGGTCACCACCTTCATCACGGCCACGGCGGGGACCGTCGTGCTGATGGGGCTGCTCGTCCCGTTCTCAACGAACGCCTTTGCCATGTTCGTCCTCATGTTCCTGCTGGGCATAGCCGGCATGGGCATACCGCCGGTCGGAACCGGCCTCGCAGTCCGCTTCGCCCAGGGTGCACCCACACTGGCAGCCGCAGTTTCCGTATCTGCTTTCAACGGTGGAAC
>NZ_JBHTXX010000069.1:0-1579 GCF_042791415.1 Arthrobacter sp. NPDC056691
CCAGTTTAGTCTCCGAGGGGCGGTCGCCGCGCCGTGGCGGTGGAAAATTGGTGGGTCCCTCACCTGTCTTGGTCGTGATCTGGTGCTCATCGGTGGGGCGGGAGGAGACTTGGGAGTGTGTTTCGGTTGACCCCGGTCGCTCTATGGTGCCGGTGAGCCCGTAGTTTAGTTTGGTGGCGGAGGGCACATCTTGTCCGCGGGACCGTGGATTGTTGCTTCGAGCACGAATGTCAGATTTGTTGTTTATCCGTCCTCCCCGGAACACAGACACCTTTTCACAGGGCGACTTTGGAAGGTGATCCGCTATGGAGGTGATCCACCCGCGGTGCGCGGGTGTCGATGTTTCGAAGAAGGACGCGAAGGTCTGCGTCCGCGTCCAGGGCCGTGGGTCCAGGCCCACCACGTCCACTGTCACGACCTGGGTTTCCATGACCGCCCGGATCCTGGACCTGCGGGAACACCTGCTCAACGAGCATGTGACCTTGGTCGTGTTGGAAGCGACCAGTGATTACTGGCGGCCCTTTTACTATCTGCTCGAAGACGAAGGGTTGGAGGTGATTCTGGTCAACGCCCGTGATGCAAGGAACGTTCCGGGCCGCAAGAGCGATGTCTCCGACGCTGCTTGGCTGGCTGATCTGGGCGCCCATGGGCTCGTGAGGGCTTCGTTCGTGCCACCACCCCCGGTGCGTGAACTGCGGGATCTGACCCGGGCCAGGACCGTCATTACCCGTGAACGTACCAAGGAAATCCAACGTCTGGAGAAGCTGCTTGAGGACGCCTGCATCAAGCTCTCGTCCGTGGCCTCGGAAATCACAGGCGTCTCCGGGAGACTGATGCTGCAGGCCCTCGTCGAGGGCGAGAATGACCCGGTCGCACTGGCAAACCTCGCCCAGCGCAGCTTGCGTTCAAAGATCCCCGAGCTCACCGAGGCGCTCAATGGCAGGTTCCATGACCACCACCGCTTCATGGCGGCTCTGTATCTGCACCGGATCGACGCTCACACCGCAGACATCAGCGACCTCAGCGCCAGGATCGAAGAGGCGATCGCGCCCTTTCTCCTCGCCCGGGAACTCCTCGTGAGTATTCCGGGCGTCAGCAGAACGGTCGCCGAGGTCTTCCTCGCTGAAACGGGAGCTGACATGAACGTCTTCCCCACGGCCGGGCAGTTGGCATCGTGGGCCGGAACCTCCCCGGGGTCCAACGAGTCCGCCGGGAGGGTCAAATCCACGAAGACCCGGCCTGGCAACCGATACCTCAAGGGAGCCCTCGGTGTCGCGGCCCTCTCGGCAGCCCGATCGAAAAACACCTACTTCTCCGCGAAATACAGACGGATCACCGCCCGGCGCGGTCCGTCCAAAGCGATCGTCGCGTTGGAACACGCCATGCTGACTGCAGCCTGGCACATGCTCACCACAGGAGAGCTCTACCGGGATCCCGGAGCCGACTATTTCGCCGGACGCGCCCCAGCCAAGACCAAGGCCCGCGCGATCGGACAGCTCGAGTCCCTGGGCTACCAAGTCATTCTCGAACCCTTGCAACAAGCCGGCTAAGAAACCACAACCGTTAATTTTCATGTCAG
>NZ_JBHTXX010000070.1:0-1517 GCF_042791415.1 Arthrobacter sp. NPDC056691
CCCGCTACATTTTCGGCGCAGAGTCACTCGACCAGTGAGCTATTACGCACTCTTTAAATGGTGGCTGCTTCTAAGCCAACATCCTGGTTGTCTAAGCAACTCCACATCCTTTTCCACTTAACGTATACTTTGGGACCTTAGCTGGCGGTCTGGGCTGTTTCCCTTTCGACTACGGATCTTATCACTCGCAGTCTGACTCCCAAGGATAAGTCATTGGCATTCGGAGTTTGACTGAATTCGGTAACCCGGTAGGGGCCCCTAGTCCAATCAGTGCTCTACCTCCAAGACTCTTACCTTGAGGCTAGCCCTAAAGCTATTTCGGAGAGAACCAGCTATCTCCAGGTTCGATTGGAATTTCTCCGCTACCCACACCTCATCCCCGCACTTTTCAACGTGCGTGGGTTCGGGCCTCCATTCAGTGTTACCTGAACTTCACCCTGGACATGGGTAGATCACCTGGTTTCGGGTCTACGACCACGTACTCATGCGCCCTATTCAGACTCGCTTTCGCTGCGGCTCCGCATCTTCTGCTTAACCTTGCACGAGATCGTAACTCGCCGGTTCATTCTACAAAAGGCACGCCATCACCCGTTAACGGGCTCTGACTACTTGTAGGCACACGGTTTCAGGATCTCTTTCACTCCCCTTCCGGGGTGCTTTTCACCTTTCCCTCACGGTACTGGTTCACTATCGGTCACTAGGGAGTATTTAGCCTTGGGAGATGGTCCTCCCGGATTCCGACGGAATTTCACGTGTTCCGCCGTACTCAGGATCCACTCAGGAGAGAACGAAGTTTCGACTACAGGGCTGTTACCTCCTATGGCGGGCCTTTCCAGACCTCTTCATCTACCTCGTTCCTTTGTAACTCCGTACAGAGTGTCCTACAACCCCAAGAGGCAAGCCTCTTGGTTTGGGCTAGATTCCGTTTCGCTCGCCGCTACTCAGGAAATCGCATTTGCTTTCTCTTCCTCCAGGTACTTAGATGTTTCAGTTCCCTGGGTCTGTCTTCCATACCCTATGTATTCAGGTAAGGATACCACTCCATTACGAGTAGTGGGTTTCCCCATTCGGAAATCTCCGGATCAAAGCTTGCTTACAGCTCCCCGAAGCATATCGGTGTTCGTCCCGTCCTTCATCGGCTCCTAGTGCCAAGGCATCCACCGTGCGCCCTTAAAAACTTGGCCACAGATGCTCGCGTCCACTGTGCAGTTCTCAAACAACGACCAGCCACCCATCACCCCGTCCTCACGGACGAGTGCACTGGGGCCGGCAACCGAAGGCGACCTCACGGCCATACCTTCAGATACCCAACAGCGTGCCCGACCCGGTCCCGCCCGGAGATCATGCTTTCCACGCTCCGAAGAGCAGTACTCACAGCCTCCGACCCGTGAACCCGGTCGAATAGTCAACGTTCCACCCTTGAGCAACCACCGTCGGACATTTGCCGACGAAATGGCTCTTGGACCACCAGGTGAAACCCGGCAGCCAAAGTGCTCCTTAGAAAGGAGGTGATCCAG
>NZ_JBHTXX010000071.1:0-1508 GCF_042791415.1 Arthrobacter sp. NPDC056691
CGCAGGTTGTCAAGCTGTGTGGAGTCACTGGGCTGGTTGTTTGGTTGTTTCGGGTAGGTTGATTCCGGCGTGGCTGGGTGGGGCTGGTGTGGTGGGTCGGTGCCGGAACCGTTCGGGGTTTTTCTCGTAGTAGCGCTGCAGGGCGTGGTCGCGTTTCTTCCAGAGGTGTTTCCAGGAGCCGTCATGGACCTGGGCGGGGGAGAAGAGTGCGATGCCTGAGTGTTTGTGCTGGGTGTTGTACCAGGGCACGTACTCGGCGAGATAGGCCCTGGCGGCCTCGAGTTCTTTGAAGACGCGGGGGTAGCCGGGCCGGTATTTCATGGTCCGGAACCCGGACTCGGAGAAGGGGTTGTCGTTCGAGACGTATGGCCGGTTGTGGGTGAGCTCTGCCCCGTGGGTGGTGAGGGCATCGCGGAGCAGGTTCGATTTCATTGCCGGCCCCGAATCGGCATGGACGGTGTGCGGGGCGCCGTAGCGGGCGATGGCGGCTTCAAACATCTCGACCGCGAGGTGGTCGGCTTCGCGTTCCTCGACCCGCCAGGCGACCATCTGGCGGGAGTAGATATCAAGAACCGAGTAGGCCTTGTAAGTCTTTCCCCGCCATGGCGAGTAAAGGTCGGTGATATCCCATGACCAGACCTGGCCCGGGCCGGTGGCCTTCAGGACCGGTTTCTCATGGTGGCCCCGTTTGTTCCCGTTCCTGGTAGGGACGGTGGGGCGGAGCATCTGGTCCTCGATCTGCGCCGCGATCCGCCACCACGTGCGCCGGGAGGCGAGCATCACCCCGTTGTCCCAGGCGGTCGCGAACGCGTGGTCAACGGAGACCTGGTCGGCCCAGCCGTCCAGGATGTATTCGGCGATCCGGTCACGATCCCCGCTGCTGATCCGCGACTCATAGGCCCGCTCAGACTGTGCGAGCGGGTCCTGCACCCGGGCGCGGGGGTTCTGCCGGTAGTGCCAGGTCGAGCGCGAAATTCCAGCGAAATCCAGGGCTTGCCGCTGCGAGCCGGTGAGCTTTGTCAGTTCCCGGACGAGGAGGTTTTCGGCTTCGAGGAACTTTTCGGATCGCTCGTCTGGGCCGTATCGGGCTCTGGCACGTTCAACTCGTGCAAGAGCCCGATAGCTTTTCCCAGAGCTGTGTTCGTGCCTTCAAGCTCAAGGATCCGGCCCTTGAGCTGTTCGATTTCGGACTGGTGGTCAGCGATCTCTTTGGCGCGCGCTTTTTCAAACGCGGACCACTCGCCATTCGTACGGGCCATACCCCCATGCTCTCGTGGAATGAGATTACGGTCGAGATCGCCCTCGAGCACCATCTTCCGCCACATCCGAAACGTCTTCACCGGCACGGACCGAGAGGCAAGCCAGGTCCCCTTCGTCCCATACGGCTGCACATAATACTCATGCACAAACTCGCGAATCTCCTCACGAGTAAAACCCTGGCTTCTCCACGACACGCGGCTGCTCCTTCACTACAAATGAATGACTCACAACCAGCCTGACGCAGAGGG
>NZ_JBHTXX010000073.1:0-1402 GCF_042791415.1 Arthrobacter sp. NPDC056691
GCGACAACGTCCTGTCGGTGTTTAGGACGATTTCTCACCCGCTCCGACCATCCGGAGCTCTCCGTCGACGATGCTGAGATCAGTTGCGCTCAGCGGGCGCAGTGACGGTCGCTCGCCTGTGGGCTTCGCTTCGGTGATACGGTCGCCTCGGAACGCACGAACGCCGTCCCGCAGGCGGCACCAGGCGATCAAGTACCAGTTGTTGCCCTTACCGACGTATCCCATGGGCTCGACCTTCCGCGATGTCGCGATACCGCGGCGGTCAACGTAGGCGATCTGCAGAACATGCCCCGTTCGCAGTGCCTCGGCGAGCTCTTTCGGCGCCACATTCGCCCGGTCCTCGTCGAACAGATAGACGCGGGTCGCGAGATTCACCGTTTCTTTAAGACTGTGGTCGTCGGTGACGGCGACGACCTTGCGGAGCGCTGAAGTCGCCGCTTCGCGGAACGGGCTGGTGGCCAGCATCCCCAGGGAGATCATCACCGCGAGTGCCTCGTCGACCGTCAATCCCAGTGGCGCCAGCGTGTGCGCCGGATCGAGGCAATAACCTCCCGTCCGCCCGGGTTCCGCCCAAATGGGTACCCCACTGCCCTGCAGCGCTGAGAGGTCCCGCTCAATGGTGCGCGAGCTGACCTCGAATTTCTCCGCCAACCACCGCGCACTTTTCGGGCGCGGTGCCACGGCCCGCAGCTCCTCAACGAGCGCGTACAAACGGTCAGTGCGGTTCACACCTCGACCCTAGTTTCAAACAGCTTGAACCGCTGGGCATGACACCCCGATCGTGCAACCCGAAGCAGCATCCATCCGCGCGGGCTGAAGATTGCGACCCCTGCCCCTCTTGAATGAGGGTAGGAAACCTCTCCCCCGTGAACGAAATGAACTGCTGATACATCGAAGGAACCTTATCGCGTGTTGCTTGGACCAACAGAATCCGGGCGCCCTATGCCTGCGTCAGGGCGTTACCGAGGGTGTTGCACCGAGTAGACCCCAACCTGACCCCGGAGGCTGCGCACGTTGTGACTGTCAGTTCGAGGTGGTGGTTTTTGCAGCTCGGTTTGGTGGTTCTGGCCGAGGCGGTGACGAGGTTTGAGCGTTCTACTGCATTGCCGTCTGCGCCGAGGGCGACCCATCCCGGGGTTGCCTGTCCTCTTCCTGCCGGCCGCCACCGCTGTCGTCCCGTGCGATCGGCTGAGACCTGGCGGGACGGCTAAACGGTCCTTCAGAGGGCGTTGACGGGCGGTCGGTCAGTCGGCTCCGATGATCCAGGTGGTGCCGAATCGGTCGGTGAGCATGCCGTAGAGGGGGCGAAGGCGCTTGGGCCCAGGCCGGTCAATACGGTCCCGCCATCTGCGAGGCGGTGCCACTGCTCTTTGATCTCGGCTTGGTCGTCGCCGTGCAGCGT
>NZ_JBHTXX010000074.1:0-1356 GCF_042791415.1 Arthrobacter sp. NPDC056691
GGGACTGTAAATTTGTCGGTGTAACTCCTGAGGAAAAAGGAGAGCTCCGTGACGGATGTGACGGCCGCTGCGATTGATGCGGTGGATGAGGAACTGGTTCGGCAGCTGACGGAGCGTGCCCGGGCTGAGGGGCTGCAGTTGACCGGTGAGGGCGGTCTGCTGCAGAAGCTGACGAAGCTGGTGATGGAGTCCGCGCTGGAGGGCGAACTGGACGACCATCTCGGTTATGGCAAGCACGATCCTGCTGGGCGCGACGGCGGCAACTCCCGTAACGGCCGGCGGTCCAAGACGGTGCTGACCGAGGCCGGGCCGGTGGAAATCTCCGTGCCCAGGGACCGGGACGCGTCGTTCGAACCGCGGATCGTGGCCAAGCGGCAGCGCCGGCTGAGCGGGGTGGACGACCTGGTGCTGTCCCTGTCGGCCAAGGGCCTGACACATGGCGAGATCGCGGCGCACCTGGCCGAGGTTTATGGCGCCGAGGTGTCCAAGCAGACCATCTCCACGATTACTGACCGGGTGCTGGAGGGGATGGGCGAGTGGCAGAACCGCCCGCTTGACCCGGTGTACGCGGTGATCTTCATCGATTGCGTGAACGTGAAGATCCGCGACGGCCAGGTCGCGAACCGGCCGATCTACGTCGCCTTGGCCGTCACGGTGGACGGCACCCGGGACATCCTGGGACTGTGGGCCGGCGAGCACGGTGATGGCGAGGGCGCGAAGTACTGGCTGCGGGTGCTGACGGAGATCAAGAACCGGGGCGTGGCGGACTGCTGCATCGTGGTCTGCGACGGTCTCAAGGGCCTGCCGGACGCGGTCTCGGCGGTGTGGCAGCAGACCATCGTGCAGACCTGCGTTGTTCACCTGCTGCGCAACAGCTTCCGCTACGCGTCGAGGAAGGACTGGTCCCAGATCGCGAAGGACCTTAAGCCGGTCTACACCGCGCCGAGCGAGGCCGCGGCCCTGGACCGGTTTGCCGAGTTCGCCGGCACGTGGGAGAAGCGGTACCCGGCCATCATCGGGCTCTGGACCAACGCGTGGGCGGAGTTCGTTCCGTTCCTGCAGTTCGACACCGAGATCCGCACGGTGATCTGCACGACCAACGCGATCGAGAGCATCAACGCCCGGATCCGCCGGGCGGTGAACGCCCGCGGCCATTTCCCGACCGAACAAGCCGCGCTGAAATGTATCTACCTCGCGATCATGAGCCTGGACCCCACCGGCAAGGGCCGAAAACGCTGGAGCAACCGCTGGAAAGCCGCCCTGAACGCCTTCCAGATCACCTTCGACGGACGCCTGTCCGCCAGCAGCAACTAGAACAAGAAACCACCCCAGTTACACCGAATAATTGACAGACCC
>NZ_JBHTXX010000075.1:0-1340 GCF_042791415.1 Arthrobacter sp. NPDC056691
TGTGATGTCTCGGGACATCGACTACAGATGTCCCGAGACATCGGCTACACCCCCGGTCTACGGACCGGGGGTGTTTTGTTTTTTCGGCTGGTAGCCGCGGGCAGGATCGATGGTGAACTCGGCGAGGATCTCGCCGGTGCCGTGCTCGACGGCGGCGACGTCGGCGTCCCGGACGAGCAGGATGATGCGCTTGTGTTTGTGGGCGCGGCCAATGCCGAGGTGCCGGAGGCGTCCGGCGTGCCGAAGGGTGACCTTGCCGTCGGCGTCGACGCGGTCGGTGCGGATCCGCCAGTGTTCCCCCTGGGCGGCGATGGCGGGCGCGGCCTTGGGGGTCGCTGCGTAGGCCTCGGAGGGTGTGCGGCGTCTGAGGGCGCGGTGTGGCCGTTCGTGGTTGTAGACGTGGCGGAACTTGGCCAGGAGCTCGTTCAGGTCGGCGATCGTGTGGGCCTCGGGCTGGTTTTTTAGCCATTTTTTGAGGGTTTGGTGGAAGCGTTCGATCTTGCCCTGGGTTTGGGGGTGGCTGGGGCGGCCGTTCTTTTGGGTGATGCCCAGGGAAGCGATGAGGGTTTCGAAGGCGTTGCGTCCGCCGCGTCCACCGGCGAGGCGGGTGGTGTAGACCATGCCGTTGTCCGTGAGCGTGGAGGCGGGCAGGCCGTGCTCTTGTGCGGTGTCCATGAAAGCATCGACCACGACCGTTCCGGTGACTTTGGGATGGGCGGCGAGGTGGAGCAGGTAACGGGAATGGTCGTCGATGAAGTCCAGGATCTCCACGTCGGTGCCGTCGGCCAGGGTCCAGTAGGTGAAGTCGGACTGCCACATCTCATTGGGCTGGGCCGCGGTGAAGCGGCGCAGCGAGGAACGTGGCCGCTTGTGCGGTTCCGGGACCACGGTGCCTGCCGAGCGCAGGATACGGTGGATCGTAGACCTCGCCGGCGGGGTGAAGCCTTCACGTTCGAGGTGCGCGGCGATGGTCTCGGCGCCGGCGTCAAGCCCTTTTTTGGTCAGGTCGGTGCGCAGGGAAAGGATGCGGGCGTGCACGGCCCCGTCGGTGGCCTGCGGGTTGGTACGGGGTCTGCGGGAGCGGGGCTCGAGGCCCGCGTCGCCCTCGGCCGCGTACCTGGCCAGGAGTTCGTGAACCCATTGCCGGCCGACACCGTAGCGACGGGCAGCCTCTGACTTGGACATTCCGCCCTCAAGTACGGCCAGGACGATGACCTTGTTCTTCGACATGGACCATCGTCGACGGCCGGGGTGTCGCCGATGTCGCGGGACACGTGTCGTGTATCAGCTGTCGTGCATGTCCCGGGACATGTGTCGCCTATGTCCTGAGATCACACACC
>NZ_JBHTXX010000077.1:0-1237 GCF_042791415.1 Arthrobacter sp. NPDC056691
GACGGGCCGGGCCTCACCACCTGGACGGCAACGTGGACGGGCCTGACCGGCGTGGGTGTCGATGGTCTTTCCGACGCTGACAGGGCATCGACACCGGTCAACTCGGAAAGCCGCGGGATGTGGCTAGGACGCAACCCTGCCCTGCTGACAGAGAACACTATCTTCGAGTTCGGGCAGATCGGCGGTCCTACCGCACCGTGCACGGCGCCGCTGGCGAAGGGCCCGTCGGTTCCGGACATGACCGCCGCGTCGGACACCGGCAGCTCCGCCACGGACAACATCACCCGCAACACCACTCCCACGTTCGCGGGAGCCGTGGCATTGCCTGACTCCACGACGGCAACCCTGTACGTGGACGGGGCCGCGAATGGCACGGCAGCGGTCGCAGCGAACGGCGGCTTCACGCTCACCCCGGCCACGCCCCTGGCCAATGGCCGCCACACCGTCACTGCCAGTGAGACCACCGCTGGCGGAACCGAAACCATGTCCGCCGGTTCCCTGGCCGTGACCGTCGACACCGTGGCGCCCGCCGTGACAGCCAAGGCGCCGGCGCTTAACTCGATGGCGGTCAGCCAGACCGGCAACGTCACCGCCACCTTCAACGAGGCGATTTCCGGTCTGAGTACTGCGCGCTTCACGCTGAAGAACGCTGCCGGGGCGGTCGTGGCCGCACCCGTGAGCTGGACCGCAGCAACCCGCGTGGCCACACTCAACCCGACGGCGACATTGACAGCGGACAAACGATACACGGCCAGCCTCACGGCCGGGATCACCGACGTCGCCGGTAACCCGCTGGCCACGTCCTCCTGGGCCTTCACGACCGGCCCAGGGCCGGTCATGGCCACCAGGACGCCCGCGCCAAACGCGACCCGTGTCAGCCGGACCGCCAACGTCACCGTCGCCTTCACCGAGGCTGTCAGCGGCGTCACCAACGGAACCTTTGCACTCAGGAACGCCGCAACGGGGGCCCTGGTCAGCTACGCCGTCAGCTACAACGCCTCCACCCGGACCGCCACCCTGAACCCGAACGTGACCCTGGCGGCCAACACCAGGTACACGGCGTCGATGTCCTCGAGCATCAAAGACGCCGCCGGAAATACTCTGGCCGGTGGCTCGTGGAGCTTCACCACCGGGCCGTAACCCAGCCACGGGGCGAAGTAAGCCCGGTGCCGGCCAGAAAAGCCGGCGCCGGGCTTACGCCTGGGAACCGGCGAATTGACGGTCACCTCCGGCTTCG
>NZ_JBHTXX010000078.1:0-1174 GCF_042791415.1 Arthrobacter sp. NPDC056691
TGGTGCCGCGGGTTTCGGTGGGGAGGTTGAGGGTGGGGTTTTGGTTGAAGAAGCCGTGGGGTTCGAGCATGAAGCCGATGTTCTGGCGGGGCATGACGGGCCAGTCTTCGAGGCGGACGACGTGGTGCATGCCGAAGGTGTACCAGACCACGAGGTCGGTATCGACGATGTTCCGGTCTTTTTGGGTCCAGATGTGCAGGCCGTCGTCGGCGCCGGTGGCCTGGTTGGGGTACTCGCCGGCGGCGAAGCGTTCGGTCCGGTCGTAGGCGGTGACCCAGAGGTTGTTCCGGGCGAACTGGGCGCGTTTGGAGACGTAGGACTCATCGCCGGCGGCGAGCTGGATCCCGTCGGTGGGGATCAGCCGGTAGGCGACGGGTTCGTCCACGATGTTTTTGGATTCGTGGTTGGCGATCTTCCAGAACCGGTGTTTGGCGGAGTCGGTTTTGCGGATCGCGGCCTGTTCGGTTTCCAGGAGCCGGTCCACGGCCTTGAACGCGGTGTGGGTGGGGTTGTGCTCGGGGTATTCCATGTCGACTTCGTAGACGGAGTTGTTGGTGCCGTCGAGTTCGAAGTCCATCCGGACGTTGAACATGTGCTGGTGGATGGGTGCGTAGAGCCCGTCGTTGTTCAGGGACTGCCCGTACGGGCTCTTCTGGCCGGGCTGCTGGCCGGCGGTGGAGAGGATGCCGGTGGCCTTGACGAGGAACTCGATGGACCCGTCCAGGAACAGATGCCAGTAGAAGGCGTACTCGTAGTTCGCGACCGTGGCGATGAAGGAGATCACGAGCTTGCGGTTACGGCGGGTCTCGGCGGTGCCCTCGCGGAAGTCGAAGTGCTTCCACAGGATCGAGTCGTCTTCCTCGTGCATGCAGATCGCGTTCTCGATCGTCCACGGGTTGCCGTGGGAATCCACGGAGTTGCCGTCGAAGTACTTGATCTCGCCCAGGCAGTCACAGCCCAGGGTCAGGGAGTTGGCCATGTTCCCGATGTTGTACTCACCGGAATCGAACGCGTTCTTCTTCGCCTGCACCGGGGCGGTGTCACCGTAGGGGACGACCATTTCCGAGAGCGAGGCCCGGTTGATCACCGGACGGTCCACGCCCTGGTCACGGAACTTCAGCTGGTGCAGGACCAGGCCCTCACGCGGGGTGAACCCGACCCGGAAGGACCAGTC
>NZ_JBHTXX010000079.1:0-1093 GCF_042791415.1 Arthrobacter sp. NPDC056691
CCGGTCTTGGTGATGCCGCCCTGGGAGCGACGCTGGCCCGAGGAATTCTCCGTAGGCACCAGACCCAGGTAAGCGCCGATCGTGCGGCCGGTGAAGCGGTTCCAGTCCCCAATCTCCACGGCCAGCCCAAACGCGGTCAGCGTCGAGATGCCGCGCAGGCATTCCAGCGCCCTCACCACGGGGGTGTATTCGCTGTCGTAGGCCAATTTCGTGATGGCTGCATCCAGGCGGTCGCGGCGGGCCAACGTTTCGGTGACGGTCTCGAGGGCCAGGTCGAAGGTCAGCTGCAGGGCCGGAGAATCGAAACGTTGCCGGTAGAGCCACGACATGTGGGCCAGGGTCCAGGTATCCCCGCCGCTGTAATGAATGCCCTGGCGCAGCAACAGCTTCGAGACCCGGTGCCGGGCCCGCATCAGGTCCCCGCGGGTATCTTCCCGGGCCCGGACCAGGTCCCTGGCCGCTTCCTGCCCGGGATCCGGAACAGTGACCTCGGTGATCTCATCGAGTTTCAACAGCCGGGCCAGATGCAGGGCGTCGTTCCGGTCCGTTTTCACCCTGTCCCCGGGCGGGCGTTGAAGCTTGGACGGCGCCGCGACCACACAGTCAACACCGGAGCTCCGCAGGAACCTGGCCAGCGTGAAACCTGTCGGTCCGGCCTCGTAAACCACCCGGCACGGGCCAGGCAGGGCCCTGATCCAGGCCAGAATCTCAGCATGGTCCGGCGTCAGCCGGCCCCGGAGAACCTCGCCGGTCTCACCATCGATCGCGCACGCAACAACCGACAGGGCGTGGACATCCAGGCCGACGTGAGTACGCTCGTGCATAGCTGGAACCTCCAAACTTCAAATGTGGCTCTGCCCCAATGGATTAAGTCTGGGAACAACCCACGCGAGATTGAAGAGAAGGTTCCAGCCCCACCAATTCCTGGCCCTTCTGACAGAGGTCATTCACGCCGCGATGGTTTCCGGACCGCGGCCACCCGGAAACGAGCCATGCACCAAAGCCCGCGGTCCGGAACTGCCCGGCGATAATGGACGAATCAGAAGGGCCAGCACCCCAGCCCCGGCCACAACCCCTCAGACATATCGTCTAG